>CAYNLN010000004.1:0-121891 GCA_964398065.1 uncultured Christensenella sp. | reverse complement strand
TCTAACAAGTGTAACAATCCCCGACAGTGTTACTTCGATTGGTTATGCTGCGTTCTATGGTTGTAGCAGTCTAACAAGTATAACAATCCCGGACAGTGTTACTTCGATTGGTAATTATGCGTTCGCTTATTGTAGCAAACTAACAAGCGTAACAATCGGTAACAGCGTTACTTCGATTGGTAATTCTGCGTTTTATTATTGTAGCAGTCTAACAAGCATAACAATCCCCGACAGCGTTACTTCGATTGGTTCTTATGCGTTCCGTAGTTGTGATAAACTTGTCGAAGTAATAAACAAGAGCAATCTTAACATAACTAAAGGCGGTAGCGGTTATGGTTACGTAGCATATTATGCTTTAAACGTAAAAACCGAAGGCACAACCGATATAGTAAACGTTGACGATTATTTGTTCTATACATACGGTAACGTAAATTATCTTATAGGCTATGTCGGTACCGACACCGTGTTAGTGCTACCCGATAAATACAATGGTCAAAATTATGAGATATATGATCATGCGTTCTATGGTTGTTACAATTTAACAAGCGTGACAATCCCAAACAGTGTAACTTCGATTGGTAATTCTGCGTTCGCTTATTGTAGCAAACTAACAAGCGTAACAATCGGTAACAGCGTTACTTCGATTGGTGAATCTGCGTTTTATTATTGTAGTAGTCTAACAAGCATAACAATCCCCGACAACGTAACTTCGATTGGTGAGCTTGCATTCTACGGTTGTAGCAGTCTGACAAGAATCGATTTTAATGGAACAAAAGCACAATGGAGTGCTATAAGTAAAGAATCTTATTGGAAAAACGACACGGGTGAGTTTACGGTTTATTGCACGGATGGTGAAATAAGTAAAGATGCCGCTTAAGGCGCCGGAATAATTTGTTTATGTGCTGAGTTTTGCGCGCATGAAAAAAGCGGAATCGCAAGTAAAATTGCGGTTCCGCGATTTTTTATTAAAAAAGTTCGATAACGGGCTTATAGCGGGGTTTTTGTTTTTTCGTCCGAACTTTTTTCTGTTACTTCTTACTTTTTACTTAGCGAAAGCCCAACCCTCTCCGTCGGCATTCGCCGACACCTCCCCAAGTGGGAGGCAAAGATGGATTTACAAATTATATAGTCAATCCCTCACCGACTACGTCGGAGCTCCCTTTACACAAAGGAGCCTAAAAGGATTTGCGATTATATATAAGGCCCTCCTTATCAAGGAGAGCCTTGCGTACTACAAAGTTACTTCTTCGGTGGAGATAAGTTTTAAATCCTTATGGGGGTTGACGCGTTTTATTACGTCTTTACGGTACAAGACGATGATAACCGCGCTAACTGCGATAACCGCCGCAATAATGCCTATAACCAGCAATAACGTACCTAAAGAAGCGTCGCCGACTTTAGCGGTTTCCCACATATTGTTAAGAGTCCTTAACTCGTCGTCGGAAAAACACTTCATGACGGTGCAACGCGTAACGAGGTCGTACGAAGGGTACTGGGTTTCGCATTGGCGATTTCTGCCTTGGTAATACAATACGTACTCGTTATAGCCGTCCTCGCCTTCTTTTACCGTATTGAAAAAATACGATAAATCGCTCGATAAAATTTCGACTTCCGTGTCTAAATCGGCGCCGACCACGTTATAATCGTCGTCGTAAACGGGTAAATTCACTTTATAAACGTCGTCCTTGCCGCTTACCTCAAGCGCGCTTATTTCGTCAACGCCGAGGTCGCCGAAATAAACTTCGGTATAATACTTGCCGTCTATCATAACTGCGTCCTCGCAAGCTTCGTCCGCTTCTAACAAAACGTAAGTGCCGTACCAGTCTATTGCGTTTTCGAACATAACGTCGCCCGCTATACCGGAAGAATAACCGATATAGCCCATATTCATTTTTCCGCTTTCCGCACGGGAAATAAAGTTAATGAAAATCCTTGCGAGTTCTACGTTTGCGCCTTTCGGCATAGCCCAGCCGTCGAAGAATATATTACTGCCTTCTTCGGGAAGCGCATATTCGAGCAAGACTTCGCCTTCGCTCATTTCCTCGGCAAAGTCCATTGTGTAAACGGCGTCGCCGCTCCAGGCAAAGTTTATGGAAATTTTGCCTTGCGCCATATCCTTTTTGCCGCTGTCGACTTCGTAACCGAAAAGCCTTTCTTTAAGCCCCGTCAAAGCCTCGCCCGCCTTTTTAACCGATTCGTCGTCGGTACGGTTATAGATTTCGGTAAGCTTCGAGTTATACTCGGTCGCGGTAATAAGGCCGCTGTCGTAACGCGTTTTAAGTTCTTTAAGTTCGGCTTCGTAAACGTATCCGAGCGCTAAAATGTAACTATCCCTTACGCTGTCTTTAATGGTGCTTTCGCCTTTATATCTGTCGTCCCATAAAAGATTCCAGTGTTTTGCAGCCTCTTTGTCGACGGTATCGGGGTTATACACATACCCCATCGTGCCCCAACAATAACAAGTCGCGTAGTCGTATAAAGACCTTACTTTGCCGTCGTTGCACTCGATTTCGAGCCCTTTGAAAAGTTCGCGTATATACGCCGAGGAATTTTCGTCGTAAGTTTTTATATCGCTCCTCGTTTGCGTTTGGGAAACGGGCTCTAACATATCTTCCTTCAACATTTTCAAAAGCATGTATTCCGACGGGCAGACAAGGTCGTACGAGTAAGTAGTTTCGCCGCCGACAACCTTTTTGGATAAGTTGAGTTCGTTGTACATGTTTTCGCAAGTGCCGAAAGTCGAATATTCTACTTTGACGTTTCTTCCTAATTCTTCACGACAATAAGACTCGAAAAGGTAGATGAAATCTACATATTCGTCGTCTTCGGCAAGTTCGTAGTCGCCGCTTTTGAAATCCGTCCATTCTATTTTGTTTTGATCGGATTCGGAAATATATTCTTCCCAGTTATATACCCTTAAAATCTCGACGTCTTCGTTGTCATTGGAAAAGTCGACGCCTAAAAGCGAGTAGCCTACTATCGCGCCGAGCATAACGACAACGATTACGAGGGAAAATATCTTTTTCATTATTTGTTTCCCCCTTTAGGCGCGTTTTTGTTTGCCGTTACGTTGACGACGATAACTGAAACGATGATTACCGCAAAAATTATCGCCGAAAGCGCACGAAGCGCAGGTATCGACGTGTTTGCCGAGTTTTTGGCATAAGCGTTATACGCATACGTCGATATCGTGTCGATGGTCGAAGGCTTGGTAAAGTTTGTTACGATGTAATCGTCTAAAGACAGCGTAATCGCTATCATAAAGCCCGACGCGATACCCGGCATGATTTCAGGCAACGTAATGCTAAACAACGCCTTTATAGGCGACGCGCCGAGGTCTAAGCCCGCTTCGTAAAGGTTTGGGTCCATCTGTTTTAACTTTGGCAAAACGTTTGTTACCACGAACGGAAAAGTCAATACGACGTGCGCTATCAGTAGCGACCCGTACGTCCTCGGAAACAGCAATATCGAGCAAACAAGCGCAAGCGATATCGCCGTAACTATATCGGCATTAACCAAAGGTATTTGCGTTACGGTATTGAAAATTTTGAAAGTTCTTTTTTTGGAATAAAACATTCCGATAGCGCCTATCGTTCCCAAAACGGTCGAAATCGCACTCGACGAAATCGCTAAAAGCGCCGTGTTTTTGATTGCGCTTAAAATCTTTTCGTCGGTAAACAGCATTTTGTATAGAGAAAAGTTCCACTCTTTAGACCAGCTGCCTATCTCCGTCGACGCGTTAAAACTGTATACTACAAGCAAAACTACCGGTGCGTATAAAAATATCAGCACGAGCCACAAATAGGTCGAACGAAAAATCTTTTTTACCATAATCCGCCACCTCTCGTATCGGTATTTTCGGTAAACTTGCCCGACAAAAGCATTGTTCCGAATATAAACACAAGCAATATAAGCGAAATTGCCGAGCCCGTATGCCAGCTGTCCGCCGTGCCTATGTTGAATTGATTTTCGATAAGTTTGCCGATAATGGTAACTTTGCTGTTACCGAGCGTATCGGAAATAACGTAACTCGTCGTCGTGGGTAAAAGTACCATCGTTATTGCGCTGACTATACCCGGCATCGACAAAGGAAGCGTCGTTCTTAAAAAAGTTTGCGTAGGGTTTGCACCGAGGTCGTTTGACGCCTCTACGACGTTTTTGTCAATCTTTATAAGTACAGTGTATATCGGCAAAATCGTGAACGGTAAATAGTCGTAAACCATACCGATTACCGTGTTTACGAAATACCAATCCGTTACGTTATATACCCCCAAACCGTCGAGTGCGAATAAAAGTTCTTTCATGGCGGCGGTTCTTAGCACGAAGTTAATCCACATGGGGAGAACGAACAACAGTAGATAGACGCTTCTCGTTTTGGCGCCGCTTCTCGATAAAATGTAGGCGACGGGGTATGCTATAATAAGGCATACGGCGGTCGTTAAAAGCGCGAGCGCAAAACTTATCAAAAGTACGTATAGGTTGGAACTTCTCGAAAAAAAGTCTGCAAAGTTACCGAATGTGAAGCTGCCGTTCGAATCGGTAAATGCATAGTAAAGTATCAATACAAGCGGCACTATTACGAAAACCAGCAAAAATGCCGCATACGGTATACCCAGATGTTTTCTGGAAAATCTTAAAGCGCTACCCATTTTACTTCACCTTTAATTTAAGCGTAATGTCTTTCGGGTCGATTTTAACGCTGACTTTATCGTTTTCGTTCCACAAATATTCCGTATCGACGACGAAGTCTTCCTCTTCTTCGGGCGTACGGATTATGACTTGGTAATGGTCGCCCTTATAAATGATGGATATAATCTCGCCCGACGTCGTGCCGTCTTCCTCGTTGTCGATGATTTCGATTTTATCGAGAGGCACTTCGACCTTTACAGCCGTATCGGTAAGGTCTAAAGTTTCGCCTTCCGCCGTAATAAGATAGCCTTCTTCGTCGAGACGAGAGCCCGGATACAGCATTGTAACGTCGCAATCGAATTCGCCCTCGGCAAAGCATACTTGGTTGTTTTTGGTAATGTAGCCGTCGTAAGCGTTTACAAGGTATTCTTTTTTCATTATGTGAATATCTTCGGGCTTGATGATTATACTTGCTTCCTCGCCCACCTTTCTTTCGAGCGTGTCTTGAATGACGATTTCGGTTTTGCCGATTAAGAAAGTCATTTCGTAGTGGACGCCTTTGAAAATAGACGATATGATTTTTCCATTTACCTGACCTTTGTCTTTGTCGAGTAAGAATACGTCCTCGGGTCTGACGACGACGTCAACCTTTTCATGAAGTTCGAAATCGTCGACCATGTCGAAAACGTGACCTATGAACCTGACTTTTCTGTCGCCGACGATGGTGCCGCTCATTATATTGCTTTCGCCGATAAAGTCGGCAACGAAGGAGTTTTTAGGTTCGTTGTAAATGTCTTCGGGCGTGCCGATTTGCTGGATTACGCCGTCGTTCATAACAACTATAGTATCGCTCATCGTTAAGGCTTCTTCCTGATCGTGCGTAACGTAAATAAAGGTTATGCCGAGTTTTTTGTGCATATCCTTAAGTTCGAGCTGCATATCTTGACGCATCTTTAAATCGAGCGCGCCTAAAGGCTCGTCCAAAAGAAGAATTTGCGGTTCGTTAACAATGGCTCTTGCAATGGCGATACGTTGTTGCTGCCCGCCCGAAAGCGTAGTTACGTCGCGCTTTTCGAAACCTTCGAGGTCAACCATCTTTAATGCTTTCGAAACCTTTTCGTCTATGGTTTTCCTCGATAATTTTTCTTTTTTCGTTACGGTCGTGCCGTCCTTTTTACGATAAGTGTTTAGTACGCGCTTTAATTTTAAACCGTACGCAACGTTGTCGTACACGTTAAGGTGCGGGAAAAGCGCATAACGTTGGAACACCGTGTTTATAGGTCTTAAATAAGGCGGTATTTGCGTTATGTCTTTGCCGTTAAGCAAAATTTCGCCGCCGTCGGGCTTTTCGAAACCCGCTATCATTCTAAGCGTCGTCGTTTTGCCGCAACCGGACGGTCCTAAAAGCGTTACGAACTCGCCCTTGCGTATATAAAGGTCGACGTTGTCCACGACGGCGGTGCCGTCAAAAATCTTGGTTACTTTTTTAAGTTCGATGATTTTTTCAGCCATGATAAATAGCGCTCCTTAACGGTAAAAATTATCTTTTAGCCCTTTAGGCATTCGTATATAAGTTTTTTCTGTTAAGCCGCTCGGCTCAACAGTAATGTAAAAATGTGCAAAAATCAACCTATAGGTCGATTATCGCTTATTTTTTGCAGTTTAAACATTAAAAAGTCGGCGGCGTCGACACCCAAATAAGTACTGCCGCGTTATCCGAAACGTTTTCGATATAATGGGTCTTATCCGCTTCGAAGTAAAAACTTTCGCCCTTTTTTACAGTGTACTTTTTCTTTCCTAAATAAAGCACTATGCTGCCTTCTAACAGATAGCCGAACTCCTCCCCTTCGTGCGGGACGTCTTGCTCGGTTTTTTGATGGGGGGATAAAACAAGATGAATAGGTTCCATCATATTTTTTTGCGCATTGGGTACAAGCCAATTTAATATTCCGCTGTCGCTAACCTTTTCGATAAAGTCTTGCTCGGTAAAAACAACCTTTTCGTCGACGTCGACTTCGGAAAAGAATTCCTTTAAAGAGGAGCCTACCGCCGTTAAAATGTCTTTAAGCGTCGCGATAGAAGGACTTGTTAAGTCGTTTTCAAGCTGAGATATATACCCCTTGGAGAGTTCGCATCGAGAGGCTAATTCTTCTTGCGTAAGATCGCACTGCAATCTTAACTGTTTGATTTTTTCGCCTAATTCCATAATTCGCCTGAATAAATTATTTGGTTTTACTAAACTTACGGTTTAACGTATTTTGAGATATTAAACTTTGAGTTTAGCAAAACTAAACTAAATTATATACGCAACCTATGGATATGTCAATCGTTTTAATACCGTTTTACAAAAAAACGACAAAATTTTTAAGACTAAAAACGAAGAAATACTTTTTCACTTCTTAAAAAGCAACTTCAAACTGTTTTTTTACAAACAAAAAAAGCCCGAAATCCTTTGATAACGGGCTTATAAGCTAACTTTTTAGTAAAAGATTATTATTTGCTTTCTTCGGATATCGATTCGTAAATTACCTTTTTATTGTATTTGCGAATTGCGTCGACGATATCCAAAACGTTAACGTCTATCGCGGATATGACCATATAATTATCGTTTTCGCCGTAAAAGACGGATAAAGTGTTTTTGTCGGGACTGTGAAGAACTTTAGTGATTTCCTTAACGGGAATTTCGTTTTTAAGTATCCCCCAGCGAAGCGTGAAAGATTTTTCCGACACCTCGTAAAAAGAAGATACGAGCATAGATATTACAAGCACCATAATAACGATTGACAGTACAAACGATATTATAATACTCATAAGTTTAGACGAATCGTATCCGTACTTTACGATTCTGAATAAATTCATAGCAATTACCGCTATCGCGAGAAGTATAGCCGCCGCCATCGCTACGTACGCATATTTTTTAAATTTGTATTTAAATCTTGTTTTCATTGTAATTACCTCGATAAAACTATAACACAATTAAGATAAAAATGCAAATAACTTGACACGAAACTCAAAATATATTAGAATGAATTAAACACATATTAGGAAAATTTGCTTATGAGCGTTTTGGAAATCAGAAATCTTACCCACCGCTATGACGACAGAGAACTTTTTAATAAAGCCTCCTTAACGGTAAACAACGGCGAGCATATCGGCGTCGTCGGTTTAAACGGTGCGGGTAAATCTACGTTTATAAATATTATTTCGGGCAACCTTTCGCAAGACGAAGGCGAAGTGTTGTGGCTTAACGGAATACGAAAAGGCTATCTTGACCAGCATGCGACTATTCCTAAAGACTTGACCGTTATGGAATACCTTTCCTCTTCCTTTGCTTATCTATACGAAATCGAAGAAAAACTAAACAAAATGTACGAGGAAATGGGGACGGCTACGGGCGAAGAATTAGACAGACTTATTAAAAAATCTTCCAATCTTCAGGACAAATTGCAAAGCGAAGGTTTTTACGATTTAGACTCTCTTATCAAAAAAGTCGCAAACGGGCTCGGTATGCATAACGTGGGCTATAGTACCGTTATCGGCAATTTATCGGGCGGCGAAAGGGCTAAACTTATGCTTTGTAAACTTTTATTGGAGTCCCCCGATATAATGCTTTTGGACGAGCCTACAAACTTTTTGGACGTCGAACACATCGATTGGCTTATAAAATACCTTAACGACTACAAAAAGACCTTTTTGGTTATTTCGCACGACGTAAAATTTTTAGACGCCGTTTCGAAATACATCGTCAATATCGAGTTCGGTGAAATTAAAAAATACACCGGCAATTATAGCAAATTTTTAGACCTTCGCGAAATGAATATGCGGCAATACCGTTCCGATTACCAACGTCAACAAGCGGAGATTAAAAGGATTACCGACTATATCGACAAAAACAAAGCCCGTGCTTCGACGGCTAAAATGGCGCATTCGAGACAGAAAATGCTCGATAAAATGGAAATTTTGTCAAAACCCAACGTTTTACCTGACGCCGAATTTTCATTCCCCTATTTAAGTCTTAACACTAAGGACCTTTTAGTTGTTAAAAAACTCGAAGTCGGTTACGACAAAACGCTTATTCCGCCGATAGACCTACATCTGAATTCCTCCTCGAGGCTTTGGATACGCGGCACGAACGGCGTAGGTAAAACTACTTTTTTGAAAACTTTAATGCACAAACTGCCTTCGCGCGGCGGCTCCTTTTTCATTCACCCCGAAGCGAAAATACTTTACCTCGAACAAGACCTTAATTTTTCCAACCCCTCCGAAAGCGCAAGTCAATATTTTTCCTCATGCTATCCTTTGGCAAACGAAAAATCAAAACGTGCGGCGCTTGCAAGGGTCGGACTTAAAGGCGAACTTGCCGTAAAACCCATACAAAATATGAGCGGCGGCGAACAAGTAAGATGTAAACTTTCCGTGCTTACGCAAATAAAGTCCAACCTATTAATACTCGACGAACCGACAAACCACCTCGACGTACGAGCAAAAGACGCACTTAAAAAGGCGCTTTTAGAGTACGAAGGCGCAATAATACTTGTCTGTCACGAAGAAGACTTCGCACTATCCGTTTGCACCGAAATTTTCGACGCGAAAGGTAAAATTTAGCAAAATAAAATCCGCCAAAATAGTCCGATAACGGGCTTATAGGCGGATTTTTTAATTAAATTACTTTTTAAATCAATAGCCGAAACGCACGGCAAGCATCAAAAAGTTTATGGATTTCAATTTGATTTTTCGCTCCAAGTGTTGATTTCGCATTTTCGGCGATTCTCCATAAATAAATAGCATATTTTAAAGACAGTCATTTTATTATACTTTTCCATATTTTGGCAATAAAACTGTTTTTGCACATATTTTGCACCGCTTTTGCACATATTTATGTTGACAAACGCTTTTGTTTTGTATAAAATAATAATGTAGCATTATTTAGGAGGTATTATAATGGCTAACGTAAACGTAACGCTTCGTATAGACGAACAACTTAAAAAACAAGCGGACGAACTCTTTTCTGACTTCGGTCTTTCCTTAAACGCGGCAATGACTATGTTTATCAAGCAATCTGTACGCGAGCAACGCATTCCTTTTGAAATTTCTCGTAATAACACTGCTTTGGTTATGGCTTCCGACGATGCCCTCGCTTCCGTATCTAAACAACTTATAGAGAAGAATAAAACCGCCTACGAGGAATTAGCAAAATGATTTGGCTCAATAAAGAACAAATTCTCTACCTTCATAGCGAACTTATGCAAGCAACGGGTGGTCTTGACGGATTGCGGGATGAAAATCTGTTGCAATCGGCATTGTTATCCCCCATGCAAACATATGAAGGTAGCGAACTTTTTCCCACTTTAATCGATAAAGCCGTTCGGCTTGCTTTGGGTCTTACACAAAACCATCCCTTTATTGACGGTAATAAGCGTATCGGCGCACATGCAATGCTTGTCGTTCTCGCCCTAAACGGTGTATCGCTTGTTTACACTCAAAAAGAACTATCCGACGTTTTCTTACAATTAGCGTCGGGGCAAATCGATTTTGAAAATTTAAGAGAGTGGGTATACCGCCACTTAAAAAACGAGGAGCCTTAACGGTCCCTCGCTTTTTCGTTATCAATCCGCCAAAATAGTCCGATAACGGGCTTATAGGCGGATTTTTTAAATTTAATTACTTTTAAAATCAATAGCCAAAACGTACGGCAAGCATCAAAAAGCCTATAGATGCGGCAAGTAAGATAAGCTGGAATAAAATTGTCTTTTTAAACCATTCTGCGTAACTTACGTCCGCTAAGCCTAAGCCTATGAGTAGAGTTCCGCAAGTCGGGAAAAGTACGTTGGTGTAGCCGTCCGCAAACAAATAAGTAAGTACTATAGTGTTAACGCTGATGCCGGGGATGGGCGCCAAAGTAAGTAGCGGAATAATAAGCACTGCTTTTGCAGACGCCGACGGAACGAAAAATTCTATTACCAAAACGAAAGCATATAAAAGCAAAACGCCGACGTAAGGCGAAGTTCCGTTTATCAAATTATAGAAATAATAGAATATCGTATGTAAAATGCAACCTTTATCGGCGATGTATTTTACGCTGAACGCCAAAATAATAATTACAAGCGACGGTGCAACGTCCTTCATACCGATTAAAAATTCCTTACCCATGCGTTTGAAACTGCCGAGTAAAATCCTTCCGACGATTATCGTGCCGATTATGAAAGCGGCACCCATAATAATCATGCTGAGGCTTCTTAAAGATTCTATGCAAATTGCGACCAAAACGCCTAAAAGGGCTATCGAAAACAGTAAAACTATCATCGTCGCCTTCTTTTTGTCGGCGGCTTTTTCGTCTTCCGTCGTTAGCGTAAAGGTTGCAATGTCGAATTTTTCGGTTGCTCTTTTTTCGTCGCGTTTAACCATAAAGGTCATATACGCTGCCGTTACTACGTACAAAATAGCGAAAATCACAATTCTGTAACCGATGCCGTCGGATACGCTGATACCTGCGTTTATCGACGCCGTGCCTATGGTGAACGGGTTCGTTATTGCCGTGGTAAACCCTACGCCCGACGTTATAAGTATAAAACTTATTGCCGTAAAATTGGACCAGTTCATAGCGATACACAGCATATAAAACAGCGGATATAAAATCAAAAACTGTTCTTGAAGCCCGAATACCGCAGATAAAAACATCAATACGAAGGTTATTACCCATACCGCAAGATATCTTTTCGTGTAAAGTTTAGCAATGAGTATTCTGATAAGCGAGGTAAGCCCGCCGCTTTCTTGCAAAACTTTAAACGTTCCGCCCAAAATAAGAAGCAAAGCGATAACCTGAATTATCGACATATTGCCCTGCCCTACGATTAGCGCCTCGAAAGGTGCCGTAAACCAACGCCAAACGGGTAATCTTTCGGTTGCGGCGACTTCGTGATAACTGCCGAAAATTATCTTTCCGCCACCGTCTAAGTCAAACTCGCCCGCGGGAATGACGAAGGTTAGTATTCCGACGGCTATTATTACCGCTAAAAGTATACCGACGACGGTCAAAAAACTTTTTAAGCCGAATTTGACCGAGATTTCGGACATTTTAGAGCCCTGAGGATTGCTCTGTGCGGCGGCGCCGTCTATGTCGGGCGTTGTTAAACCGTCGTTCGAGTTTTTTTCGTCAACCGTGAAATTTTCGTTATCCATATAAACTCCTCTTAAGTTATTTGCGGCTGTTAGCCGTATACGTCGATAGAGGCGTTTTTCCACCTCAAATCGTATAGATTATGTACCTCTTCCGAATAAAGGGTCCATTTAATCATCTCGTTAAGATTTTTGTCGGGTTTTATTACGTAATATTCGTCCTCGTAATAAAATTCCAAAAACCCGGAAAGCGAAAAGGTAAGCGAGTAGACTTCTCTCATACTAAACGTAAAGTCGTTACCTTCCGAGTCGCCCGTACCCGTAACGGATAAATTTTCTCTGTCTAAAGTCACGGTGCCGTGCGTTAGGAAAATTTTATCGTTGGGGGCTTTGTTCAATTTGTCGGTGCGTAAAACGTAAAGTCCGCCGTCGCTACATAGCGGCGCAAAGCCTTGCTCGACGGATTCGGTAACGGTGTTTCGTTGCCACTTGAACCAGTCGTCGACGTTATCGAAGTACAGTTTATGGTCGCTGTCTACGGTTAAATCGTAATACTCGTCCATGGTAACTTTATAGCCACAACTATGGCAAGTCATCGACTCGCCTTCGATTACGAAATTAAACTCCTTACCGCAATGGGGACATTTATAAATGATTTTATCGAGCCCGTCGATGTTCGGCAGTTTACCGACGTACTTTTCGTGACGGGTTTTGTTAAGTTTGAATTCGTTATAAGAAAATCTGTCTATAAGTTTTGAGTAAATCTGTTCTTCCGACAAAGTTTTCAAATCTTCGGGCGTAAACAAAATGTCGTAATAAAAATCGACTTTGCCTTTCTTTACGTCTTTGGAAAATCTGTTTTGACAAAGATAGGCGCCCTCGCTTTTGCAAAGAACTATCGTCGCGCCCGAACGTTTTAAAAATTTGCACGTTGCGGGATTTATAGGATGTGTGCTGCCCGAAATCGACTGAATGCCTTCGGGGAAAAGCGCTAAGTTGCCGCCGCGCTTTATTACCGACAACATATTCTTCGTGCAAAGATAATCGGGTTGATATAAATATTTGGGTATGACGCCGAGGTGCTTGAGTATAGTGTAAATATACTTTTTCATGATGTTTTGATATCCGCAAACGACGTTTATGTTTCTTTCCTTAAACCCCGATAGCGCACAAACAAACTCCAAACGAGAAGCGTGCGTCGAAATTAGTATAACGGGGCGGCGCTTTAAAGATTTTAAATCGAAAGCGTAATGAAACCTTACCCTGTTTTTACGCGCAATAACGCCCAAAAAGAAAAATACGATTGCCGCCAATATTCTGTTGGGGCGTTTGATTTTCCGACATACGATCTCTCTTTTAAGATCGCGTTTTATCGGCTTAGCTTTTGCAAAAGCAGTACTCATATACGTACTCCGTAAATTTAAGGAGTACTTATCGGCGTTTACTTGTTAAACGCCGAAAGGGGTACCCCTTTGAAAATCAAAATTTTTTGCAACGCAGGCTTTGTTTTTTTAGGCACGCATTGCTTTATAGTCTTATTATAATATAATTACGACAAAAAATCAATAATTATCCCCGACTTTTGAAAAAAAACGGGTTTTAGCGGCTACAAAACCATAAAAACGAACAACATTGCCTACTTTTTAAATACGAAAAAAGCAAAAAACAACTAAAAAAGTCCGCCTATAGGTCGATTATCGACCGAAAAGCGGACTAATTATTTTATTTACTTTGCTAAAAAGATTTCTATAACGGATAAATCTTGAGACGCCGTTTGTTTTCCTAAATCGCTAAAGGAAGAATAGGCTTCCTCTATTTTAGTCTTAATAAAGCTTACCGTAACTTTATCGCCGTTCGATACCGAAGCGGCAAGAACGTTGTGCATAGGCGCGTCCGACGTATAATCTTTAGTAAGCGCGCTTGCTTTTTGTACGCTTACGGTTTTATCGCTTTCCGCGCTATATAGCGCTAAGACGTATTTAGTTGCCATACGGTCGAAATATCCGTCTTTTTTAGTCTTGTCTGCGTAATCTTTAAATTCGGCTTCACGCTCGAACAAACTGCCTAAATGTTTGGCTATAAGCCCGTTATCGCCCGTTTTGACCGCATAAACACACAATTGGTCGAGGTCGGAAAGTTCCCCCGAACGATTATATGCTTTTTGCATAAACTTTACGGCTTTAACATCGTTGCCGAGCCCGTCGTAAAAGTAAGCGGTGTTTTTAGGAAAAAACAGCGCAAATATGCCGTATACGACAAAAACGAAAACCGCTATAAACGCAAGCGTTATTCCGATTGTTTTTAGCACGAGTTGTTTCATAAAATACCGCCTAAGATTAAGCCCTCGTCAAAGATTGTAACGGCGCAAAGGCAAAAAAACTTTCTTTCAATATAATATTCTACGCAAAAAGTTTTCGTTACAAGTTAATTTTAGCACATAATTCGACTAAATACAATAATTTAACGACGTTTTTTCATAAAAAATTACTTTCATAATACAATATACCGAGGTGAATTATGAAATTTATAAAATTTTTATTACTTTTATCTGCTTTTTCGGCTTGTCTACTCCTTTCTGCGTGCGGCGATAAAACCAACCTCGGGGAAAACATAACAAGGCTAAGGAGCAACTGCTTTTACGGCGAAACCGAAAATTTTACCTTGCAAGTCTACCCCGAACTAAGAGAATCCCCTATGATTGCCGACGGCATTATGAATCCCGTTAAAAAGACCGTAATCATAAAACTCAAATTAAAAAACGGTGATACGGGTGAATACACGGTATACTTTACGACGGATAAATCTTATAGCGAAACATTTGCTTTCTCGACCGTTTCAGACTGTTTCGTTTCCACTTTAGAAGTAACAAAGTTGCCCGATAAGCCGTTTATCGCCACAATTGCGCACGATGGTAAAAACGAAAACGTCAATATGGAATCGCTGCTACTTAGCGATACGATATCGCCGGAGGTTGCCCTTCAAAACGCATATAAAGAAAAAAAAGAATACATAGACGGCTATATCGAAGGCGGCGTTTTTAACGGTGAAATCTACCTTAGACTTATTGCCGAAAACAATAAAAACTATTGGTACGTCGGCTTTATTACGGAAAAAGAAACGCTTTGCGTGCTGCTTAACGGAAAAGGTAAAATTATCGACGAAAGAATACTTGCTAATCCTAAATAAATATTTCGGACACGAAAAAAGGACTATTCCGTCGAATAGTCCTTTAAGTATTAATTTTAATTAAGCCAAAAAGCTTGCTAAAAGTTCGTTAAGGGGGTTAATTTTGAAAAGCCAACCCGAAATCGAACAGGATTCGAAGAACTCGCACATCTGAATGCTGAATTCCCCGCCCTTTTGAGCGAGTGCGTAGAAAAGCGCCGTTACGCCCCAGAATACCGCAAGTACGATAGCAGCATACACTGCTGCGCCCAAAGTACCGGTGATTATACCGAAAACGCCTTTATGCGGAATCTTGTAGCAAAGTTTCCTTACGCCCCAACCGACCGCTACGAAAATAGCGCCGGAAATGAGGAAGCCTACAATAAGCAAAATAACCGCAGACACCAGCTGACAAATGTCAAAACTTTCAAGACCTATCGCCGCAAATAAGGAGTTCGTTTCGCCGAAAACGCTTAAAAGCATATAACCGAGCCCGTTTACCGCACCGACTTTATAGAACAAAAGCCATAGCCCGGCAGCGCCCGCAACGGTAAACGCGACAAGCAAAATGACCGAAATGGTCGTTGCTAACATATTAACCAAGCCTCTTCTGTAGCCGAGTAAAAGTGCCGCAGCGAAAAGAAGCACCATAATAGCATCTAAAACCCAATACATATTCCACCTCTTACAACGTTATGAGGGTACGAAAACGTTTAATCGAACCCGACGTATTACTAACGTACGATTGTATTATATTAAATTACTCGAAAAAAGTCAATAGGTTTTTGCACTTTTTTGTTTAAATAATTAGAAAATAAGCGAATTTAATGAAAATAAACGAAAAAACAAGTGTCTTGCAAGTAATTTTTACGTAAATTTTTGCCATTAAGCCTTAAAACTGTCTTTAAGGGAAATGATTTCCGACAACACAAGCTTATCGTTTGCTTGCATTTTTTTGTAATAACCTTTCCTTAAAAGTTGGAAGCTTTCTCCGAACTTTGCGTTTTCGATATATCTTTCGGCAACGCCGAAGATAACCTCGAGACTGTTTTCGTTAAGTCTTTCGGAAAAATCCTGACCGTTATATTCGGCGTCCTTTAAAAGATATCCGTACTTACGGATTTCGCAAGGAACGCAGTTTTTGGCGTCGACCCAGTGAATCGTGCCTTTAACTTTTATTCCGCTGTTATCGGAGCCGCTTCTCGTTTCGGGAAGATAGGTACAATGCACTTCTTTTACCGAGCCGTCCTCGTTTAAGACGTAGTCTTCGCACTTAACGACGTATGCGCCTTTAAGCCTTACGAGCCCGTCTTTTTTCATACGGAAATATTTCGGAGGCGGGCAAACGGAAAAGTCTTCGCCGTCGATGTAAATTTCTTTTCCGAAAGTCATTGTGCGCTTGCCGAGTTCGGGTTTTTGAGGATTAATGTCGGTTTCGACTTCCTCGCATCCTTCGTAATTGTCTATAATAACCTTTACGGGGTTAAAGCAAGCCATTGCCCTTTCGGCGTTTAAGTTAAGGTAGTCGCGAATAAAATGTTCGAAATACCCTACTTCGATTTCGGAATTGGCTTTGGCAACGCCGATTTCTTCGCAAAAACGTTTAAGCGCGTCGGCGGGAACGCCGCGGTTTCTTAAACCGGTTAAGGTGGGCATCCTCGGATCGTCCCAACCGTCGACCATGTTTTCCTCGACGAGTTTTTTAAGATAGCGCTTGCTCATTACCGTGTTTGTAATGTTAAGCCTTGCAAATTCTATCTGACGGGGTTTGTGCGTAACGCCCGTGTTTTCGACGACCCAGTTATAAAGCGGTCTGTGGTCTTCGAACTCGAGCGTGCAAAGGGAATGCGTTACGCCTTGCATGGAGTCGCAAATGGGGTGTGCAAAATCGTACATGGGATAAATGCACCACTTATCGCCCGTTCTGTGATGTGTTGCGTGCAGTACCCTGTATATAACGGGGTCGCGAAGGTTGATGTTTGGCGAAGCCATATCTATTTTAGCGCGCAAAACTTTTTCGCCGTCGGAAAACTTGCCGTTTTTCATATCTTCGAAAAGCGCAAGGTTTTCTTCGACGCTTCTTTCTCTACAAGGGCTTTCCTTTCCGGGTTCGGTAAGCGTTCCTCTGTTTTCCTTTATTTCGTCGGCAGTCATATCGCAAACGAAAGCTTTGCCGTCTTTTATAAGTTTTACCGCAAGACGATAAATATCGTCGAAAAAGTCGGAAGCGTAATGGATTTCGTACCACTTAAAACCGAGCCACTCTATATCCTTTTTAATCGCCTCGACATACTCGGTCTTTTCCTTTGACGGGTTTGTGTCGTCGAAGAAAAGATTGCAAAGCCCGCCGTATTTTTTAGCCGTGCCGAAATTTATGCACAAACTTTTTGCGTGCCCTATGTGAAGATATCCGTTAGGTTCGGGCGGAAAACGAGTGTGTACGCACGATACTTTTCCGCTATTTAGTTCTTCGTTTATGATTTCCTCGATAAAATTGGTTGAGATTACTTCTTCCATAATAAATCCTTGTGGGTAAATAAGTCGATAAACTTAGTAAAGTTTACCCGTTTCAGAAAATTTTCTTACAACATTTTACCACTTAATATCAAAATATGCAAGTTAAAAACGGTTTATTTAAGGGATTTACTTGACTTTGTTATTCGTTTTATATAAAATAATGTGGAAAAAGCAAAAAATCTACTTTTATATAGAGGAATTACGTTATGGAACAAAAAGCAACGATGGAAAAACTCGTTAATCTTTGCAAATCACGCGGAATCATTTTCCCCGGCAGCGAAATCTACGGCGGTATGGGTAATACTTGGGATTACGGTCCTATAGGCGTGGAAATTAAAAATAACCTTAAAAAACTTTGGTGGAAACGTTTCGTTCAAGAAAGTAAAAATTCTTACGGCGTCGACGCCGCCATTTTAATGAATGCCCGCGTTTGGGACGCAAGCGGTCATACGGCTTCCTTTTCCGACCCCAAAATGGACTGCAAAAACTGCAAAACTCGTCACAGAGCCGATACTTTAATCGAAGCGCACGCTCACGGTGCGGTTAACCCCGACGCCATGACGAACGAGGAAATGGAACAATACATCAAAGACAACCATATCGTCTGCCCTCGTTGCGGCAAATCCGACTTTACGCCTATAAGACAATTTAACCTTATGTTCGAAACGTCGAGGGGCGTTACCGAAGAAGGTCAAAACAAAATTTATCTTCGTCCTGAAACCGCTCAGGGCGAGTTCGTGAACTTTTTGAACGTTCAAAGAACGACAAGGGCAAAAGTACCTTTCGGTATCGCTCAAATAGGTAAGGCGTTCAGAAACGAAGTTACCCCGGGTAACTTTATCTTCAGAACTATAGAGTTCGAACAAATGGAACATCAATTTTTCTGCAAGGAAGGCACCGACCACGAATGGTACGACTTTTATAAAAAAGCCGCTTGGCAGTTTTTACTCGACCTCGGCATCGACGAAAGCCATATAAGATTTAAAGACCACGACAAGCTTGCACACTACGCTAAGGCGGCGTGCGATATTCAATACCTTTTCCCCATCGGCTGGTCAGAACTTAACGGTATTCATAACCGTACGAATTACGACCTTTCCCGCCATCAGGAATATTCGGGTAAGAGTATGCTCTACGTCGATCCCAACAGCGGCGAAAAATACGTACCGTACGACATCGAATACTCGATAGGCGCCGACAGACTTATGCTTGCCGTTTTGTCGGAAGCTTACGACGAGGAAGTTTTGGAAGGCGGCGATACAAGGGTCGTTATGCACTTTATCCCCGCGGTTGCGGCGTATAAAGCGGCGATTCTTCCCTTGCAAAAGAACTTAGGCGACAAGGCTAAGGAAGTTTTACAAAAACTCGAAAGATTCTTCCCCGTAACTTACGACGAAGCGGGCTCCATCGGCAAACGCTATCGCCGTCAAGACGAAATAGGTACGCCCTACTGCATAACGATAGACTTCGATACTTTGGAAAACGAAACCGTTACCGTCCGCGATAGAGACACTATGGAACAAGTGCGCTTGCCTATCGATAGTTTGGTGGAATTCCTCGGCGAAAAAGTTGCTTGGTAATTACGACGATTGACAATTACGCCGTATCTAATTGTCCTATTTATTACGAAACCCAATCGGTTTGTATACTTGACGCGGAATTTTTAGAGGTTCTGAAAATTCCGCGTTCTTCATTGCCGTAAAACCGCTGCTTTAAATGTAAAAAAAAGAAAAACATGGGGCTATAGGTCGGTTATCGACCTATAGCCCCTAATATTTTGTACAAATTGTTATAAAAACAAATCGATTTTTTTGTTAAAAAATTTATAAATATCGTTCGGTTTTTTAACCATTAGTATCATACCCGACGCTTTCATTGTCAACTTTAAATAAACGTATACTTTGATCATATTTAGGCAACATCATTCGCCAATGATAATCTATATCCGTTTTAAGATTAGACCAAGAAAGTCCGCTATATGTGCCTCTGTTTTCACCGATAACGAACCCCATTGACGGATATATCGTCTTTTTTATCTGTACATCGATATCATTGGGACTATACCATGTAAATGCAACAAAACCCGAATTGCTTGCCGTGGCGCTACAGTTGGTTACCGTACCGCCGGTGCTATTGAGCCAACAACTCCACCCAAGCTATAATAGCCAATATTTTAAGTCTTAAGTGTTTCATATAATAACCCCTTTTATATTTTTTAGTAAAGTTACAACATAATGCGTAAAAAAATTTGTGTTATCCTACTTATCTATTTTTTTATCCATTTTGCATATAGACCTACCTCCTCGTTATTTTCGTCCGTTTGCACTGTGTCTAAATCAAAATCCCATTGATTTATACATTCGGTTTCTTTAAACCATCCTTCAAATGTATAACCGGTTCTTTCCGGTATAGGAGGTATATATTAATAATTTTTTTGCCTACATATATTATATCATTTAGAAAGGCATTTCGTTTGACAAAATTACAAAAAATTTAAAAAATTTTTCAAAAATTTTTATTACTTAAAAAACATTGTAAAGATATGTCCTTTTTAGGGCGCTCCTAAAAACGGTTTTTGAACAGCTGCTTTACAAAAAACACGGGGCTATAGGTCGGTTATCGACCTATAGCCCCGTGTTTTTTGCATTTTTTTACTCGTAATTAAAAGGATGTTTACTTATACTTAAGTTCCTTAACCATAGACGAATAGTCCATAAAGGAAAAGCCTAAACGTTTGTAAAGGGAAACTGCTTTTTCGTTTTCGGGTTCGACCTCTAAACGAAACCTTGCGGCTTTTTCGTTTTGTATGACGTATTTTATCATTTCGGTGCCGTAGCCCCTGCCTCTATAAATTTCGGGCACGAAAAATTCCTCTATCCAGCTAACGATGCCGCCGCCTTCCTGCGACCAAGTTTTTGCCGTAAGTAAATACCCTACGACCTTATCTTCGTCCTCGCAAATATATATATCGCCCAAGTCGCTGCCGCTGACTAATTTGTCGAAAGTTTCTTCTATAAAACTTTTCGGAATAGAATGTGCGACCGCCGCACTCGAATAAAATGCTTCAGCCATTAAAACGTAAGTGTTTTTGTCGTTTAAACTTGCTTTTCTTATCATAATACATTCCTTTTTTACTTGTTACGGATATTTAAGCAAATAAAAGGATTTTTGTCAAACGTTTTGTGCGAAATTTCCTATTTTGATTTTTTCACTTTTTTTTCACCCCATTTCATTGACATTTTTTCTTTCTTACTATATTATATTAGTACAGTAAATTTTAGGCGACGCTTAGTCGGTGGACGTGGGGTTATGAGTAAAATTCTTACGGACAAAATTAAAGAGGCTTGTACATCCGTTATTCCTATAACGTTGATTGTCCTTATACTTAATTTCGTTTTACCGGGCGCGGAAACGGGATACGGGCTTTTCGCCTTTATTTTCGGCGCGTTTTTGCTTATTACCGGTATGGTTTTGTATTCACTCGGTAGCGACATCGCCTTATCCCCTATCGGCGAGGTAATCGGTACTAAAGTTACGGCGACGAAAAAAGTTCCGCTTATACTTTTGGTCGGCTTTATAATCGGCGTAATGGTTACCGTTGCAGAGCCCGACCTTATGGTACTCGGTAACCAGCTCGGCGACATTAAGTGGATACTTATTATCACGATAGCAATCGGCGTCGGCTTGTTTTTAATGCTTGCCCTCGGAAGAATTTTCGCCAAAATAAGCCTTAATATAATTTTAATTGTCTTTTATGCGATTATCTTTCTTTTAACGATTTTCGTCGATAATAAATACATTGCTTTGTCTTTCGACTCCGGCGGGGTTACGACGGGTGCGATAACCGTTCCGTTTATAATGGCGTTAGGCGTCGGCGTAGCGTCCTCGCTCGGCGGCAAGAACAGAAACGACAACAGTTTCGGCGTCGTTGCGATATGCTCGATAGGCCCCATCCTTTTAGTACTTTTACTTTCGCTAATATTTAAACCCGACATAGCGATTTCCTCTTTCGGAAGTCAACTTACCTCTTTCGGCGACGTATTCGACAGCTTTTTGACTACTTTTAAAAACTCCTTAAAGGAAGTTGCCATTGCGCTTTTGCCTATTTCGGCGTTCTTCTTCATCATAAACGGCATATTTATAAAAATGCCGAAACGCCGCGTCGCAAGAATAATTTTCGGGCTTTTGTATACATATATCGGTCTGTCGCTGTTTTTGACGGGCGTTTCGGCAGGCTTTATGGAAATGGGCTTTAACTTAGGTTCGAGGCTTGCTTCCTTAAAAAACAACTGGCTGCTTGTTCCCGTCGGTATGGTGGTAGGCGCATTCATCGTTTTAGCCGAGCCCGCCGTACACGTACTTTGTAAACAAGTCGAAAATATTTCCGACGGCACCATTAAAGGTAAAACCTTACTTATTTCGCTTTCTGTTTCGATGATGGTATCGGTAGGGCTTGCCGCATTAAGAATTCTTTTCGACATCCCCGTATATTATATATTGATACCCGGATACGGCATTGCGCTTATACTTACCTTTGTCGTTCCTAAAAACTACACTGCAATAGCGTTCGACTCGGGCGGGGTTGCGTCGGGGCCTATGGCTACGACGTTTATGCTCCCCTTGGCAATCGGCGCCGCTACGGCGATATCGGGCGGAAGTACCGAAGCCGTTTTGTCCAATGCTTACGGAATGGTTGCGTTTATCGCACTCACCCCGCTTATTACCATTCAGATTTTAGGTTTGGTCGTTAAACTGAAAACCGAACGCAAACCTAAGATTACGAAATCCGTTTTAAGGTTGTTCGACAGCGATATAATCGAACTTAACACTAACAGATAATTTAGCGTTTAACGGGCTTATAGCCATACTTGTTACAACTTTTAGTCAACAATCGCAACTTATTTAGCCACTATATTTTGAGGGATATTATGAGAGACGTTTTACTCGATTTAATGATTATCGTCTGTCCGCAAGGCATGGGCGACAAAATACTCGATGCGGCAAAAAAATATGTCAATCTTACCTCGCTTACGCGCGGGAGAGGCACTGCTTCGTCCGACGTCGTTGCGGCGCTCGGTTTAGGCGAGCCGGAAAAAGACGTAATCTTTACCTTCGTGGAAAAATCCAACGTAAGAAAGGTTTACGAGGTAATGGAAGAAAACTTTTTACCGCACACCAAAGGTATTATCGCAATGACCGTACCCGTTTCAGCCGTCGGCGGAAATCTTACCTTGCAAATATTGCTCGGTAACACAAAAAATCTTATTTGAGGTGATTTATGAACGAACTTATCGTTGTTATCGTTAACCAAGGCTACGACGAAGCCGTTATGGCTGCAGCACGTAACGCCGGCGCAAGAGGCGGTACCATTTTTAACGCACGCGGCACCGCAGACCAGCAAGATTTAGTTAAATTCATGGGGATAACCCTTCACCCTAATAAGGAAATCGTGTTTATTCTTACCGCTAAATCCGAACGCGACAAAATTATGACCGCCGTAAAAGAAGCCGCAGGGCTTGCAACCGACGGTGCCGGGATTGTGTTTTCTCTTCCCGTCGACAGCGTTATGGGCGTTAAGTTGTCCGATTAATTCCTTATACTTCTTTATAAAAACCGTATACGAATAGTTTTAAAGTCCCGCTTAATAAAGCGAGGCTTTTTTATTCGACTATATTTTGACTGTCTTTGTTATCTTTACACATCAAAAGTCCGCATATAGGTCGATTATCGAATATTTTCATATGTTAAAGGGACTGCCGTAAATGCGGTAGTCCCTTGTTTGTTCAGTCAATATTTTTTACCTTGTCAGTTAAATTTTACGCCACGCAATAAACGACGCAATCGCCTAATCCCGTTGCGAATTCTATTTTTTCGAAAGCATCTTTAGAACCGATAAAGTCTACCGTTATTCTGTTTTGAAGGTTGTAAAAAGCGTACTCCCCTACTTTCTTAACGGACGATTTAAAGTAAATATAACTTAATTTTTGACAGTTATAAAATGTTTGAGGTGCGATTTCGGTAATTTCGCCTTTTATAGTTACGCTAGATAACGACGTGCAGTCGTAAAACGCATACCAGCCGAGCGTTTTAAGCGTTGCGGGAAGCGTGACGTTACTAAGAGAAGTACATTCACGGAAGGCAGATTCGCCTATGGTTACGACGTTTTTAACTTCGATACCTGTAAGCGAGGTGCATCCCCAAAAACTTGCCGCACCGATTTCCGTTACGGCACCGTTTAATTTTACGCTTGTCAAACTTTCGCAACCGTAGAAGGTGTAGTCTTCGATTTTCGTTACCGCATCGGGAATAACCGCTTCCTTTAAAGCCTTGCAGCCGCTAAATGCTGACGCTTGTAAAACTTCGAGCGAGGAAGGAAGGTTGACTTCTTCGAGATTGTAGCAATTATAAAAAGCACCTGCGCCGATTTCCGTTACGTTTTTGCCTAAAACGACTTGTTTAAGAGAAGTGCAACCGTCGAAAAGATAGTTGCCGACTTTCGTTAAACTATCGGGTAAAACGACCGTTTCTATCTCGGTAGCGCCGCTAAATGCGTAGTAACCTATCGTTTCAATTGTTTCGGGAAGAGTGATTTCCGTCATATTAGAGCCCGCGAAGGCTTTCGTGCCGATTGCCGTTACCAAGTAATCCTCGGGCGAGTATTCGGGAACGACTATTTCGGTATCGTCGGAATCGTTAATGCCAACAACGGTACAAGTTTCGCCGTCTGCGTTTAATTCGTAAACAAGTTCCTTCGACCCCGTGGGGTGAACGTAATTGTCGGTATAAACGTGGCAGCAAACCGAGCACGTATGCGCGGTAAAGCCTTGCGTGGTTTTACCGGGCTCGACCACGGTTTCGACATAATTATGCGCCGATTTCGCAACAAAATCGTCTTTATACGAACCGCAAGAACATTCGTGCAAAGTATAACCTTGCGTCGAACACGTAGGCGCTACTACGGTATCGGTATAAGTGTGCGTGTGCCCTATGTCGCACGCCGTAAATAAAGCGGCAAGGGCGCATATGACTAATAACGCCGTAAGCGCTATAAGTTTTCTGTTTTTCATTGAATTTTTCTCCTAAAATAACTAATATATTTATTTTATAACTATTTTTTACGAGTGTCAAGCGAATAATTACCATATCGGGCAAACCGCACTCCTCTTTTTAAAAAAGAGTTAGTTTTCGAGATAGAAATGTATTGAAAAAACTATTTATTTTTCTTGCCTATAAAACTTTTTTCACACTAAAAAAGGCGAATATTGTCGCCTTTTTTGTGTGAAAATTTAATGAAGTTTAGTCTGCGATGTTTGAAACCGGCAGAATAGTCTAAAGAAATAAGAGCATATTTTATGGATAATCCTTAAAGTATGCCCTTTTTTGTTTTGTAAAGTATTTGCTATATGAAGTATTTCTTGCGTGTAAACTATTTGTTTGGTTGCAAGCAACAAATCTTGCTGTTATGAACAGTTGTTTCATTGGCTGAATTTTCCATAAAATTCCCCTTAATACTCAATCTTAAAATAGTCTAACCATGCTTTGTATTGGTCTTGGCAAGATAAACAAGTATCAGTTAAATATCCTTTTTCGTTTTTCCATTCTTTAAGTCCACGATAATAGAATAGTTTGTGGTCTTCATCGATAATAAACGGAACAATATTATTTGCCAAACATTCCTTAAACATTAAAAGTCTGCCAACTCGACCATTTCCATCTTGGAAAGGGTGGATAGATTCAAAGTTTTTATGAAATTCTAAAATTTGTTCAAAACTCTTTTTTTCAATGCTATTATAGGAAGTTAGAAGTCTTTTCATTTCTTCTTTTACATTTTCAGGCTGACAAGTTTCTTCGCCACCAACTTCGTTTGGAAGTTTTTTATAATCGCCAACATTAAACCAATCTTTTCTACTGTCGCTTGTTCCGTTTTTAAGAATAAAATGTATCTCTTTTATCATTGATTCAGTTAGTGGTTTTATCGCATTATCAATTATATAATCTACACATTTGAAATGATTAGCAGTTTCAACAACATCATCGACATTAAGTGTTCCTTTTTCCATACCAATAGTGTTTGTTTCAAAAATATATCTTGTTTGATCGTGAGTCAAGGTGCTTCCCTCAATATGATTTGAGTTGTATGTTAACTCAATTTGCGTTTTGTGATAGATACCGCCATTAAGCCCCATATCTTTTTGCTCTTTCAAGATATTCAATAATTGATTATCGCTGAATTGTTTCTTACTTTCTCTTTCGGGTTTTATTGCATCTGCGGGAATATTCCAAGTTTTGCCGGTCAAAAACGCACCGGGAATTCGACCTTGTACACAATAATTTCTAACCATTCTATCTGATACTTTCCATTTTTTCGCAATTTCTGCAACTGATATAAAATTCATCTGCATAACCTCGATTTTGTTTTTTATAATTATATTCCATTATCGGAAGTTTGTCAATTGTTTTTATTGAATTTATTTCCGATAACGGAATGTATTCCAACTTAAAAAAGACACCTTATCCAATTAAAATGATAAAGTGTCTTTTTTGCCTTTATGTAACACGACTTCATCTGCTTTTAATAAGTCCCCTTTCATTTGTTTTTCCTTCGTTTGTGTGTTTTTGAATAGGATATACCATATAATTGCGTGTAATTTTCGCGAAAATTATATTTATGTACAAGAGGGATAGCAATCTTTGTTTAGGTTTGCATATGCTAAAGTGTGCTCTTGTGCTTTTTAGCGCACTTTAAGGAGGTTATATGTTCGATTTTTCAAATCTTTTTTGCTGCACCCCCGTTCAAGGAAGAAATTCGGGTGCCGAAAACGTCAACCAAACGCAAAGGCAATGCTCGGGATGCTGTTTTTGTCGTAATCGGATAAATCAAAGAGGTCAAAACCGCATAAGCGGAATACCCGGTCCGAGAGGTCCCAGAGGCTACACTGGTCCGCCGGGCGCAGCAGGTACGCTGCAAGGATACGTTGCGATACTTTCCTCTTCGGACGAAGCAACCGACGCGGCAAATACCACGGTTGCCGTAAACGGACTTTTGCCGATTTCCGTAAAGACCGTCGACACCTCGGGTTTAACTGTGTTAAACGGCGATAACACTTTTTCGTTTACGAGTACGGGAATTTATTTTGTTGCTTTTTCCGTTCAGCAAAACGTCGAGTCGACTGCGGAAAGTCAAACGATAACTATATCGCTGACGGACGGTAGCGGAAACTATTACGCAAGCGAAAGTTTTACGGGCACGAATAAAGCCGTGCCGATAACGGGCTACGGGCTTATAAACGTTACCGATACGACAAGTTACTATCGCCTTGTCAATAATTCGGAAGCCGAAATCGACCTTGCGCCGCTGATTGTTTCCACAAAAACCATAAGACCGTCCGTACAACTTGCAATCGTAAAATTATCATAATAAAATGCGTGTTATCGTTTTTTGATAGCACGCACATTTTTTATTTATTTTTTTGTCGCCGCCGCGAAAAAAGAGTGAAGGTTTACTTTATAATTTAATAAAAATCGGGCTATAGGTCGATTATCGATATGATTTTGATTTTTTTAATAATACTTTTCAAGTCTTTTTAAAGCCTCTTCGGTCTTTTTAAAAGAAGAAAAACCCGCTATTCGCATAAAGCCTTCGCCTAAGCTGCCGAAGCCCGAACCCGGTACTAAAACAAGTGCTTCGTTATCGAGTAGCGTGTCGAAAAAACTTTTCGAGGTAAAACCTTTCGGGCACTCGAAAAAAACGTATGGGGAGTTTTCTCCGCCTACGGCAAAAACTCCGCGTTTATCGAAAAATTCTTTAACAAGATTGGCGTTTTTTAAATAATAATCGGTGTTTTTCATGCACGCCTTCTGACCGTTTTTCGTAAGCGCGACCGTGCCCGCAACTTGAGTTACGTAGGAAACGCCGTTAGTCGAGGTGCATTTTAATCTTTTGAAAAGTTTGTTCAGGGAATGTTTACCTATCGTTAAATTTTTACTTATAACCGTAAAGCCACACCTTACGCCCGTAAAACTTGCCGACTTTGAAAGCGAACATATTTCTATCGCAACCTTTTCGGCACCCTCGATTTGGAAAATCGATTTTACGTTATTACCTCTGACGAAACCTTCGTAAGCACTGTCAAACACTATTAAAGAGCCGCTTTTTTCGGCATAATCTATCCATGTTTTAAGCATTTCTTTACTATAAACGGTGCCCGTCGGATTCGAGGGTGAACATATGTAAATAAGTAAAGATTTATTGTAAAAATCTTTATCTATATCGCTCGGCATCGGCAAAAAATTATTCGACTTGTTTGCGCTTATATAACTTATTCTGTTAGCGAAAATCGTGTTTGCGTCCTTATATGCGGGGTATATAGGGTCTTGTATTAAAACCGTCGCATTATCAAACAGAGTAAGAAGCGTAAACATATCGGTTTTCGCGCCGTCGTTAATGAAGATTTCTTCCTCGGATAAATTTACGCCGAGAAGGGAGAAACGATTTTTTACGGCATTTATGAAAAAGTCGTAACCGCATTCCGGTCCGTAACCTTTAAAATCTCGCTTTTTACACATCCCGAGCGCCGCCTTCGAATAGGCTTTTGCTATCGCCTTAGGCATGGGCAAAGTCGCGTCCCCTACGCCTAAATCTATAACGTCTTTGTCGGTTATGGCTTTAACGCGACGGTCTATTTCGGTAAACAAATAATTTTCCTTTAGTTTAAAATAGTTTTCGTTTAACTTAATCGTAATTTACCACCCCGCTGAAACAATAATCAACCTTACCTTTAATAATAATATTTTCGCCGCGGCTTTCGCAAAAAACTTTACCGCCCTCGAAATTAATTTCCGCCGCCTTGTTTTTTATAAACCCGTTTTGCTTAAACGCATAATAAATCGCCGCCGAACCGCTGCCGCAACAAGCGGTTTTTCCGCTTCCCCTTTCGTAAACTTCGGCGTAAATTTTTCCGTCTTTTATTTGTACAAACTCAACGTTTATGCCGTCGAAAACGGATTTATAATTGCATAAATGTGCACCTATAAGCCCGTTATCGACGGTTTTTGTCTTTTTGTCGTAAATAACCAAATGGTCGTTTCCGACGTTTACGAAACTATATAAAGCAATGTTTTTTAAATATGCGCATATGCGCTTATCGTAATTGCAATCGATATCGACATCGAGTATTTTAGGTTTTCCCATATTTACCGAAACTATATTTTTGTTACTTTCGGTATCGAAAATACCCGATTGGGTTTCGATGCTTATTTTTTTTGAGGAAAGTAGGTTTGACATATAAAAACCTACGCACCGCAATGCGTTGCCGCACGTTTTTGCCAGACTTCCGTCGTTATTATAGATTATTATCTTGCAGTCGGCAATATTACTTTTGTCTATCAATATAAGCCCGTCGGAACCTATCATAAACCTTCTTTTAGACAAACGTTTTGCTATTTCGCTTGCGTAATTTAGCAGAAAGCCTTTATCGTTTTCCCATAAAGCGCAATAAATATAGTCGTTGCCTTGGGCTTGCATTTTGAAAAAATTTATCTTCATAATATAATGTCATCCCTCATATTTTCAATTACTTTATCGATGAAAGCATTCCGTTTGATTGCAAGTAGCGGCGCTCTTAGAACGTTTTTGCAAAGTTTGAGTTTCGACATCGCATATTTTATGCCTATCGGATTTAATATCTTAGACTGTGCGGTAATTATAGGTCTATACTTAATATACATTCTTTTAGCCTCGTCAAAACCCTTTGAATTTGCAAGGCGTATGATTTCGGATATTTTATCGGGAATAATATTTGCCGCCGCCGAAATCACCCCCGCTCCGCCGCACGCAACTACGGGTAAAAAAGTTTCGTCGTTACCCGAATACAGACAAACTTCGCTGTCTAAAGTAAGAATTTCCGTTATCTTTTTTAAATCGTCGGAGGCTTCTTTTACGCCGACGATATTTTTGTGCGTAAAAAGTTTTTCGTAAGTTTTTACCTCTATGTCAACCCCTGTTCTAGTAGGTACGTTGTAAACGATAATCGGCAAACAAGCACTGTCACAAATAGTAAAATAGTGGGCTATAAGCCCGTTTTGAGTGGTTTTATTATAATACGGCGTAACCGAAAGAGCGGCGTTTACGCCGAGTGATTTTGCAGTTTTCGTCATATAAACGGCATGGGCGGTATCGTTCGAACCCGTCCCCGCTATAATAGGTATTTTGCCGTCCGCCGCTATTGCTGCGGTTTCGATAACTTTTAAATGTTCGGCTACGGAAAGAGTAGACGCCTCGCCCGTCGTGCCGCAAACGATTACCGCGTCAGCGTTTAATCTAACTTGCCTTTTTACCAGTCTTTTTAAACACTCGTAGTCGACTTCGCCGCTACTACAAAACGGAGTTACAAGCGCAGTGCCTACACCTTTAAAAACGACTTCTTTCAAAAATTTACCCCCGTAATTTTTTCGATAAAAAACCCGCGATAACACTTTAAAAGTTTATCGCGGGTGTAAATATTAAGTTGAAAAGTCCTTCTATAGGTCGGTTATCTCAATTTTTATAGAGAACTGCCCGTATAGAGAGAATAATACGTGCCTTTAAGATCCATTAAATAATCATGGTTTCCTTGCTCGATTATTCTACCGCCGTCCATTACCATAATGTTGTCTGCGTTTTTGACGGTGGAAAGTCTGTGCGCTATAACGAAAACCGTTCTTCCCTTCATAAGGTTATCCATACCGCTTTGAACGATTTCCTCGGTTCGCGTGTCGATACTCGAAGTAGCCTCGTCCAAAATCATTGCGGGAGGATCCGCAACCGCTACCCTTGCAATGGATAAAAGTTGACGTTGCCCTTGCGAAAGGTTTGCGCCGTCAAGGGTTAATACCGTATTATAGCCGTCGGGCAATCTTTTAATAAAGTCGTGTGCGTGAACGAGTTTTGCCGCCTTGTATACGTCTTCGTCGGTAGCGTCAGGGTTGCCGTAACGAATGTTTTCCATAACGGTACCAGTAAACAGATTGATTTCCTGTAACACTACGCCCAAAGATCTTCTTAAATCGTCTTTCTTTATCTTATTTATATTTATGCCGTCGTAACGAATTTTGCCATCGTCGATATCGTAAAAACGATTGATAAGGTTGGAAATCGTTGTCTTACCCGCACCCGTTTTACCTATAAGCGCAACTTTTGTGCCGGGTTTTGCGTCGATGGTAACGTCGTTTAAAACTTGCTTTTCGCCGTCGTAGGAAAAGTCGACGTTTTTCAAAACTACGTGACCCTCGAGTTTAGTATACGAAAGCGTGCCGTCGCCGTGAGGGTGTTTCCAATAATACGTCCAGTTTCCCGTCGTACCTTCGACTATTTGACCGTTTTCGTCGGCGTATGCTTTTACGAGCGTTACGTAACCGTCGTCGGTTTCGGGCGCGGTATCCATAAGGTCGAAAATCCTTTCTGCACCCGCAAGCGCCATAATTACCGAGTTAAACTGTTGCGAAACCATATTGATAGGTCTTGTAAACGACCTCGACAACAGTAGGAAGGCAGATATAAGCGCTATTGCCGCAGCGCTTTGCGACACGCCGCTTTCTTTGACGATTAAAAGCCCGTTATTTGAAAGCAATGCGCCGATAACCGCTATCAAAACGTACTGCACGTAGGTTAAATTTGCCATAATCGGCATGAAAATATTTGCGTACTTGTTGGCTTTCGTAGAGTTTTCGTTAAGTTCTTCGTTAATCTCGTCGAATGTTTTTTGGTTTCTTTGTTCGTAGCAGAAAACTTTTACGACCTTTTGCCCGCTCATCATTTCTTCTACGTAACCGTTGACTTTACCTATCGACGACTGGCGCTTTATAAAGTAGTGTGCCGATTTAGAGCCGAGCCCTTTTATTACGAACATCATTAAAAATACCGTAATAAGAACAACGGCGGTAAGTTGCCAACTTTTAACTATCATTTCGACAAGGCATACGATTATCGTAACAAGCGACGATACGATGTTCGGTATCGATTGCGAAATAAGTTCTTGCATCGTGTCGACGTCGTTGGTGAAACGACTCATCGTTTCGCCGAAAGTGTGCGTGTCGAAATACCTTACGGGGAAATGTTGCATTTTTGCGAACATATCGTTACGCATATCGCGTATCGTACTTTGCGCCAACACTACGTTAAGTCTGCTCTGAAAGAGCGATGCAACTACGCCTATCGCAAAAATTGCGACCATTTTTAAAATTACGCTTATAATCTCGGTGTAAACCGCGCTAAGCCCGCTTTTTACGGCATCTACCTGAATGCTTATGGCGTTAATCAAATCTTCTATCATCGCCATGCTTTGCACAGACGCATAGCTCGAAAGCCCGATGCAAACAAGCGAAATTATAAATATTGCAAGATTTTTACCCCTAAGCATATAGCCGAGTGCACGTTTTAAGGTTTTTAGCGAATGTTTTGCCTGAGGCTTGGGCGGCATTTTATTAACCGCTGCGGCATTATTGTTGGTTTTCGCCATCGAAATCACCTCCTCCGCCTTGTTGCGAATTATAAACTTCGCGATAAATATCGCTACTTAACATGAGTTCGTCATGCGTGCCGACTGCGGAAATCTTGCCGTCGTCCATAACGATTATTCTGTCGGCATCCATTACGGAAACTATTCTTTGCGCTATGATAAGTTTTGTCGTTTCGGGAATAAATTCCTTAAAGCCGCGCCTTATCTTTAAATCGGTGTTCATATCTACGGCGCTTGTGGAATCGTCTAAAACGAGTATTTTGGGGTTTGACATCAAAGCACGCGCTATGCAAAGCCTTTGACGCTGACCGCCCGAAACGTTCGCGCCGCCTTGTTCTATATGAGTATCTAACCCGTCAAGACGATAAACGAATTCGTCCGCACACGCGAGTTTTAACGCCTTATCTATTTGCTCGTCGGTGGCGGTTTCGTTGCCCCACTTCATGTTTTCGCGAATGCTTCCCGAAAACAGAACGTTTTTCTGAAGAACCATCGCAACGGATTTTCTTAAAACGTCGAGGTCGTAATTTCTTACGTCGACGCCGCCGATTTTAAGTTCGCCGCACGTTACGTCGTAAAGCCTCGGCAAAAGTTGAACGAGCGTGGTTTTGGAACTACCCGTTCCGCCGATAATACCGATGGTTTCGCCGCTTTTTATGTGAAGATCGATATCCTCTAAACAATTAACGCCGCCTTTCCCGGAATAGGAAAAAGACACGTTGGAAAAATCGATGCTGCCGTCTTTAACCTCTAAAACGGGCGCTTCGGGATTTTTTATAGAAGGGTCTTGATGCAAAACTTCCAAAATACGGTCGGTGGACGCCTTAGCCATGGTGATGTTTACGTAAATCATAGAAAACATCATAAGGCTCATGAGTATCTGTTGGCTGTACGTTATAATCATGCTAAGCTGCGTAACCTTTAGATCGGTACCGAAAGAGGATACTATCATCTTTGCGCCGAACCAACCGACGAGAGTTATTACGATGTACATACAAAGTTGCATAATGGGGTTTGCGAGTGCTACCGTTTTGCTTGCTTTTGTATGATTTTCGTAAACGTCGTTTGATACGACGTTGAATTTTTCGATTTCTTCGTTTTCGCGTACGCTCGATTTAACGACGCGCATACCCCTGATGTTTTCTTCGACGACAACGTTTAATCTGTCGTATTTTTTAAACAGTTTTTTGAAAACGGGCATTGCTTTCTTAAATATAACTACAAGGCCGATAATCAAAATAGGTACGGCAACCGCAAATACGCCCGCAAGCGCACCGCCGACGCTTATTGTCATGATAAGCGCAAATATAAGCATGAGTGGCGAACGTATCGCAATACGTATTATCATCATGTAAGCGTTTTGCACCATATTGACGTCGGTCGTCATACGGGTAATTAATGAAGCCGACGAAAATTTGTCGATATCTTCGAAAGAATACTCTTGCACTCTTTCAAACATATCGTGACGAATATTTGTTGCGAAACCGTTTGACGCTTTGGAACACTGCACGCCCGAAAGCGCGCCGAATAAAAGCGCGACAAGACTCATTGCGATAAGAAGCAACCCGTAAGATATTACGGCATAGGTGTCGTTTGCCTCGACGCCTTGTTCTAAAAGCAATGTCATGACAAACGGAATCAGTATGTCGAAAACACATTCCACCGCCACGAAAACCGGCGAAAGTATGGACGACTTTTTGTACTGTCGGACACATCTTTTAATTAGTTCAATCATATATTATCACCTTATTTATCGCACCTACTTTAGTGCGAGAACAAAATTTATTTACATAAAAAACATCGATAACGGGCTTATAGGCGGCTTTTCGCCTATTTTCGCCTTTATATCGTTACTACTTTTCTTCGCTTTCCTTAATTAACGCCGCTTGGAGTTTTTTTAGCGTTTTAATAAAAGCATCGACTTCGTCTTTAGGTAAATTTTTAGTTACTACATCCTCTAAATCGTCCACGTCCTTACACGCGGCTATAAAATTATTTTTAGCCTTATCGGTAAGTTCGATACGCTTAAGCCTCTTGTCGCTATCTTGACTTACCCTTGCGATAAGACCTTTTTCTTCCATCTTGGTAAGTTTTGCGCTTGCAGACGAACGCCTTAAAGAAAATTCCTTTTCGACGTCTTTTTGATACACGGGTTTACTACCTCTATGCATTAGAAAACCGCAAATCTGCCTGTCGGAAAAAGTTAAATCGTTTTTCGTTTGCGATTTTGCCTTAGACTCGAGTAGCCTGAAAATTAAATTTTGCGTCTTTTTGATTTCCCTTAAAACGTATGGCATTATAGCCCTGCCTTTTGTTAGTTGCCTAACAATTTTTTTATACCTACATATTATATTCGCATTTTTTGTAATAGTCAACAAAAAGTAAGTCGTTTTCAATGTTTAAAAGGTGATTTTTGGGTGAAATCCTCCCTTCTTGCGTTTAGGGCAAAAAAATATGGGGCAAGACCGAGTAGTCAAGCCCCTAAAAATATTAATCGTTATTTGTTTTTCGTAAAGCCCGAAAGCGAGAGAAGTGTATGAATAAGGTATACAGCCGCCGCACCGACCGCAAAATACGCGACGGTAAATTTATTAAACGGAAGTATAAACAAGCCCGCGGCAAATATTACTTTAAACAAAATACCTAAAACAGTCGACGTTTTTACCGACTTATATGTGTTTTTAGCCATCTTATACGCAAGCGGCACGAAGGACACTTCGCCGTTTAAAACGTTTACACCCTCACCCCTAAACGACACGTCGCCTTTGTCTGAGTAGAAACTAAATTGTTTTTCGTTGTTTAATTTGGGTTCTACGAAATCGAGACTTTCTTTAACGGTTTCGGGGAGTTCTAAGTCAAAATCCGTCGAAACTTTTTTAACGCCTAACGCGGTAAGTTCCTTAAGCGCGCCCATAGAGTCTTCTTTTAAGGTTACGTCGGGCGCCAAATCGCACAAGGCTTTTGCGCTGACTATTAAGGAATTACCCTTGCCGAGTTTATTGATTTTTTCGACGTCTTTGTAATCTATATCGGACGCAAAACCTTCGCTATACAAATTACGATAGGTTTCGATAATCGTCGATATCGACGTGGATACGCAAGCAAAAGTTAAAAGCGAAGCGCCTATAACGCCCCATTTATATAACCCGTCCTTATAAGTAGACGAGAATATCGGTAATATAAATGTAACCGCAAGCGAAGCAAAAATTATCAATAAGTCGACGTATAAGCCGATTTTCTTACATTTTTCGGATTTTACGGAGCCCAAATCGGATAATGTCGCGTCAAAGGATTCTCTTTTTTCGTCGATAAGACTTTCTCCGTATTTTTTATCTGAAACGTAAATAATTTCATCCGATATGACGATACTGCCCGCAAGTATTTTATCGCCTTGAGAGTAATTCGTCTCAAGGTTTCTGTCGACTTTGTATGAAGAAAGTTCGCCTCGAGTTTGCAAAACGCCATCGGTAGGAACAACGCTTCCTTTACTTAACTTTATCGTCGAGCCCTTTTCGATTTCCGATCTGTTTTTATCTTCGCCGTCAACGTTTACGGGCGTAGTACCCGTGTAAAAGAGTTCTTCGTTTTTAACCGTCTGTTTGTTTTTCGCATAGTTTTCGACAAATTTCGCGACGGAAAACACCCAGATTAATACGGTGGCAACGTTAGGCTCCCCTAAAACGATAAGGGCTATCGAGGCAACCAAAAACACAAGGTTACCGCTGAAGAATTTCTTTTTATAAACGTCGACGCCCGCGTTAAACACCACGTCGTACCCGCTTATCGAAAAACTGAGTATCATAAGTATCATTTTAACCGACAGCACGGAATCGGTCGTTTTGAAGAATAAACTTGCCACGTATAAAACAAGCGCCACGGAAAGTTCGCCTATTCTGAAACGCGAATCTTTTTTGAGTGCCGTTTTTCTTTCCGAAAGTCCGTCGTTATAATCAAGTTCGATATCGTCGTCGACTTTTTGTTTTAATTGAGTCTTTTTACGAGGAGATTTTTGATGTTCTTTTACGGTTTCTTCTTCGTAACTATTCTCGTTTTCGCCTGTAAAATTATCGTCGGTTTCTTCCAAATCCTCGTCTATAAGCCCGTTATCGTCGACTTCGTCACCGAAAACGACTTCTACGGAATAGTCGTCGGAAATCGCGATAAGCGTTTGCAAAACGTCGTATTCGTAAGCGCCTGCGGCAGGTTTTATTTCGCAGATTTCTTCGTCGAACGTAGCATCCGCTACGCCGTCGATTTTCAAAATACGCGCCTTAAATTTGTTTAGACTTTTGTCGTCTAATTTAGCGATTCCGCTAAGTTTATAACGGTATTCCACTTTTCACACCTTCTTGACATTATTATATAAGGATTCCCTTTTTTATATTTTAACAGATTTTACCTAAGATTGTCAACACTTATGTTAAAAACTTGAAAAGTATATATAAAAAATCAACGGATATTTGCCGAATTATACTATTTTATACTTAAAAATATCGGCTTCTGCGGCTTTCATTGTTTTAGTAAATACGATTTTGTCCGAAACTCGTAAAAAAAGCCTTGATATATTTTTTCTATTATGGTATACTTTTTCTCGTCGGCGTTATGCCGAAAAAATTTACAAGGTATCATATGGACTTAATTAACACATCTACAACCGAAACCGCACGCGACGTTGCGACTGGGCTAAGCCTTGACGAAGTCAACTTACAAATTGCCGAAGGCAATACCAACAGAGTAAAAAACAAATCGACAAAATCTTACTGGAAGATATTTTTCGACAATTTTTGCACGTTTTTCAACCTTTTGTGCTTTATTTGCTTTTTCGTCCTATTATCCGTCGTAAAAGATACGGCACCTGCAAATTACATTTTCGTAATTTTGTTCGTAGCAAACTCGGTAATCGGCGTTATTCAGGAAATCCGAGCAAAGCATGCGGTGGAAAGACTTTCGCTTGTAAAATCCCCCACGAGCAAAGTTTTGCGTAACGGCTCTTTTTCGGAAATCGCCGTGTCCGACCTTGTTTTGGGCGACGTCATCGAACTAAGTCAAGGCGCGCAAATCCCTGCTGACTGCGTTATTTTAAGCGGCGCGATAGAGGTGAACGAATCGCTTTTAACAGGCGAATCCGTACCTATTAAAAAAACCGACGAGCAAGAACTTTTGAGCGGAAGCTTTATAGTTTCCGGTAAATGTTTGGCAAAACTGACCAAAGTAGGCAAAAACGCTTACATACAAAAACTTACGGAAAAAGCAAAAGTTTATCAAAAAACGAAATCTAAACTTTTGGACTCGCTTAATATGCTTATTAAAAGCATAAGCGTTATGATAATCCCCGTCGCTGTAGGTTCGGGAATCGTCAACTACCAAGTTTCCTTGCAAAGCGGTGCGCTTAACGTACCGGACGTCGTTATTAAAACGTGCTCGGTCGTTATCGGAATGATTCCTTGCGGAATGTTCTTTTTGACGACGCTTTCGCTTGCGGTCGGCGTTATCAAACTTTCCAAGCTCAATACGTGGGTACAGGATATGTACTCACTCGAAATGCTTGCGCGCGTTAATATTTTATGCCTCGACAAAACGGGTACGATTACCGACGGCAACCTTACCGTAAGAGATATTATCCCCCTAAACGGGTTCGATAAAGACAGCGTAGAAAGCCTTCTACTAAAAACCGAAACCGCAATCGGCGACGAAAACCAAACGGCGATTGCAATTACGTCGTATCTTAAAAACCGCGGCGTCGAAAACCAAGCACCGACATTTACTCTTCCGTTTAGCTCGGCAAGAAAATACGCTTTGGCTGCTTTTTCGGACGGAACGCTTGTTTTGGGCGCCCCGAATTACGTTACGAGTAATCTTTCTGACGAGATAAAAGATTTAATTGCTTCTTATGCTAAAATCGGTTGCAGAGTTTTGCTGTTTGCAAAATCCGACGAAATCGCCAATGACGAAACAATCCCCTCCTCTATTGCCCCGTTAGCCCTTGTCGTCCTTGAGGACAACGTAAGAAAAGAGGCTATAGAAACGATTAATTGGTTCCAAAGTAACGACGTTTCGATAAGGGTGATTTCGGGCGACGACCCGCTTACGGTCGCGGAAATCGCCAAACGTGCCGGGATTTTTAATGCCGATAAGTACATAGACTTACAAAACGCCACCGACGACGAAGTTATAAAGTACGCGAAAGAATACGTCGTTTTCGGAAGAGTTTCACCCGAACAAAAAGCCTTGATTATAAAAACGCTCAAGGATAAAGAACACACCGTCGGTATGACGGGCGACGGCGTAAACGATATCTTAGCAATGAAAGAATCAGACTGTTCGATAACGGTTGCGTCGGGCTCGAGCGCCGCAAGAAGTTTAGCACATCTTGTGCTTGTCGACGATAACTTCAATTCCCTACCGAAAGTCGTCGGCGAAGGCAGACGCGTCGTCAATAACATTCAGCGTTCGGCGTCGCTTTATCTTATGAAAACTTTATTTACTTTCGCGTTTGCGATAATTTCAATCGCAACGATGTCAAGCTACCCCTTTACGACGGGTATGATGTTGATGCTCGAATTTTTAATTATCGGGCTTCCCTCGGTCGCACTGTCGATACAGCCGAATAGCGAAAGAATAAAGGGCAAGTTTATTTCCTACGTACTCTACCACGCAGTACCGGGTGCAATCGTCTTAGTGTTTAACGCGCTTGCCATAAAACTATTTTATAGCGCCGGCGCTATCGGCTTTACCGAAGAAAGTTATTCTACCCTTTTAGCGGCTTCCTTAACGCTCGGCGGGCTTGCGTTTTTGACGGTCTTGTGCCATCCCTACGATAAGTTTAGAAGAGTGCTTGCAATATCTATAACCGCCGTGGTTTTATGCGCTACGGCACTGCTTCTTACGACAAACGTGCTGCAAGGATTTTTCGATTTATCACCTCTTATTCCGATAAGCGATAACGTAATGCTTTTCGTTATTTTATTGGGTTTAGTGTGCTTAGATTACGTCATACTGTTAGTTACAAGAATGATTTTTAAAAAGTAAAATAACTTAAAAAAACGTCGAAAACCGACCTATAGGTCGAGTTTTCGGCTTAAACTTATCAAAAAAGACAGACTGATTTTGTCTGTCTTTTTATTTAGTATATGTACAAAATGCATATTAAAAAAACATCGTTACTGTTTACTTAAATATCAGCCAATTAATACTCGCCTTAAGAATTACTATCATATCCGACGCTTTCATTGTCAACTTTAAATAAGCGTATACCTTAATCATATTTAGGCAACATCATTCGCCAATGATAATCTATATCCGTTTTAAGATTAGACCAAGAAAGTCCGCTATATGTGCCTCTGTTTTTGCCAATAACGAACCCCATTGACGGGTATATCGTCTTTTTTATCTGTACGTTTATATCATTAGGGCTATACCATGTAAACGCAACAAAACCCGAATTACTTGCCGTAGCGCTACAGTTGGTTACCGTACCGCCGGTACTATTAATTCCGACGACTCCGCCCAAGCACGCGTTTTCGGTATTCCACACGTAAGTAATGTGCAGGTTACTCACCATGCAATCGGAAATTTCATAATACAAATTTATCCCGGCAATACCGCCGGCATTACTTGAGACAGTCATGTCGATATTGTTAACGGAACTGTTCGTAATTCTTGTGGAGTTAAACCCGACTAAACCGCCTACATATGTATTGAGATAAGATGAAACATTTATACTTTTATTAGAAGCATTTCCGTATACATGACAATTGTTAAGTAAACCTCCGCTAGAAAAACCTACTAAGGTACCTATATTTAATGTTTCGCTTGAACTAGAATTCATTGCGGTCGAATTAATCGTCACACCTCTAATCGTAAGATTTTTTATGATCCCGTTACTTAGTTTTGAAAACAAACCATAAGAACCGTTTTCGCCGCCAACATTAATCTTTAAATTATAAATATTTTTATTGTTTCCTTCGAATTCTCCTTTGTACATATTAGGTATTGGTGTCCAATAACCGCTCAGGGTAATATCGTTCATCAGTTTGTAATTCCCGTTAGTATAAGTAGCGTCATCCGTTCTATCAACCCACGTATTATATCTTATATTATTTAGATGCCTAAAGCACGTAATATAATACAGAGTGGTGTTGTCCCCGTCAAATAAATTATTAACGCTTATATCCGCTACGTTTAAAAATTCAGTACCATTAGTGAAAGTTAAAGATTTAGTAGATAACACGTCAACAACTATATATTTTAATCTGACTGTCGTGGTACCAAGGATTTTAGGTAAATAAGACGTAATTTCAATTTTTTTACTCTTCGTCGACAACGTGGTTTCGCCGTTAGAATTTATTATTGAAAAGCACACTGTCAAAGAAGTTTCTTGAGATGACCAATTCACGTAAACAATGTCGCCATTTGAAATAGACCATTCAAAATCATTACCGAAACCGATTTCTATCGTTAAAAGATATTCCGATGCAATTACAGGATAAATAACCACGTCATAACCGACTAAAGCGTTATTCGCAATCGTCAAAATGCTATTGACAAATGTAAAATTTCCACTATCTGTAAAAACAAATTCAGTATTCACTACTTGATCGTTTACAAGTGAAACAAGCTCCACCACATAAGAATATCCTCGTGGCAATTGAACTTTAGTTGATTCGAACAATTCGTCGTTTATCTTCCAGCGCAATTGTTCAGTGTTATAATATAGTTTCGATATTAAAGAAGTGTAATCTCCCGAATAAGCAATATAACAAGTTTGCTCCGCGCCTAATATAAAGGAATATGTCTTTTTAGTATTCGCAGTAGTCACATTTGCTATTAAATTTTGAGAAGCATCATATACCGATGCACTAAAATCCGCGTTATCGCCGTTCAGTTCTAAATTATATGCCATTGATACAGAAGTATCGTTAACATATTTCATCAAACGATTATCTAAAGATATGGGCGTTTCGTTATTAAGCACGGCAATACTCGGTTCGGTTATGGTTATTATTACGGTAGACGCTGACACCGCTGAATTATATAGGTAAACGTCGTATTCTTTACCCGCTTGAAAATAAGCGTAATAACCGTTTTGTTGATTTCCCGTAAGCCCTTCGACCGCACCGACAAAACCATTAAATTTAATTAAATAAAAACCCGTACAATCTACCGTAACGGTAAACAGTTCGTCTTGTCCGCTTGCAACGAAAAATGCAAACGATTCTTTATTTGTGCCTCTATTGGTTATCGAAAACGTTACGTTCACAAAACCGGACGAATCGTTAGTAACAAACAACAAATATTCGGTATCTGCGGAAAAGTTAAATGTTAACGTGTTTTCAACTTCGAGCGTACCATCTTCGACCGTACCGTAAATATTTGTCAAACAATCGTCTTCATCGTAACAATATAATTTAACTTTACATCCTTCGGCAACAAATGTTCTCGTTCCTCCTTTTTGCGAAACAAAGGAAAACACCTCGCCTTCTTCGTCAATAATGCGACTATCGGAAAACTTATCGTCCATTTCTATTATTTTACCGATAGGCACACCGCAAATTAAATCGCTCGTGATTTTATTGATATATACGGAGTTCATAATTTCTAAATTATGTACTATACCCGGCTGATTTGCAATCGCCCTGTTATCCGAATAATCTTCTTCGGTAAAAGTTTTTACGTATCTTGCAAAACCATTATAGGCACCACCGTCGTCGAATCCGAATCCGAGTTGAGAGTTAACATCTATAAATAAATCGTCTAAAATCACAATTTGTCCGTTTACTTTCTGTATTAAATCAACTACGGGACGAACATCATCGTAAGTTACTTGTCCTTTCAAACTGGAATTAATTGAACTCACTAATGCGTCGCATGCGTCATAGCCGAAAAAGTTAGCTACATCCGCTATACCTGTAAACACATTCAAAATCGTATCGGTTAAATCGACGTTTTTACTCATCAAGTCGACTATAACTTCCGCAGTATCTATAAAGCCCGAGTACTCGTCACCATATTTTCCCGTGTTGTTTTTAACGTCGCTTAACATAGCGGAAACAAGAGATAGCGACGTTATCGAACCGAACGCCACAGCGTTAATCTCCGCATCGGGATAAGTTAATAAAGTTTGGTTCCAAGCATCCCTTATGGCTTTATTACCTTCCTTATCCATTATGCTTGCCGCCCCGGGTTTTAAAACACCATTATCCATATATTCCATATAATCCATTAGAGCATCTACTTCTCCGAGTTTAGAGCCGTTATACGGAGCGCCCATACTGTACATCGACGCAACGTTATACGGATGCTCCGTCGCGTACATAACGTTGGTTATACCACCGCGACTATGTCCGACCAAATTAAACCGAGGTAAAACGCCGGTCAACTTTTTATATTGCAAGGAAATATTATCTAAAATGTAATGAAACTCTTCATAAACCTTATCGTTGCTTTTGCTCGCATCCTCGCTATCAAACACTATTACAATGTGCTTAGAAACATCGTCAAGCATAACGACTTCTTTACCGTTTCGATCGTTTATATAATCATTGTACGAGTATTTATTTAAACTCATTCCGTAAACATCGTCTTATCCTTCAGATGTAGCAATTTCACCGTGTGCTACATACAACGCCATTTGACCGTTTAATTTTTGATACAATCTGTTTATAAGAGAATATTCGTTATATGCAATGTTTTCACCTTTATTAAAGTCGTACCTATTGCTCCAAAAATACGAATGTGAACCTAATCCGTGCGTCAAAACAGTGATTGTAGGATTACTTTCTGTTTTGACATCGATTCTTGTTATAGTATGCAAATCGCTCGTTGCGCTTGCAGCGTTTGCTTTAACGGGTTGCTTATAGTTTATATAACCACAAGTCAATACTAAAGTAATAACGGCTATAATAGCCAATATTTTAAGTCTTAAGTGTTTCATATGATACTCCTTTAATATTTTTTTAGTTAAAGTTACAACATAGTGCGTAAAAAATTTGTGTTATCCTACTTTTTTATTTTTTTATCCATTTTGCATATAGACCTACCTCCTCGTTGTTTTCGTCAGTTTGTATGATGTCTAAATCAAAATCCCATTGATTTATACATTCCGTTTCTTTAAACCACCCACCGAAAGTATACCCATTTCTTTCGGGTATAGGCGGTATATATTTAATAACTTTATGCTTTTATATAATATATATTCTTTAGAGAGGCATTTCGTTTGACAATTTTATGAAAATTTTGAAAATTTTACCAAAATAGTTTTTATTACTTAAAAAAGCATTATTAAGTCAAGCCCCCTTTTAGGCTGTTTCGATAATTTTTATTAATTTCTTTATTATCAAAAAACCACCAAAAGTCGACCTATAGGTCGGTTTTCGGTGGTTTTTACTTTCTTTGAAATTTGCTTATGCTTGTTTTTTTCGTGCTTGTTTTTCGGCTTCTTCTTTTTCCAAAACCGTGTAGGCAACTTTGCCGACAAGCGTTTTAGGAAGTTCCGAACGGAATTCAATATCATACGGAAGCGCATATTTTGCTACGTTTTTACGTAAATACGCCATGATATCGGTTTTGAGTTCTTTAGACGCTTCATAGCCGGGTTTTAAGGTTATAAAGGCTTTAATGCGTTGCATCTTATATGCGTCCTTGACGCCGATAACGCAACTCATTTGGACGGCTTCGTGCGCGTCGATTACGTTTTCGATTTGAGAAGGATATACGTTATAACCGCTTGTGATTATCATACGTTTAATACGCTGCTTGAAGAATATAAATCCTTCTTCGTCCATCGTTCCCAAGTCGCCCGTATGAAGCCATACCCTTCCGTCGGCATGGGTTTTTAAAGTGTTTGCGTTTTCCTCGTCGTTATTGTAATAACCGAGCATGACCGTAGGTCCGCTTAAACAGATTTCGCCTTCTTCGCCGTAAGGGACTTCTTCGGTTGAGCCGACTTTACAAATGCGATAATATGTATCGGGATAAGGAAGCCCTATCGAACCTTCTTTTTCCTTATTATAAGGCGTTAGGCAACTTGCCGTGACGCATTCCGTCGTGCCGTAACCTTCTCTGATACGTATCGTTGCGTCGTGATCCGCCAAATACTTATCGAATTTTTTCTTAAGTTCGACGGGAAGCGAGTCGCCGCCGGAGAAAACGCCCATTAAAAAGTCGAGTTTTACGCCGTCGAGATAGTTTGTACGGGTCAACGCTTCGTAAAGCGTCGGAACGCCCGCTATATAATTAGGTTTGTTCTTTTTGATAAGTAGCGCGTAATCTTTTACGTTGAACTTAGGAACCAATATAGATTCGCCGCCCCAAAGCATCATCGTGTGAATACACACGCCGAGCCCGAAACCGTGGAAACACGGCATTGCGGCAAGCATCTTTTTGCCTTGGATTTGTTTGTTGCACATTACGCCCGTTTGTTTTGCCAGTGCATTAAAGTTAAGGCTCGATAACATTATGCCCTTCGTAACGCCTGTAGTACCCCCCGAAAACAGTATAACCGCAGGGGCGTTTTTGTCCATAAAATAAGGCTTTAGCGCATTTGATTTTTTCGCGGATTTTTTTAAATCTTCCCAAAAAACAACGTTGGATTCAGGGGTAAAATTACGGTCTTTTTTGCCGTTAATCAACTTATAGCCCAACTTTTTAACAGTGCCGAGTTCTTCAGCCGCACCCGTTAAAATAATTTTATCTATCTTGATAAGTTTTTGAACCTCGAGATATTTTTTATAAAAAGTGTCGAGCGTCAAGACGGTTTTCGAGCCTACTTCCTTTAAATAAAAAGCAATTTCCGATACCGCCGATAAAGGATGAATGAAACTAACTATAACGCCGATGTAGTTAAGCGCATACAAAGAATACACCGTTTGCGGAAGATTCGGCATACATACCGTAACCTTGTCGCCTGCTTTTAAACCGAGGTTTTGATAGGCTTTTGCGATTTCCAATATTTTACGTTTAAATTTTTTGTACGTTATGCGTGTGCCCATGCAAGAAAGGGCTGTTTGATTGGGGTATGTGTCGGCTGTTTTTAAAACTACCTCTGCAATACTTTCCTCGGGATAATCTAAATGAAATTTTACTTCGCCGTAGCTGCTAAGCCAAGGCGCATTTACAGATTCTGTCATGTCGTCTCCTAAAAAGAGTATTTTACAAATGTCTTTGCAATTAAATAATATAGAAATTCATTAATAACGGGCTTATAGCCCGACTTTTTATAAAACAGCAATTATTCGACAGGGGTTTCGACGGGGGCCTCCAACATCCAAGGGTTACTTAAAACTTTTTTAAGAAGTTTTATGGAATTACCGAAATATACGCCGTCGGCGATTCTTTCGTCAATCGTAAACGCCATGTCGATAGTGTCTTTCATCACGTAAGTTCCGTCCTCGTTAAAAACAGGCGTCTTCTTCATTTGATTTATAATAAGAAAGAATGAGTTCGTGCCGTAGTTTGCCAAGTGGTGGTAGTTGGCGCTCATTTTAATGCTTCCTAAGTTAGAAATAAACACCGAAGTATAATACGGATCGTCTTTCGAAAGTGCGCGAGGCGTTATACCGTGATAGTCCCAAAAGTTTACTACTTTCGTTGCTATTTTAACAAGCCAGCGCGGCATTTTGACCAGTTTCGCCATAACATCCGTCGTACCGTCGGTAACGTCGTTATGACGAAGGGTATAAACCCTTTCTTTAATCTTTTCGTAAAGTTCGTTTATGGGAACGCTGCCCTTTTTTCCGACTTTAATTATGCAAAGACCTTCGTCGCCGTTATCGACGAATTTTTTCTTCATCGTAAAGGCGTAAGATATATCGTATCTTTCATAAAGCCTGTGCCCTTGAATGAAGTAATTCAATTTAGGTCTGAAATACATTACCTTTGTAAGCGCTGCCGTTATTACGTGGAAAAGCGTATATTTATATCCGCCTTCCTCTATGGTGGAATTTTTTTCTTTTAAATACTTTACGACCTCGGTCATGTCGAAAGATTCCACAAGCGCCGCCTCGTTGTCGGCGCGCTTAGGTAAAATATACGGCATGTATTTGTGCATCGGGTCGGCTTCTTTAACCCACCTTCCGTCACGGCGATCTTTGCGGTTTTTTTTACGAGTTTTTACCGCGTCATCTTCTGTGGAAACAGTTATATCATTGTCTTTGATTTCTTTCATTAATTAATAAAAAACGACTCCTTGCGTGTATTTTCTTTCGCAACGTTTGATATGCCGAATAAATGAAAAAGATTTCACTTATTTTTCGCATACATTGACATTTTATCACAAAACCCCTATAAAGTCAAATATATTGTTATTGTTTGCAAAATATCGCATTTTACGGGTATTTTTAAGCAAAAAGTTGCAGTTTTTTCAAAATTTTGCCACTTTTAAAAGGTTTTTTCGGAAAAAACTGTCAAATTTTTCACCCGTAAAAACCGAACGGCTTTTCCTTTTTTAGGATTTTTTCATACCGAAAATTTTCTTCAAAATAGAAAATCGACACCTTACGCCAAAAAAGCGTACGATGCCGAAAAGCATTGTCGTTTACGATATAAAAGTATTTTTCAGCACTTTCTGCCCGTCAAATTGCCTTCCGTCAAAAGGTCTTGAAAACCGTTTTGTCTTAAAGCCTCGTAAACGGTAAGGGCGACGGTGTTCGAAAGATTTAACGACCTTGCCTCGTCTATCATGGGCACCCTTAAAGTGTGGTCGTAATACTTTTCCAAAAGTAGTTCGTTAAGTCCGTGCGTTTCCTTACCGAAAACGAGGTAGTCGCCGTCCTTAAACTTAGCGTCGGAATAAATAATCTTACCCTTTGTCGAGAAAAAGTAAAAATTAGTGCCGTCGTAATTTTCCAAAAGTTCGTCGATACTGTCGTGATACCTTATGTCCAAAAGGTGCCAATAATCGAGCCCGGCACGTTTTAACTGTTTATCGGTTACCTCGAAACCGAGCGGGCGCACTAAGTGCAATACGGAGCCCGTTGCCGCGCACGTACGGGAGATGTTGCCTGTGTTTTGAGGGATTTCGGGTTCTACCAAAACTATGTGTAATTTCATTTGAGTTACTTCCTAAGTAATATTAAATATTTGAAAAAGTTTTATAAGTTTTTTCCTTAACGGTACGTTTTGTGTCGAGGAAGAATTCGGCAAAGTCGAGTTTTGCGGCGAAGTTTAGTTTACCGCCGCTTGACGACGCGACTACGCCGTGCGTTCCGCAAGATATGATCGGCACGCCGTAAAGATAACTAAGCGACTGAATAAGTTCGGGCATTTTAAAATCGCTTAAGTCGACGTAAAGATTTACGATGATTTGGCTTTCGCAAGCCGTCAGCGCTTTAATGCAATCGGGATTTTTAATGTCTTTTGAAACCGCAACGCCTATTTTGCCGACAGAGGTTTTCGTAACTTTATACCCTACCGAGCCTTTGTCGCCGCCGTCCGGTAAGTTGGCATCGCTTAAAGAAAGAAGTTTCCCTTTTTCGAAAACCGCAATGCTTCTATGAAAACCGCCGAAACTTTCGGTTTTTAGCGCAACAAGCATAGGTGCTGTAAATTTTTTCGAAAGCGCTCGCATTTTTATAAGATTTTCCTCTTGCCCGGAAAGTTCTCGTTTGATTTTTACCGTCGGAAAAGCTTTTCTGTCGAAAAGTATAACGTCGCACCCGTGTAGCGCGCTTTCGTAAGACGGGTCGTAACTTTTAGCAAATACGATTTTTAATTTGTCTTTCATACTTACTAAATTATGAAAGCGCTTAAATTTTAGTTACAAGTTAAGTTCGTTGATAATTGCTTTGAGTTCTTTAGTAGTCGTCGCCTCGAAAGCACGTATCTTATACTTTTTTGCGTCCTTAACGCCGGATAGGTAAAGTGCCATTTGCTTACGCATGTTTATAGCGACGTATTTATCGGGATATTCCGTCAAAAGTAGGTCTATATGCCGTTTAACGATGGATTTCTTGTCTTTGACGGTCTTACCTAAGATCTCGGAAAACAGCCACGGACGGTTTAGCGCGCCGCGTGCGAGCATCACCCCCGACGCCCCTGTTTTTTCCATACAAACGTCTGCGTCTTCTTTAGTAAATATTCCGCCGTTTGCGATAACGGGTACGGAAACGGCGTCGACGACTCGTTTGATTTTTTCAAAGTCGCAAGGTCCCGAATAATAATCGTCGCGATATCTGCCGTGAACCGTTATAAGACTTGCGCCCGATTTTTCCGCTTGCACGGCAAGTTTTTCGGCAAGGAAAACGCCTTTTTCGATGCCTAAACGCATCTTGACGGTTACCTCTTTACCCGACTCTTTCGCGGCGGAAATAAGTTCGCCCGCCAAAACGGTATCTGCCATAAGTTTACAGCCTTCGCCGTTATTAAACACTTTGGGAACAGGACAGCCCATATTAATGTCTATAACGTCGAATTTTTTTAAATCTTCCGATTTGCAGATTTCTGCCATAATTTCGGGGTCGGAGCCGAAAAGTTGCACTGCTTTTATGTAGTCGCTGTCTGTAGTTTTTAAAAGAGTTCTTGTGTTTTCGCTGTTATATTTAAGTCCTTTGCAAGAAACCATTTCCGAAAAGCATAGCCCCGCGCCCGCTTCGTAACATATTTGACGAAACGCAAAGTCCGTAAACCCCGCTAGCGGAGCGAGTAATATATTGTTTTTGGTCGATAATCGACCTATAGAAAGACTTTTAATTTCCATTGCGGTATTTTTCCACCCCTTTAATATCAAGGTCTTTCATATGTAAACCGTCGCTTTTGATTTTGCTTTCCACCTTGGAAAACTCATCTATAAAATCATAAGTTGCGGAGGCAATTAAGTCTTCGGGCGACTCGTCGAGGTTTTTAACGAGGGCTATAATTTTAAACAGCAATTGTTTAAGATCTTCTTTTTGTGCGGAATTATTCGATATTTTATCTAAAACCTCGGTAACGCCGCCGATAAGCTTATCCTTATCCCCGACGGAATAATTGCAATATTTAGCACGCTTAATAACCTTTTCCGCCCTTAATGCGGCAGGGAGGTTTTTTGGGACGTCGTCAAGATAAGACGTGGAACTTTCATAGCCTTTTTCGATTTGTTTGTTTTTATTCCAAACAGCCAATGCCTCTTCGGCGTTCGCGGCTTTGTCGCTGCCGAAAACGTGCGAATGGCGCATTATAAGTTTAGAGCATATTCCCGTCAAAACGTCGGATTTGTCATATGACAAATCTTCCTCCAAAAAATTAATATAAAAAGCCGTTTGTAACAGTACGTCACCCGTTTCCTCGCAAATTTTTTCATCGGAACCTTTTTTTACGGCATCGACGAGTTCGTAACACTCCTCGATAAGGGAGCGGCAAATCGTTTCTTTTGTTTGCTTAGCGTCCCAAGGGCAGCCGTTCGGTGCACGTAGGCGTTTTACTATTTCGTATAAATCGTCGTAATCGAAACGTTCTTTGTCCTCGAGCGGCGTTTTGTCTATCACAAGCACAGTCGAATAATCGTACCCGTCTATTCCGTCGATTTCGTACATCGGAAGCAAAAATTGCCGATTACGGGCATATAGGCGGACTTTTACATCTTCCCCGACTAGGGAAAACAGTTTAAGTTTCCACTCTGAAGCAAGCAAAACGTTATCTAAATCGTAAATAACGAGCGGCAAGGAAACTTTAGTAAATTTGTCGAGCGAATACGCTGAAACCGCCGTATAGTTTTGCCCAGAAAGGTTCGACAAAGAAACTATATACCCGACTTTTGACACGCCCTCGTATATATTAACGTCTTTGATTTTTTCAATCAGCCTTGCGGACGCGGAATCTTCCGACACGGCGCCGTCGACGAGATAGCAAACGTCGTTTTCCTTTAACAGTGTTTTTACGGCATTAACGATATTATTAAGCAGAGTATCGAAATTTTTCGACTTTTCGTAAAGATAGTCGAGGGTTAAGTACTCTATTTTGTTTTCTTTTAAAAATCGAGTGGAAGCTGTTTTTTCCGTCCTTAAAACGACGGTTGCGCCGCTTTTTAGTTTTTCGTAAGCGTTTAAAGAAATATCGCCGCTTTTAACGCCCGTGCCTATTATCGATAATTGCATTTTTCGTTTTTACGCCGTACCTTTTAATGCATCGGCGCCTACCTTTTTACTAAATTTTCTTACCCTAATAATATATAACAAATTTAAAAAAGTCGCAACAAAATAACAAGCAATATCGGAAAAAGCCGCCCCGTAAACGTTGATACTCGGTATATTTACAAGCGTTATGGTCAAAATTATCTTTACCGTTAGCCCTAACGCCATATTAAGCGGGGGAAGGTAAAGTTTGTCCTTGGCGATAAGTATTGCGTTTGTCGTTTGCATCATAGGCAATAATATAACGGAAAGCGACGAAATATTAAGCAGCTTTATCATTATCGTTTTTTCAAACTGTCCTAAGCCGCCGTAAAGCAAATTAATCGCCGGTTTACCGAATATAAACGTAGCCGCCGCCGAAAAAAGCGCAAACACTGCCGTATACATAATTACGTTTTTATCGCCGCCTCCGCTTTTATTTTTGCTTATTTCGGGAACGGCGGCAACCGCTAAGCCGTAACAGAGCGACACCGGGACGCCTACTATAGATTCGACGCCGCCCGTGTATAAACCGTAATAGCTTACGGCGCTTTCCGTGTAACGCTTTAAGATATTTACGATTAAAAAACTGTCGGCAACTTTCGAAAGCGGCAAAAACAAACACGTAAGCGTTATCGGAAAAACGACTTTTGTTATATCGGAAAGTTTTACCTTGTCGTAAACGGTTTCCTCGGCTAATTTTATCGGCTTAAAAAACGCAAGTATAAAATTAAGCGCGGCTACCTCGCTTACGGTAACCGCCGCCGTTGCGTATAGCGCGCCCTTAAGCGGCGTATCGGCAAAAAAATACGCAAGCCCGAGCCCTATCGTAAGTTTAACGAGTTGTTCGACAATTTGCGAGAAACCTGTAGGCTTTAAATTGCCGTTTCCTTGATGATATCCCCTAACGACGGAAAGTATCGACACTAAAAACACCGACGGCGACAATACCGCGTAAAGCCCTTTTGCTTGGTAGTTACCTTGGCTTTTTGCGATGTATCCTCCTAACAAAAACATCGTTACGCTACCGAGTAACCCCAACCCTCCAAACGCGATAATCGACTTATAGACCACTTTTTTAGGGTTTTTGCCTTCTGCAACGAGTTTCGCAATCCCGTTAGGTATACCGCTTGAAGAAAGCGATATAAGCATAGAATAAAAGGGAAACACCGTTTGGTATATCCCTATTCCTTCGCTGCCTAAAACGTTTGTTAAAGGTATTCTGTACAGTGCGCCTAATATTTTACTTATAAGCGTGCCCAAGCCTAAGACGATGCCGCCTTTTAATATCGATTTCATACCGCTCTACCCATAAAATCGGCGCAAAACGACGCAACGGAAATTGTTTTCGAATCGATTATTTCTTCCTTTGACAAAACTATAACGCCGCCTATAAGATCGCCTTGCGACAGAACGGGGAGAATAAGCCTCGATTGATATTCGCAATCTATACCGCTAACGATTTGAAATTTTTTAGCGCCCGCTTTATCGGAAACCATCTCGCGTTTTTCTTTTAAAACGTTTAAAAGCCCGTCGGATATCGCCTGTTTTTCCATACCACTAAGCCCTTGACCTTTTACCGCAAGAACGATATCCGTATCGCAAACCAAAGCGGCTCGTCCCGTTTGCGCATATATAGATTCGACCATACTTTTCGCAAACCCGAACGACGCCGATATAGGCGAAAACTTTTTTAAAACGAGTTCTTCCCTTTCCGTGTAAATTTCAATCGGATCCCCTTCGTTTAGGCGCAAAGTCTTGCGTATTTCTTTAGGGATAACAACCCTTCCTAATTCGTCGATTCTTCTTACTATGCCCGTCTCTTTCATATTTTGCCTCCGTTTTTATGTTTTGCAAACCGTTGCCATATTATGCAAAATTTCATAAAAACGGGGCTATAAGCCCGTTATCGTTGGTTTTCGATATTATATAGATAATTTGTCACGCCGTAATAAATCGTATGTGCAATCTTTTCGCGATACTCCTTGGTCATCAAAAGTTTTTCTTCCGTACTGTTAGACAAAAAACCGCATTCGACGATTACGGCGGGGCAACTCGAGTTATTTAAAACGTAATAGTCGCCCGAAAGCGAAGAATACTCTCTTTTAGACTCCTCCATTTTATTTAGTGCGGACTGTATGCAGTTTGCCATTGTTTTCGACTCGTCGGAGCCCGCTTTATAAAATACTTGCGCACCGCGCCTATCCCTATCTGAATATTCGTTTATGTGAATGGAAATATATAAATCGGCACCGACGTTGTCGGCAACTTTTATTCTGTTTTTTAAGTCTCTTAACTTAAAACCATCCGAAACGTTGCCGTATAACCCGTTATCGGCGGTCCTTGTTAGCACAACGGTAATGCCGTCCGTATAAAAGCGGCTTTTAAGCGCTTTTGCTATATCGAGATTTAAGTCGGATTCTTTTACGCCGTAATCTTTTCCCACGACGCCCGGGTCGATGCCGCCGTGTCCCGGGTCGATAACTATAACAAAGTCTTCTTTTTTACACGCATACACCCTTGGCACAACGGCAAAATATGTCGTTATATTTAACAAAAGTACAATTCCTACACATATCAACAGTAATTTTTTAGCCAACCTAACTCCTTTTTCACCTATTTATCCACAATTTTGCCCGCTTTAAACTTCTTTTGTGGATAACTCGGGCAAGTTATCCACATTTATCCACAAAATTTTGACAGTGGAAAATTCCTATTTAACACTTATTTTTACGCCGTCGTAAATTGAAATATGATTAAGCGCTAAAATTATAAATCTGACTTTATTTGTCGAAAGACAAGACTTTATTTTTTTTCGAAAGATAAAACTTTACGTTTACAAAAAAATACGGCGGTGGTATAATTAAGATATGAGTTTATTTAGATTGTTTAAAAAATTATTTTCTAAAAAGAAGCCGAAAATCGGTTTGGCTCTCGGAAGCGGCGGCGCGAAAGGCGCGGCGCTTATCGGCGTTATTAAAGCCTTCGAGGAAGAAGGGATAACTTTCGATTTTGTTTCGGGTACGAGTATCGGCTCCATAGTAGGCGCGCTCTATTCGCTTTCGTATACCGCCGAAGACATGCTTAAAATTTTTGAAACTTACGACCTGTCGAGCAGAGTTAATCTTTTAAAAATGACTCTTTCGAGAGATTCCCTCGAAAACACGTTAGACGCGATTTTTCAAGACAAAACTTTTTCCGATACTTTTATCCCCTTCAGATGCGTCGCAACCGACATAAATACGGGTGAGGAAGTAGTTATGTCAAAAGGAACGCTTAGTAAAGCTCTGTCGGCTTCCGCCGCAATACCGCCCGTTTTTAAGCCAGTGCACCGAAACGGAAGAAAACTCGTCGACGGCGCTTTCGTAAACGCAGTGCCCTGCGACGTTTTAAAAAATATAGGCGCGGATATCGTTCTCGGTGTTACCCTTCATGACCAAAAATCAAACGAAGGAATAAAAAAATACCTCGATATCTTCTATAGAGGCAATCGCGTCGAAAAAGCAAACAGATTAAAGCAGTTAGACTGCGCCGACTTCGTGTTAAGTCCGCCGCTTAAAAACTTTACGACTTCCGACGTGAAAAACTTTTATAAAATGTATGAGATAGGTTACTTCGAAGCAAAAAACAGCATGGAACAAATCAAATCTATTTTAAACGGCAAACGAAAACTTAAGCGCAAATAATTACCGCCATCGGAAATAATCGTAGAGAAAACTATTGATAAATTTCCGATAACGGAATTGAGTATTAAAAAGAATATATGTAAAATATCGTTAGCGAGACAACTACTTACGGAAACCCGTTTTGCAACGCAAACTTTTAAAATTAGAATAACCGAAACTACAACAAAGTCCTATGTTGTCCGTTTTTTGATTTAACATTGCGGCACCAATCTTATCTAATTAACATTTTTTGCAGCAAAAAAGAGCGTATATTAAGAATTGTCCTTAATATATGCTCTTTTTATTTTAGACTGTTTGCTATTTTTCAAACGCTGCAGACCAAAACCGGTCTTTTTTTAATAAAAAATCGCGCTACAGGTCGGTTATCGGGCAATTTGCATCAATAACGAAGATACGTCTTTTAACTTAAAATCTACTTTAACGTGCGCAGTTTCCGTTGCGACAAGCCTATCGGGAAGCACGTTGTTTGTTTTTAAATTGAAGTCTAAAGATATTCTTGTAAGTTCGGCTTCGGTATTGAAAAAGTAAATAACTTTAAGTGCGTCGGTGAATTCCCTTGCCGTATCGTTAATGCGGTCGGTCATCTTTTTAAATAAAGCTTCCACCGAATCGTCGCTTTTAAAACCCGAAATCAACATAAGGTCTTTGATTCTGAGCGAGGCTATCGTCAAACCCTCGATTTTGGAATTTATAAATCTATAAAGATATTCGTAACCGTTTTCGCCGTCGAGCGGTATTAAATTAGGAAAAGATATTCCGTAGCCTTCTTCCTCTAACTTATATTGAACGACGTCTATTAAGCCCTTAACGATCTCGGCAGAAGTATTTACCAATAGTCCTTTAAAAACATCCGTAAACGTCGGCAAAAAGAAGAGTTCTTCTATAGTAAGCGAAGGATCTTGATCGATTGTTTTACCGATTTCGGTTATACTTTCAAGCGACTTTCTTAAATTATTCATAAGGTCTACGCTAAGCCTATAACCGTTGTAAACGACAACCGCGTCGCCTTTATTAAGCGAATCCCTGTTTTGCAAAAAGCCGAACAAGGTAGCCGGCAGAAGCGAAAGGTTTTCTAAAGCCGCGTCGGGCAAATCAAACATATTTTTTAACATCGACGCTAACCCTGTATAAATTTCGTCGCTATGTTCGAAGTAAAAATACGTTGCTTTTTTAGAAGTCAATAAATTGTCAATCTCGCCTTTGTAGTCGGAAGACGATACTTCTACCGAATAAACGCCGCTACCGAAGTCGGCTAAGTATAATCCGTCTTCTCGGCAAAATACGGCACCGGCGTATTTAACCCTATCCGAATCGCTTAGAGCGAGCGAATACGTCATAAAGTACATATCGAGGTCATAGCCGCTTTGCGTTTTTTGTAAGAGCGCCGTTAAATCGTAAAAGTTTTCGTCGCCCTTAACGCTCATAGTTATTTCGCCCGAGGAAAAATCGCTTTGACAAACGACGTTAACGAGATCTTCCTTAACGACGCTCGAAGCGGTTTCGCCGCTACACGCAACCAATGAAAAAGAAATAACACCGGCAAGCAAGACACATATTAATTTGATTATTCTTTTCATAAAAACACTCCCGTGTACTGAATTATTGCTAAAATTACAATGCAAAGTCGACCTATAAGCCCGTTATCGGCATTTTTACATCTACAATTTACAAGTTTAATCTAACTTTAAGATTACCTTTTTCGGGCATCTGTTGACGCACGCTAAACACCCGACGCATTTTTGATAGTCGATTTCGGGTAAGTTGTTGACCATTTTTATTGCGCCTTCCGGACAGTTTTTGGCACACATACCGCAGCCGATACAGCCGTTTTTACACGCGTCCATTACTTCTTTACCGCGGCATTTTGTAGAACACGCAACGTAAACTTTTGCGTTTCCGTCTATCTTTTTAATTACGGATTTGGGACAAGAATTATAACACGCCCCGCAACGAATACATATAGATTGGTCTATTTCGGCTTTGCCGCCGCTTATTGTTATTGCGCCGTAGGGACAGGCGGATTTACACGTTCCTAACCCCAAACAGGCGGTTGAACAAAGTTTTGTGCCGCCCGCCGCCATCGATTGACGGACGCAGTCGCTTATACCGACGTAATTATTTAGGTCAAAAGCCTCGTTTCCGCCGTTACAGCTAACGACGTATTTAACCGATTTTGCGTCGCTTAGTTTTACGCCTAAAACCTCGGCAATGACTTGCTTGTTTTCGGGCGAAGTAACGGCACAATCGTTGATTTCGCTTTTGTTTTCTAAAAGCGAACGGGCAAAATCGCCGCAACCCGCTTTACCGCAACCGCCGCAATTTGCGCCGGCTAAGCAACCTAAAATGCGCTCTTCCCTTTCATCGGATTCGGTTGCGAATTTTTTTGATACGACCATAATCAAAAAGCCGAAAACGATTGCTATAATAAGCATAATCGCAACCGCTATAAGTACGGTCAAAGGATCGATTTTATCGGGGGCGTTAGCAAGAAAACGTAACATTTCGATTATTCCCCCTTAAAACGATATTCCGACAAAGACGTTAAACGCCATTGCCATAAAGCACGCAAGCAGCATCGAGGCGGGAAAGCCTTCGAGTGATTTAGGCAAGCTCGAAGTGTCTAATTTTTCGCGCATACCGCTCATAAGTATCATTGCAAGCGTAAACCCGAGCCCTCCGAAAAGCCCGTATGTTACGGCGCCTAAAAGGTCTAAAACGAGGTCGCCCGCTATGCAGATTTCGGCAACGCCCAAAACGGCGCAGTTTGTCGTAATAAGCGGAAGGTAAACGCCCATCGCGTTATATAAAGATTTGGATATCTTTTTTATGATGATTTCTAAAATCTGTACAAGCGAGGCTATTACAAAGATGAAGACGATGATTTCAAGATATTCTACGCCGAGCGGCACTAAAATCATCGTGTACAACGGATATGTAATAAGACAAGTTATCGTCATTACGAAGGTAACCGCAATACCCATGCCGAACGCGCTTTTGATGTTTTTGGAAACGCCCAAAAAGGGACATATACCCAAAAACTTTACCAAAACGAAGTTTGCCGACAGCATGGCGGTAAAGATAATCGTCAGATAATTCATCCTTCTACCTCCTTTATATCTTTTAGCGAGCCGTTTTGTTTGATTTTTTGCAAATATTTTTTATAAAAATAGGAAAAAAGTGCTATAAACACGGCATAAGTGAACAAAGCGCCCGCCGAAGAGACGAAAAATTCGATTTTGAAATTCCAAAGTTTGTATCCGAATATCGAGCCGGCGCCAAGGATTTCTCTGAAAATTCCCATTGCGGTAAGCGCGCACATAAACCCCAAGCCCATGCCGAGCCCGTCGATTGCCGAGTCTAATACGGGGTTTTTACTTGCAAAGGCTTCCGCTCGCCCTAAAATGATGCAGTTAACTACGATAAGCGGCAAATAGGCGCCCATTGCCGTCGCTATAGACGGTGCAAACTTATTGAGCAGCATCCTTACTATCGTAACGAAAGTCGCTATAATAAGTATGTAGGCGGGGATTCTTACTTTAGAAGGTATTACGTTTCTAAGCAGTGAAATAATCGCATTCGAGAATATCAAAACAAAAGTAACGGCAAGACCCATTCCGACGCCGTTAACCGCCGCCGTGGTAAGCGCTAACGTAGGACAGGTGCCTAACACGAGTTTAAAGGTGGGGTTTTGACGGATAAGCCCGTCAAGCATTAAATCTTTCGGTCTTGTTTTCATTATGCATTACCCCCTTTAACAAAGACGTTATAGTAGTAGTACGCCGCTTTTTTGAAGGCGTTGTCGACAGCCGTCAGCGTAAGCGTTGCGCCGACTTTTGGGATATCGTAACTACCCGTAAACTGTTCTTCGCTTTCGATAACGACGTAATAATCTTGAAAAGGCTTAGCCGCCGTTACGTTGTCAAAGGAATACTTTCCGCCGCTGGAACCGTCGACCGTCATTTTGCAGTCGATAAGTTTATTGTCGCTTTTTCTAAAGAACATAACGAACTTACATTCGCTTAGATTGCCGGACGCTTTCGTCGTTATGAGTAAGCCGTAATAAGTTTCGCCGTTTGACTCCATAGCCGCGGCAAGCGAAACCGCCGCCCCGCTTTTATCGGAAGTCTTACCCGCAAAAGTTTCGTTTATATCGAGTAAAGTCCACTCTCCGCTTTCTACGCCTTCGACGGAAAAGTTATTGCTTATATCTTCCGCGGATGGCGCTACGTATAATAAAGGATTCAACACGGCAAGCAAAACGCCGCACACCACCGCTATTACGGTAAGCGTTAAAACGCACCTTAAAGCGCTTTCTTTTTTATCGCTCATCTTTTGCCTCCTTTACCGACTTATTAAACCCGAAAGGTTTCGGAACGATAAACCTGTCTATAAGCGGCACGAAGAAATTCATCAGCAGTATGCAGTACGATACGACCTCGGTACCCTTTAAGTACCTTAATACAGCCGTTAGAATACCGAGTGCGGCAAAATACACGACGTTACCGAGCGTTGTGTTCGGAGTTGTAACGTAGTCGGTCGCCATAAACACCGCGCCCAAAATAAGTCCGCCCGAAAGTATCGACGGCAAAAACGCCGAAAAGCTTCCGCCTAAAATAGCCGCCGTAAGCCCCGTTACGCCAACGTATATTAGAGGATATTTAAAGTCAATCACCTTGCGAACGACAAGATAAACATATCCTACGATAAGCGCAAGTTTACACGTTTCGCCTATCGCCGAAGTACTAACGCCCGTGCCCAAAAACAAATCGAGATCGGAAACGGGATATTCGCCTTTTAATACCGAGCCTAATACGGTTGCTCCGCTCGTTACGGAAGTTTCGTTTATCGCGCCGACCAAGGGAGTAGATATGATCGTCATTTCCTCGGCAAAGCTTATTAGTAAAAACACTCTCGCCGCAACCGCCGGGTTAACGAAGTTTTTACCCGTGCCGCCGAACAACATTTTTACGACGACAATGGCGAAAGCCCCGCCGAAAATAGGAAGGTACCACGCCGCGCCCGCCGGCAAGTTTAATCCGAGAATCAAACCCGTTACGAGCGAAGTTAGGTCGAATTTTTTGAGTACGTCCTTAATTTTTTCGCCCCTTATGAGCAAATAGAGGACTTCCGACAAAAAGCAAGACGCAAGGGATAATATGTAATTTATCGCCGTAAATGCACCGAAATACACGACACTTACTATAACCGCCGGCATAAGGGCAATCATTACGTCGAGCATTATGCGTTTTGTCGATGCGGAAGATTTTACGTGCGGAGTGTTAGATATAATTAATTTTTCCATAAATATCCCCTCCTTAATTTTTGATTTCGCGCAATTTGCGTTTGCAAAGCTGCACGCTTCCGACCAAGTCGCGTTTTGCGGGGCACACGTACGCGCACGCACCGCATTCGAAACAGTTTGTAGCGCCGTAATCCTCGGCCCTTTCGTACTTACCCGTTTGCGTATATAGGTCTATGTACATGGGCATAAGGTGCACGGGGCACGCTTTGGCGCACCTTCCGCAATTAATACACGGCGACGGACTTTGTAAAGAAGTTTCTTTTTCGGAAAGAACCAAAATACCCGAATCCGTCTTTTTGGCGTATCCGATTTGCGACGGCAAAACCTTACCCATCATAGGACCGCCGACAACGATTTTTGCCGCATTGTCTTTTACCCCGCCGCAAAAGTCGATTATATCTTTATACGGAGTTCCGTTTGCGACCAAGAGATTTTTGGTTTCGCCTATCCCCTTGCCGGTAACCGTCATAACTCTTTCGTACAAAGGAATATTTAATTTTACCGCTTGATAAACTTGAAAAGCCGTTTGAACGTTGAAAACGCACACGCCTACCGACGAAGGAAGTTTTTTAGGCGCTACCTTCCGCCCCGTGCAAGCGTAAATAAGTTGCTTTTCGCTACCTTGCGGATACTTCTTTTTAAGCGATACTACCGTCGCGCCGTCAAAACCACCTAAAGCTTTTATAGCGTCGGGTTTATTGTCCTCGATACCGACGATAAGGCTTTTTGCGCCGAGTGCTTTTGCGATAAGCTTTGCACCTTCGATTATCTCGGAAGGATGCTCGAGCATAACTCGGTGGTCGCACGTAAGATAAGGTTCGCATTCCGCCCCGTTTATCAAGACGACGTCGATTTTATCTTTTGTCGCCATTTTTACGTAGGTGGGAAAACCCGCACCGCCGAGTCCGACTATGCCCGCTTGCCGAACTCTTTGCATTATTGCTTGGGGGTCGTTCGTGTCGACGGGCGGAAGAAAAACTTCCTCGCCTAAATCGTCGCTTTCGATAACGACGTATTCCGAAGCGCCCGAGGGAAGCGTAATCGTTTTTACTTCTTTTACCGTACCAGAAACGCTCGAATATAGCGATGCGCTTATAAAGCCCGATTCTTCCCCGATAAGCTGACCCTTTTTTACTTTGTCGCCGGGCGCCACTATAGCCCTCGACGGTTTGCCGATGTGCTGCGAAAGCGATATGTATACGGTTTTAGGGGTCGGCATTTTTTCGATAGGTTTATCGCACGACAGATGTTTAGAATCTAATACGTGAACGCCGCCTTTTATCGTACCTTTTTTGTTTGCGATCACTGTTTCCTCCTTGCGGCAAAGCGCCGCGAAAATAACGTGTTTATGTTTTTATAAAACGAGAAGTTTTTTTTAATCATTTTACGGCACTTCTTTTGTTTATCAGATTAACCAAAAAGTTGACCGATAAGCCCGTTATCGTACCCGAAAGGATTCCGATAAGCGTTAAATACGGTGCGTAGACATTGACGCTTACGTTACCGTTTATGAGCGAAAAAACAAGTAGTTGAACTAAATTATGCACCGCTCCCGCCGCCGCCGAAATTGCTGTATACGATATGTTTTTAACAAAAAATTTAAGCAATACGTACATTACAAAAACCGATGCTATGCCCGCAGTCAAACTAAAGATAAGCGAAAACAAATTGCCGCCTATAATTGCGGATAACAAAGTTTTGACGACTAATATAAGGAGGCTTTCGTATAGTCCGTAATACAAAAGCGCGAGCATGATAAATATATTGCCGAGTCCGAGTTTCGCCCCCGGGAATATCAACGGCGGTAATAAACTTTCAAGTAAAAACGCTATGAGTGACAGTACGCTGAGTAGCGAAAGTTTTGCGATTTTGTTTCCCATCAGCCCACCACCGGATCGGGTATGCTACCCGTCGATTTTATTACAAGAGAGTGCGGAACACATATTATATCGCCGTTTTTAAGGCTCATATACGTACACTCTTTAGTAGTTCCGCAGTCGGTTTCGATAACGGTGACGTCGCTATTTTCCCAATCGATTTTTATTACGTTTTTGCCTTTTTCAGTAATGATTTCGAAAACGTTGTCGGAAAGTTTTTTTACAGCCTCTTCCCTGATAACGGTGTAGGTTTTCGTTTGGAAATCGCCCTTAAAAACCACTTCGCCTTTAACTTGCACGGTAAAAGCGCAACCCGAACTCGTTCGAGGCTTTACCGTAGTGAAAAACAAGCACGCCGCAATTACTATCAATATGGCGTAGACTATAATATCCGCGCGTTTGAAATACTTTTCCTTGCTTTTTGTCATGGCTTATTGTGAAAATCCGATTAGCAATAAGTTATTTGGTTTTCTAAACTACTTATCACCGTGCCGTCAGTTTTTATCAAAACGTAGTCGTATTCGGGCGCTCTTTCTAAAAAGTCGAGGGCTTTTTCGCTACCCGCAATAAGTAGCGCAGTCGAAAGGGCGTCGGTTTTTGCGCCGCTGTCACCGATAACGGTTACGGAAACCAAATCGCTTTCAGAAGGCGCTCCTTTTTTAGCGTCGATTATATGGCAATAAATTTTGCCGTCTACCTCGTAGCTGTTTTCGTACGTGCCGCTTGTCGATACGTACTTGTTTTTTATAGGAATGCCGAGAAGGGGTTCGCGATTTTTAGAAAACGGGTCGACTATTTTTAAGTTCCAAGCCTCTCCGTTGTTGTCGGATAGGTATAAACTGCTACCGCCCGCAGACAAATAAAAACTTTCCACGCCGCTTGCCGATATAAGTTTTACAGCCTCGTCGACAAACATTCCTTTTGCAATCGCCGCAAAGTCGAGTTGAGAATAATAGTCTTTTCCTTCTACCGAAATATGCAGGTCGGGCTTTATAAGGTAATACTTTCCGTCCGATATGTAAAAATCGGTCAACGAAAAATCCGAAAGATATTTAAAAGCCTCTACGTATTCGGTTGTAGGAAGGGAAAATCCGCCGCCCGATAATCTTTCGCGGTCAAAAGGCTCGGTAGGATAATACCCGATTTCCTTATACCTTTTGGAAAAGCCCCATAAATCGACAAGAAGTTTTACTTGAGGATTAAAGGCACCGTCAGTTTTTTCATACAAGTCTTCAGACATCGTTAAAGCGTCAAACAGCCTTTCCGATATTTCGAAGCGCTTTGGCGAGTTTTCGGTATTATAGGCGGAGATTTCGCTATCGCCCTCTACGCTGAAAGTCTTTTCGTAATCCTTTGAAAGATCATATAAAAGCGAGTATAGTTTATCGTTTTGCTTCGTTGCGCCGCTATATTCGTTACTATGGACATATAAAGAAACGGGGCTTCCGAAAAGTACGATTTCGCTGTTTTCGCTTTGTTCGCCGCTACATCCGACAAAAGAAAACGCCAAGGCAATTATTACAAAAAAAGCGCAAAGTTTCGCAATGTATTTTTGTGTTTTTTGTTTATTTATTATAATATACACATTTAAGTATACCATAAAAAAACAATCTGTCAATACCTATTTCGGAAAATATTTGTAACTTTTTGGTTTTTTATGATCGCAAATTTGTTTTTATATCGCCAGTCGATTGCTTTAATCGAGTTTTATTTATGCTGTTTTGTCGCTAAATTTATTTTATCGTATCGTGATTATCGTTTAATTTTAAGCAAAAAGCAGGGCTATAAGCCCGTTATCGACATTTTTGGTAAAATTATGGCGGAAGAAAGATGTGTACTTTCTTCCGCCATAAACAATAAACGCAATATTTGCGTTAAAGATTAATAAACAGGTTTTTTCTTAAGTTTACACAAAAATTACTATTTTCCGAAGATTTTAGCAACGCCGTTTACGATAAATACAATACCGATAACGATAAAGAACCAATCGGCAACAACCCATTTTGCAACGATTAACAGCACACCGACAACCAAAGTTATTATTGCGGCAACGATAGAAATCGTATCTTTTGCCTTCATTGCGTCAAATAATTCCTTTACGCCTTTAATAACGATAAGTATACCGAAAACCAATAATACGATATCTATTATCGTCCAAGCAAACACGATAAGCACAATGCCTATAATCAGGTTTACGGCAGCGTTAACCCAATCTTTATGGATGAGGCTGAATACGCCTTGTATTAAGAATAGCGCGCCGACAACGGTGATTAAGATATTTAGCATACTCGAGCCTAAAAAGCAGCAAAGTATACCGGCAACGATGTACAAAACAGCAGTTACGAAAGCGTTATCGAATTTCAGCGATAAGTCTTTTTTCTTTTTTGACATAAAAAACTCCTATACTATTTTTATTATTTTTTGTTTACGTAAGCGCAAGCGCTTTATGCTATCATTATACGCCCGAGGGCGTTTTTTGTCAATGCTTTTTTGCGACTTCTTCGGTTTCTTTTTGTGAAAAAGATTCGGGAAGCGTATACCTTATTTTGTTATCGTTAAGGCTCGATATAAAGATGTTGTTTTTAAAAATCCAGCCGTCTGCCGAAAATTTAATAAGTTCTCTTCCGTCTTTAGATAAAAAGGTAATCATAACCGTGCTAAACGCAGTTTTGCGGTCTTTGATTTCAACTCGGGCAATCTCCGAAAGGCGGGCTTTTTCAGTCTTTTTAAAAGTCTTTTCCGAAGTGTATTCGCCGTTTTTAAAGTAAAACTTTTCGGTTAAGTAAACTTTTATGCCGAGGATTCCGAAAACGAAAAACACGAGGCATATAGAGCCGAGCGTTATAAAAACCGTCAAATTCAGCAGTTTGCTTAAGTATAACAAAAGCAAAATCAATACACCCGCACCCGATACGCAAAGTATCGCCGTGTAATAGTTTTTCATCCACTTGGGTTGTCTTATAATAAAGCTTTTTGACATAGGCATTTATTTTTGGCAAATCATTGCCCTTTCTCCTTTTTAAAATGTGTTTTCTGCCAAATAAAGTAGGTCTATAGGTCGATTATCGCCTATTTTTTTCAAAAAAGCAAAAGACGCTTTTAAATATTAATCGCCTTTTTTATCGTTAAATACGACAAACTTTTGGAAGAAAAATTCCGTTACAAAGTTAATAATCATCGTAATAATAAGAACTAAGTACTCGTTCCACATAAGCGTTTCGGTAAGCCACTTTGTCCAAAGCGTCGAGAGCGGCGTGAATACAAGATAATACCCTAATACCTTAAGCATCGCTATCGGAACGTTTTTTGCCGAATGGAAGGTAAACTTTCTGTTTAAAGTAAAATTCCACAGCACCGATAAAGTAAGCGCAACAAGATACGAAAGCCATGCGGGAAATGAAAAAACTTCGAGCATAACGGTATCGCTTACTAATTGTATAACGCCCGCCGACACCGAAAACAAGAAAAACTTGAGTGCTTGCACGCGGCTATTTGACGCGTTTGATTTTTTGTCAGTCATAAATTTATTTATCTTGTAATTTCCTTAAAGATATTTGTTAAAAAACTAAAATCTTTGGTCTCAACTGAAAATTTTAGTCACGACCTGTATTTTCTTCAGACGAATTTTGCACGGGTTTGATTTTTGAAAATTTAAAAATCGCCCACAAAACAATCGAACCCAAGCCGTTACCGACGGTAGTTATCAATACGTAAAGCACGGTTTTTATCGACCATACGTTTGCGTAGGAAAAATAAAACATATTGGCTATGCAGTGTTCGAACCCCGATAAAATAAACACCATAACGGGCATTACCGTGCCGAAAAGTTTCCAAACGGGGTGCGCATTGCTTTTTTGCACTTCGACGGCGATAAAAATCATCATTCCACAAAAGCAGGAAAGTATAAATACGCTCAGCGGATTGTCCGTAAGTTTCGCACTCGCCAAAACGGCGGCAACCGACGATAAATCGAACCTTGTAAGCGTAAGAAGATACCCTGCGGGTACCGCCCCTAAAACGTTACCGAGATAGCACACGGCAAGGTCTAAAACATAGCCTTTTTTGTTTTCGAAAACGTAGCCTATTTTACCCGTAAAAAGATAAAGCCCGAACGCAATTATCGAACTTAACCCTATCGAAAATAAAAACGCCGCTAAAAATTGGTTAGCCTCTTTACACGAAAGATAAACGAAACCGCCTACCGCAATCAAAAGCCCCGCGCCTATACCCGATAAGAAAATTTTCAAAAGTCGCTTTTTCATAAACTTAAATCCGTCATTTATTTAATATATTCTATCACATAATCTAAAATATTGCAAATCATTACGGCGTATTTTTTACTTCTTCGAGATCTATGGCGACTAAAAATAAAAAAGTCCGCCTATAGGTCCGATATCGACCTTTTTTGGGCGGACTATTATTATAATAAATTAGAAAATCTGACCTTCTTTTTTCAGTTTCTCCTTTGCGGGAAACCTTTTATCGAACGCCTCGACGTCTTCATCCGAGACAAAATAGCACTTAGGATCGGAATATACGCCGCTTAAATTTTCGACTTTTTCTTTATCGAAAACTTTAATCATAAAAAACGGTGCGGGCTCGGTTTTGGGCATTCCTTCGTAATAAATGCCGTACAAAGAACAAGGCTCGAAACCGAATCTGCCGTAATAATCGGGACTACCCGTTATTACGACTGCCGGATAGCCTAGTTTTTCGGCTAAATCGAGAGTGTACTCTATAATTTTAGAGCCGTAACCTTTCTTTTGAAAATCTGGATGAACGCTAACGGGTCCGAAAATTAAAACTTTTTCGACTTCGCAGCTCGATTTAGTAACGTCGCCAAGCGCATAAAATATGCTTGCGACTATTTTTCCGTCTTCTTCTACAACATAACTTAACTGCTCTATAAAACTTTCGTCGTTGCGCAAATTGTGAACGACTAAATGTTCCACGCACCCCGGACGATAGACGTTAAAAAATGCTTCCCTCGTTAAATTTTCGACTTCTAAGTAGTCTTTTTCGGTTTCTTTTCTTATAATCATTTTAACAATTTTACCTTAATAATCGACCTATAGACAGACTTTTGGCAATATAGTTCCTTGGTTCCGTTTTATAAAATATCTAAAATGTTTTTTACGACCGTTTCGCAGCCGTCGACGTATTTTAATTTTGTCTTTCGGGTGCTCGTCGTGATAATTACACTGCCCCAATTACGTTTTCCGCCCGTCATCGTGTACGGATTAGACGTTACGTTAAGTATTTTTGCGCAAGAGATTTTTTCGCCGTTATGTAATTCGATATACTTTTTATCTAAAGCCTTCAACAAAACTCTTGGCGTTTTGAAATAATCCGCGACAAAATATCCGGATATCGGCGTAAGGATAATACCGAAAACCCATATAAGTTTACCGAATATCAAACCTATCGCAATCATAACGATTCCGCTTAGTAAAAATCCGACAAAGGTAATACCAGGCGCTAAAGAACGCTCTGCAAGGACTTTTTTTTCATCAGTCATTTAAAATTCCTTCTTCGTTGGAATTCGAATTTTTTTGCATTTCTTCCAACGCGCATCTTAAAATTAAACTTATAAACATAAACAGAACGCCTACAGCAATCGAAGAAGTATCGAAAACTTCCAACGTGCCGACGTTTTCGTATAGCGCGGAAATTACGCCGTGCGAAATACTTGCCAAAATCGATGCGCCCAAACTTACGCTTATCATAATTATGCCGAGGCGGAAAAGTTCTTTATACCCTTTTTCGGTAAAAGGCGTGCCGTCAAGAAGTTCGTGCGAAAAATATCTTTCCGCAAACTTGGTGATAACGATTTGTGCAGCACACAATATAAGCCCCGCGATCATCGCGTCATAACAAGAAGCAACGCTCATATCGGCGCTTTCTTCGATTAGACCGTGCAAGGTAAGTTCGCCTACGGTTATATCGCCGATTACACCAAAAGTCGTAATACCTATCAAACACCCCGCCGCACCTATAATGCAGCAGATAAACGCAATCTTTGACAAGATTTTTGCAATTTTACAGATTACTTGAATTGCTTTTAAAGATTTACTCATAAAATATCTCCTTTATTGTCGCTATATATAAGCAACGATTGTTTCTTATTATATATCACTAAAATTGCGTTGTCAAGTAAAATATGGCTAATAGAAAAAAATTTAACAACTTTCGCCACATAAAAAAACACCGCGAAAAATTACTTTCCGCAGTGATTGTGGAGCGGATGATGGGAGTCGGACCCACCTCTCAAGCTTGGGAAGCTCGCATACTACCGATGTACTACACCCGCATCTTTTAAGTTACAAATAAACAAAATCGTCGATGCTTTTATATTGTACTTTTTCGCGCTTAAAAAGTCAACAAATTTAATATCGTTTGTGAAAATTTATTGTTTTATCTATTGTTTTAGGTAAGTATGAGTGTTTTTTATCGTTCAGTATAAAAAATGCACGGCGTTAGCGGTTTTAACCTCTCTATCGCCGTGATTTTATTTTAATTTTAATGTTTTCGACAACTTAAAAAACATAGATAACGGACTTATAGGCGAACTTTTTTCGATTTAGTCATTCTTGCAACATCCGGCTTTTCCCCTTCCGACCGTTAAATTGTCTTTAGTACGGTTGCGTAATTCCTTTACAGGATGAGGCGCGGTTTCGTAGCGTAAGTCTTCACCGTTTTCTTTAATATACTTTTCTATTACTTTGTGCGACGGATTCTTTTCACCGCTTCCGACAAACTGTTTCTGATATTTATAATAGTTTGCGTTTGATTCTAATTCGCACACGGGAATATAGCCTTCGTGCGAGGCTGTAAGATTTACGTCGTTTAAAACCTTTCTTACGTAATCGATGTTCTCGCCGAACTTAATAAGCTCGGGAAAGTTACCGTCGGGAATGATTTCGCAAAAACTTTTACCCTCATAGGTTTGAAGTAGATCTTTTGCCTCGTGAAGATGAACGACTTCTTCTTCGAAAATCTTTTCGTAAACGGATTTTATACGGTCGTCGCTTTCGTCGTTGTATAGCGAGTAGTATAAATAGCATTCGGTGTATTCGTGCATTAAATTACACTCGAGCCAAGTTACCTCGGTATCTTTTAAACTTTCGTAACCCGAAACGTGCTGTTCTTCTATCATGGCGATTTCGCTAAACATTTTTCGACCGAGATCGTTGGGATAGTAACTGCCGACGTTCATATAAAAGTTCATCGTTTGCTGTTCTGCCGCGGTAATTATGCCTACGTCGATATTGGTAAGGAGATCGTTTTTCGCCGAATTTATTGCGAAGCGCACATCGTCGTCGGGGTGGCGAAATTCCGCAACGGTAGGACGCCCCGGCATGACTTCGGTATAGTTACCGAGATATAGTTCGAAATTCTTCCCCTCCTCCATTTCGAGAAGGTCGGAAAACCTGTAAAGGTGGTCGAAATCTTCTAAAAGCGCAAAATCAAGTTGCTGTTTTACGACGTAGTTTTTGGCACGTTTCGCTAAAATTGCAGTAAGATCTACAGCAAGCTGCTCGTACGCGAGCGTTGTTTCGAGCAAGTTTTCGTCTTGCGGCTTTAGCGAGGCAAGCATTTTGTGTTGCAATTGCTCGGAGCGGCGCGTGTAGGCGACTCGCCTTCTTATATCGTTGTTGTGCGTGTGCCTTGCAAGACTATGCGCAAAGTTATTTGCCTCGAACTCCGTCCCCTCGGCTAAAATAAGCCTTACTTTTGTATAAGGGCTTACTACGAGTTTGTCGTAAGGACTAAGAAATAATTTGTTAACGGGCGTGATTAAAGTTTCTCTTTTTTTAGGTTTTAATTCAAACGGGTTCATAATTCTCCTTTTTAAGCGTAATGCGATAAAGAGTTTTCCCTAAAACTAAGTTGAATATACGTTAAACACCGAATTTTTTTAAAAAGCCCGCTATAAGCCCGTTATCGCAACTTTTACGACTTATCTACATTGCTAAAAGACAGCATTGCTTTTAGTTTTTTGCAAGCGTTTAATATATCGGGAGACGAAACGGTTTCCGCACCGCTACTAAAAAAACTTATAAAATCCTTTGCGTCGAGTTTTTTAGAAGAATATTCTTTTCTGACTTCTTTTATAAGCGCACTGTCGTCTAAAGCCTGCGCGTTTACTAAGCCGTTAGATAGAACGCAAGTCGAATTTTTTATTTTTATGCCGACGGATCGGCACACTAAAAAGAGGGTTTTTATCTCTTCCGCTTTGAGCAAATCGAAATCCGCCGCCATGATAAGTTCCGTGCCTTTCGCCGATTTTTTATATAGCAGCCATTCCTTTTCGATTTTTTGTCGTTTTTTATTTACTAAATCGCCTAAATACACGGGAAGTTCGATTGCGGCAATTTTTAGTTTAGCCGCTTTTTTGACGGCTTTGCGTTTTGTTTTGAAACTTTCTGCAGCGAAAGGAAAAAACAGAGCAACCCTTACGCCGATTTTTCCGTTTGCGATTTTAATTACGTCTTTAAGCGCGCACGGAAACACCGTAACCGAACCCAAGCCAAATTGCATTGCGCTTAAAATATTACTTTTTAACTCTATTTGTCCGATTTTCGCGTCCGTAAGCATAAGGTTTGCGCGGCTAAATAATTTAGTCGCTTTATATATACCGAACTCCTCGATTAACTTTTCGTTGGATTCGCCGAAAATGTTCGAAGTGTAAGTAAAATCTTCTAAAAAGTTTATCTTACTCAGATTGTTTTCGGCGTCTGCTATAGAAGAGTCTATAGACGAAGATAAATTCTCGTTTACCGCGTCAGAATTTTTTTCGCTATTTAAAGTATTATCGTCGCTTTTTATCATATCGTCCGTCATATCCTTTTACACCACTCCTTTTTACCGAATAACGGGCTTATAGGCGGACTATTTAGATTTTTCCACATAGAAACACAAAAAACGCCGCCGCTATAATCGTTACGGATTTGACAAATAAATACTTAAATAATTAATAAATGTCATTATATTTAAGTATGTATTTGCTATAATAATCCAAAACGCAATGCGGCGGTGAAATTAATATGAGCGAATCATCATACGGCGTAATAACCGTAATCATTCTTTTTACAATTTGTATGCTTTTATCTTTCGCGATAATATTGCTTAAAGGTAGGTATCAAAAGCCGATGAAAAAAGAAGCCCCACCCAAAGTTTTTTATATAACCGAAAGTAAAAAGCCAAAGCGTAAACCCGCTAAAAAAGCGGGGATTCCGCTAAACGCAACGATAATCAAAGCAGAAGAACTAAAAAAATACTTGGACGAAATAAAATAAATTATTCTGCGTCTTCGTACTTTTCGCCTTCGCCCCAAAGTCTTTCAAGATGGTAAAACAGCCTTTGCTCGTCGTCAAAAATATGAACTATAACTTCGCCGAAATCGAGCACCGCCCATCTGCCTTCTTGAACGCCTTCCCTTCTTCTTACGTCGAGGGCGTATTCCTTGCTGCAATAGTCCTCTAAGTTATCGCACAAGGAATGTACTTGCGTTGTAGATCTTCCGCTTGCGATGATAAAGTAGTCGGCAATTATGGTTTTGTCGGCAACGTAAATTTTTACTATATCCTGTGCCTTTTTTTGCGATAAAAATTTGCAAATGCTTTCGGCAAGTTGTAACGAATCTTTAACTTCCATTTTAATATCTCCGTTTTTATCTTTTTTTATTACTTAGTTTTCGTTTATATAAAAATCATAACATTTTTCCGTCAAAAAGTAAACAGGTTCGGCGCTTTTTGACAAAAACCGTCTTAATCTTTTTACGCAAAGTTTAAAACCTTCGTTAAAATCTTCGTCGACGGCGGCACGCAAAATATTAACCTCGTCATACGTACGGCCTTCTTCCAAAAGGTCGGCGGTAAAAATTATTTTTTCGATTATGCCCATATCGGGTCTTCCGGTCGTATGATATTTTATTGCGTTTATTACCTCGTTATCGGTAACGCCTAACTCGTTTTCGGCAATATATGCGCCTAAAAATTGGTGAACAACGGATTTAGGTACGTCGCCGTCCAACTTAAACCCCTCATAATCCGACGGATTTAAGTATTTTGCCGAATCGTGAAGCATTGCGGCAAGCACTGTTTTTTCGGTGTCGACATTAAGCCTTTTTGCATATGTTTTTGCAAGGTTCATAACGCCTAAAGTATGCGTTAATCGGCTTATAGGCAAGTTTTTGCGCACAAACTCTGCTTTTTTATCGCCTTTATACAGTCCGTTTGACGATATATATTCTATAACGCTTTCGGTAAGTTTACAAGACACGTCAAGCCCTAATAAAAGTCTGTTTCTAATATCCGTCGACGAAACATTTTTACCTATGAAATTCGCATATACCACGTCGCTAAGACGACAACCGAACTTGCCCAAAAAAACTTCTTTTGCTTTCTCGAGGTCCTCGCCTTCTCTTTGGGTAACAAAAAGTTTGGCAGAATTTAAAATTCTGTCGGGATTTTTCCAAGTGGGAAAATCCTCGAGCATATCGGTACCGACCAAAAAAAAGAGTTCGGCGTAGGGATAAAGGCTCTTAAAATATTCTATAGTTAAATAGGTGTAACTTTTTTCGGCAGAGTTAAGTTCGTAATCGGAAACGACTATTTTATCTTCGCAACCTAAATCTTTTAAGGCAAGGTTTATCATCTTGGCGCGATGTTTGCCCTCTAAAATACTCACGCCGACTTTGTGCGGCGGGACATTGGCGGGAATGATAAAAAGTTTATCTAAATTCAATTGTTTAACGGCGTTTACCGCAATATTAATATGTTCTTTGTGCGGCGGGTTAAAGGAGCCGCCGTAAATGCCGATTTTCATTTTGTGTTTTCCTATATTAAGCCGAAAAAAGTCGCAAATCTTCGATGTGACTTCGGCGTATTATATTTTAACATAAATTAAGGTTAATTTCAAGAATAAATTACTTCTTTTAGGCAATAATTAGTTTATGAAATCCATATATTTGCCCGCTATAATAAATACCGCTATTTTATCCGTAATAACTTTTGTCGTTTCCCTTTTGCTTTTTGTAACCCTAAACGTTCCATATTGGTTAAAAATACTTATTTCGTGCTTGTTTTCTCTGACTTTTGGTTGTATATGCTTCCGTATAACACGCACAAAAAGATTAAAAACGGTCGGCGTTAAAAACAAAGCGGCAAGTATAAGACTTTTTACGGAAACTTTAAACGTTTTGCCCGCGCAAAAACAACGTGATATTTTTAGCGATTACCTTGAAAAAAGAGGTTTCGAATACAAAAGTAAAAAGGGCTATTTTTTAGTAAACGGCTTTTCGGTGTATCCGTGTTTTTTGTTAGACGACATAACTTTTAACGAAGCAAAAAACATCATCGACGCATCCCCCTATAAAGCCGACAAAACCGTGATAATTTCGAACGGGTTTTCCGAAAACCTTTTAAAATATCGGGATGCGCTACCACTGATACTTATCCCTAGCGAGGATTTTTCTGAAGAACTTAACAAGCACGGGCTTATAAATGAAACAAAGCCCGTCAAGGTAAAAAAGAAAAACATTTTTTTAAAACTTTTCAAAAAAACAAACGGGCTAAAGTTTATACTGTACGGAATAACGATGATTATACTAAGCTTTATCGTTTTTTACCCGATATATTATCTTATAAGCGGCACGATTTTTACGGTTTTCGGGCTTATAGCGGCATTTTTCGGTAAAATCGAACCTACAAAGCCCGCCGCAAAAACCATTGACGAGATATTTAGTATCAATTTAAAAAACGATAATGCCTAAGTCATATATTATAATTTTTCGGAATGTAAAAAGCGTCCGCAACTAACTTGCGGACGCCGATTTTTTAGTTTGAACCTAAGAAGTAAACTTAGTCGGCATCGTAATCGAAGTCGAAAAGCTTCAAGGTCTTATTGTAATTAGTTACGTTTGCGGCGGTAAGACTGCTTGCGCCGGTAAACACGAGGTTGCCGTAAGTAACGTTTTCGGTAGGCATAACGACTTTTACTAAAGAAGTCAAACCGCTGAACGCGCATTCGCAAACGTTTGCGCCTTCCTTAAGTGCGGAAAGGTTAACGGTAGCTAAAGCGGTACAGCCGTTAAAAGCGTTCTTGCCGATGTAAGTTACGGATTCGGTTGCTTGATATTTAGAACCGTCTACGCTATAGAATAATTGCGTGCAGCCGCTAAATGCCGAAGCGCCGATAGAAGTAACGCCGCTTAAATTAACGTTTACTAAAGAAGTACAAGCGCTGAAAGCACCTTCGCCGATAGAAGTAACGCTATCGGAAAGTTCGATAGTATATAAAGAAGCGCAGTTAGCGAAAGCGTAATTGCCGATTGCGGTTACGGTTTCGGGGATAACGATTTCTTCAACGCCGGATAAACCGTAGAAAGCGTATTCGGAAACGACATTACCCGTTAAAACAACTGTCTTTAAACTGTCGGGAACGTAGCACGTAAAGGAACCGGACGCGTTATATTGAACGGTTGTCGAAGTGGTGCCCGTCGTTTCGGAAGAACCGAAAAGATAACCCAAAGTCTTTTTAGAGTTAACGTTGCCTTCCTTTTTGTTTCCTACGAAAGGAACGGTAAGTTTTTCGAGGTTGGAAAGCCCCGCAAGACAAGCGCTGCCGATAGTTTCGACGTTAGAAGGAATAACAACTTCCTTAATAAAGAGCATATTCGTAAAAGCACTTTCGGCTACTTCCTTAACGGAATAAGTTTTACCCTTATATTCGGCTTGAGCGGGAATTTCGATTTTTGAAACCTCTTTTACCTTTGCGTCGGCGTAGTTGCCGCGTGAAACGAGTTCCGCAACTTCGTCGGTAACGTTGTAACCCGTAACTTTAAGGTAGGTATCTTCGTCCTCGGTGACAAGTTCGTAGGTAAAGCCGTATTCTTTTTCGGAATCGTCGGTATCGTTATCGCTACAAGCGGTGAACGATGCTAAGGTACCAAGAGCAAGTGCTAAACATAATACAAAAGTTAAGAATTTTTTCATTTTTTACTCCATAACAGTGCCGATTTCAAGCCGACACGTCAAATGCTATATCGTATTTTATCATTTTATCTCAAGTTTGTCAATAAATATTTAAGGCAAATATCGTCTTTAATTTATATTAAAGATAAATTTTTAGGTATTTACCTTAAAATTCGGCGTTCGCCTTTTAAATTCCGATAAAGACACACTTTTGAGTTTTACTACATTAAAATCATACCGAGCGCCGCCGATACGACTATTAAAAGTATCGGCGAAACTTTTTTCTTGAAAAGATATTTATAACCTATCGATATGCCGGCGATGACAGCCGTTATAATTATCGCGAAAACGCTGAATGCGGTAAAATCAAAATTATCTATTTCCGGAAAAAAGTTTGAAAGTGCAAGATCGACGCCCGTTGCCAAAATCATACCGCAGATCACGGGTTTCATCCCGGTAAGCGCTGAGCGCACGAGAGTGTTTTCCAAAAAGTTTTTAAAGACGGCAACAATTAGTAAAATGATTATAAACGACGGCACTACCGCACCGAGCGTTGCCATACAAGAACCTAAAAAACCGCCTTGAGTACTGCCGACGTAAGTTGCCATGTTAATCGAAATAGGCCCCGGCGTAGATTCGGCTATCGCTAAAAAGTTGGCGAATTCCGCTTCGGTAAGCCAAGATCTTCCTACGGTTTCTTCGAGCATTAAGGGAAGCATTCCGTACCCGCCGCCGAAAGAGAATAATCCTACTTTGAAAAACGCCGTAAAAAGTTCAGATACGGTTAAGAATTTTTCGTATGCTTTCGTGGTTGAGAGGTTTTCGATAAAGTCTTTTGCTACGTACTTATATAGCCCGCCGAAAAACAAAAGCGACAACACTATAACGGCAAATACGGCAATCGAAATTATAACTTTTAAGTTTGACTTCTTCTTTTTCCTTACTTCTTTATAAGCGGTTTTTTCGTCTAAAGTTTCGTCTTTTTCTAAATCGCCTTCACGACTTTTTGCCCTTTCGTTTTGATTTAAAATTTGATTGTTTACGTTCAAATCTCCGTCTATAGGTCGATTATCCGAAGGTTTCTTTGGTCTAAAATATAACGCTACACCCAAAGCCGCGCCTACTATTACAAAATAAATGGTAGATACGTTCAAGCTTAAAAAATTAACCGCAAGCAGCATTATAAAACTAAGGATCAACAAAATAAGCGAAGGGATATCTCTTTTGACGTTTTTAAGTAGTTTTATCCCCGCAGACACTATTAAAACGGAAACGCCGCACTGAATACCTAAAAAGGCTTTTTGAACGAGAGTATATTCTAAAACCTTTCCCAAAAACAGGGAAATCAGGTAAATAATAATAAGCGACGGCAACACTACGCCGATGCTTGCCGCGATAGAGCCTAACACACCCGCGCGTTTATACCCGATATAGGTTGCGCTATTTATGGCTATGGGCCCCGGTGTGGATTCGGCTATCGCAACGACGTCGGAAAACTCTTCTTGGTCGATATACTTACGTTTTTCCACGACCTCATGCGTGATAAGCGATATCATCGCATATCCGCCGCCGAAAGTAAACAAACCTATTTTAAAAAACAGTAAAAATAAATCAAGTGAATCTTTTAATTTTTTCATAGCCTTAATAATATAATCCACTTTTTTTTAAATGTCAAGTTATATTTCCGAACTTTATTGTTTTTTTCAACATTTGAAAAACACATTCGGGATAGTCTAAAAAAGCGCGAACTCGGACTAAATTCCCTCTTTATGCGGAAACTGTTTGAAAAGCAAAAAGAATAGCCGCGTTCATCGTTAGCCTAAAACGCGGCTAAAAAAATGCGATATTAATTAAAAAGTGGGGCTATAAGCCCGTTATTTCAATTTTTTATATGCGGATATGATCGTTTCGTCAAGTTTAAAAGTGCTGAGTATCTTTATAGTTTCCTCTGGTTTTATCACCACGGTACGCGTGCCGAAGTCATTATAAACGTAACACTCTAAAAGTTCGCCGTAGGTATATAAATCCATAAGACGGCGCACGGTAAAATCTTCTTTAACGGCAACAACGTTTACTTTTTTACCGTTTTTCAGCGTTCCCATGCAAAAATACGAAAGTACTCTTTTGTAAACGTTATCCTTAGAGACGAAAACGTTTCCGAAAAGAATAAAGCACGCAAAAAACAATATGGAAAAATTCGGGGTTTTGGCGCAAACGGAACATATAAAAAGCGCAAATACGATTATCGACGTAAAAATGCCTATTATTTTGCAAATAAGCACTGCCTTTTTTCGTTTCACGTAACACGACAATATCGCAAGAAGTACCCTTCCGCCGTCTAACGGGTAAGAAGGTAAAAGATTTACCGTTGCAATCGTTATGTTTGCCAAAACGCACATTTCCGTATACGGATAACTTTCGGGAACGAACCACCAAAGGGCTACAAGCAATAATCCCGCGCACAAATTGACAAAAGGACCCGAAAACGCTATAAATACTTCGTCTTTATAAGTCATATCGCAAGTTTCGCCTCGCAAGGTCGCCCCGTAAGGCATTAAAACGATACGGTTAAGTTCGTACCCCCTCGAAAGCGCGGCAAGCGAATGACCCGTTTCGTGTAAAACCGCAGTCACGGTAAATATTATAAAAGAAAATACTTTGCCGGTTAAGGCAAAGTATATTCCGAACAGTATAAATAGCGGGTGTACGCAAAATTTTAACTTTGCCATACAACACTGCCGTCCTCAACCGAAAATGCCGTAATTAAACTTTCTCCGTTATACATGGCGACTTGACTTCCGCCGCTTAAGGTATACCCTACAGGTGTCGACGTAAAAACGCTGTCGCCTTCCTTATAATAACAATAATCGAGGTCGGTTATTACCGTTTTGAATAAATCGCTGTGTTCCACTATTATCGTATACTTTTTATCGTTTTCGGTAACTTTTTCGACTTTGCCCTCCGCAGGGCTATATACGGCGCCCGAGGTATTCAGCGTAATAATGCCGCCGTCTACCGTTACTTGGGTACGGCTTGGCGAAAAGGCTTGAAAAGCGTCGTAAGTTCTTTCGTCTTTTGCCTCGTTACTTTCCGAAAATACAGACCTAAAAAGATTGTTAATGCCGCTGTCCTTCAAAAATACGTTTGTTAAAATTAAACCGACCGCCAAAACGAATATCGCAACGACTTGAGCCGAAACAAGATCCCACTTAAAGTTTTTTTTCGCCCGTTTTTCTTTTTTCGAAGATAAATCGTCATACGGCGTATAATCGTCTTCTTCGACTTCGGGTCGATAAATAACGTCCTCGTCGCCCGCTTGCCTTATACAAACAGATTTTTCATCCGTTAAGTTTGCTTCTTTTTCATATCCGCCGTAACCGAATTTTTTAATGAAACGTTTTTTGTTTCTTTTTCGGCTTTGTTTGGGTTCGGTAACGATTTCGCAACCGGACACGGGGATTTCAATCATTTCCGCATAATCCTGACTTGACATTTTGCACCTCATTACAAGTTTCTGACTTAATCTATGCGGAAAGTTTTGCGTTTAGACTACTTAGGCTATGTTTTTTAAAGGTTGCGGGCTCGTTTTTTACTTTTTATAACAAAACGAAAAAAACGATTGCAAGCTAAGTTTAGGTTCGCAATCGTCTTTATAATGTATAAAAATCGTCGATAATCGGCTTATAGACCGACTTTTAATTGTTATTATCTTCTTTATCGAGATTAAACTCCGATAGTTTTAATTTGCGTAAGGCTTTGTCTTTACGCTTTACGATAATTGCGGGAATAATCATAAAAAGCGCAGATACGGCGGCAAACAAGAACATTTCGAAAGGATAAATTTTGTCACCGAGTTTATAACCGCTACCGTTAGATAAAAGTGCGCTGCCTTCCGTCACGGTTTTTCCGAAAGCCTTTATGATAATCGGATTTAATATTCCCGATAAAACCATCGGAAGCGTAACGTAAATTATTATTCTTACGCCCTGAAAGCATCCTGCTTTATCGCTTGGCGTATAGTCGCGCGCCGACGCATTAAACAGCCCCGCCGCCATAAGCGAAGACGCCTCGACAAGCGTTCCGCCTATTACGAAAGCAATAAATCTTATCGCAAAAGTAGTACCTATAAATTTTATAAGGTATACTAAAATTCCGCCTAAAAAGCCTGCGACGACTACGGGAATAAAAAATTTTTCCTTGCCGTATTTATCCATTAACTTCGATGTGATAAGAGCAACCACCGCGGACAAAACGACTACGACGGCAAGCGGAACGACGTAATTTTCAAGACCTATCGTGTACTGAATAAGCATAATCATTTGAGGTTGCCAAAGTTGCATCGATAGTCCCGAAAACATCATTCCGATTAAGCAAACGTAAATCATTTTATGATTTTTTACCGTTTTCGGCTTAAAGCCGTAAACTACGTCGCTTAGGTATTTTTCGTTTTTAGACGGCTTTAATTTTTTACTGTCTTCAAACAAAAAGAGCCCCGATAAGCCCGTTATCACGGTAATTCCGCCTAAAATCAGAAAGAACGTCGTCCAGTTGTCATTTTGCGTAAATCCGTCGAAAACCACAAAAATCAGCATGAGCGCCGCCACGGGAAGAACCGATAACACCGTATCGACAAAGCCGCGGTTCGTAATATCCGTTACGTCCGTTATCCAAGCGGAATAAGCGGCGTCGTTAGAAAGCGAACCGAATAAGGTCATTACGCAATCCATTACGACGAAGATAACGACAATCGTCAAAACGTCGCCCGTTTTGGCGTCGTTACCGAAAAACGCGAAAGCCGCAGTCACTAAGCCCCAAATTATGTAACCTATGCACACGAAAGGCTTGCGTTTACCGACTCTGTCGGAAATTGCACCGCCGAAAATAGTGGTTAGCGCAGCGACGACCGCGGATGCGGCAACCGTTAGCGACGTCGCCCAAGCGTCGGCGGTAATCTTTTTTTGAATGTACGCCGAAAAATAAACGTTTTCGACAACCCAGGCAAGTTGCCCGATAAGCCCGAAAATTATTATCGTCAGCCACAACTTTTTACCGAGTTTTGTCGGCTTTTTTACGATTAAATCTTGCATAATCCCCTCGTAAGTTTTTTCTGCCGCCCAAAGTAAATAGCGGCTTGTTTAAATTATATCATTTTTCCTCGCAAATTCAATACTTTTTAGCGAAAAAATTCAAATTCCGTCATTATTTAATACCGCGCGGCAAAAAACGGCGGCTTAATCCGACGGTTCGACGCTTACTAAGTGAAAGTTTTTTACCGTCGCTAAAATTTCCGTCGGAAGCGGCTTGTCGCAAAAAACGTCGTCGAAAAAGGATACGTGACACAAATTACTATAACAATTATTGTTGATTTTTGTGGAGTCAATCAATAAAACTTTACGACGAGACTGCTTTAGTATCGCATACCTCACGTCGTTTTCGAAAATCGAAATGTCCGTTACGTAGCCGTTGTCGGAAAGCCCGTGACACGACACGAAGCAGACGTCGGCGTTCATTGTTTTTATCGTATCGATCGCCGTCTGCCCTATAAAGGAGTATGAATTATTGTACGCTTGCCCGCCCGAAGAATAGTATTTTAAATCGGTTGCGGCAAGATACATTAAAGTTTCTATTCCGCTTGTCATAACGATTACGTCTTTGTAGTTTTTAATAAACGAAACTGTTTCCGCCGCCGTCGAGGAGGCGTCAAGCATAACAACGTCGCCTGCGTTTAAACATTTTTCGACAGCCGCTTTGGCAATAAGCGTTTTTTGCCTTTTTGCCGTCTTTTTTCGAGATAAAAATCCCGCCGAAGAGGCTTGTTTGGATAAACTTAAAACATACCCGTGCGAACGTATAATTCTGCCCTCGCTTTCCAAAACGGCAAGGTCACGTCTTAATGTGGAATCGCTTACGTAAAAAAGTTTGGCAAGCGTTTTAAAACTTACGCTTTGCTTTTCGTCGACGGTTTCTAAAATTTTTGCAAGTCTTTCGTCTTTCATATTTGTAATTATATCACCGACCGCATAAAAAAACAAGCACGATGAAGGTATTTTGCGCATTTTTACCGCTTTTACGCCTAATTTACGCCTATTTTTGACCAAAACGGTCAATATTTGTTTCAAATATTGACAAAAACGCTCTACTAGGATAGAATTGATTATATATATATTTAGGAGGCGTAATCCTTATGAACCATAAAAAAACCGAACTCGAGGCGCACCAAGGCGTCGCAACCGAGTACCCGGGTAATACAATGTCTGCTTTTTTGGCTGCGGTACGACAAGGTTATGATATGATAGAACTCGACCCTAACTACACGTTAGACGAAAAGTTTGTTATCCTGCACGACCAAACCGTCAACAGAACGGGGCGCAAAATAGATAAATCGCCAATAGAAGACAATAAACTTTTATCTTCGATAACTTTGGACGAACTGCAGTCTTATGAATTCGGAAGTTATTTCGACGAAAAATTTTTCGGGGAAAAAGCGCCGCTTATGACGGACGTTTTATATCTTTCCAAAAAAACCGGCATCAAACTAAAAATCGACAACAAATTTGAAAGTTTTCCGCACGAGGTAAAAGAAAAGTTTTTATCTCTTTTCGAAAATACCGACGCAAAAATCGGACTTACCATGGCAAATCCCGACGCAATGATTGCTCTTTCCGAAAAATTTCCCAACTTAGAATTTCATTACGACGGAGTAATTACGGAAGAAGTCTTGCAAAAACTTTCGAAAAAAATAGGTAAAGACCGCCTTACCGTTTGGATTCCTTACAAAAACGAAAGAACGGATTGGGTTAAGGTCGAGTTTGCCAACGAAAATTTAGCGGCAAGCATCAAAAAATACGCAAAACTCGGTATCTGGCTTTTAACGAGCGATAAGGAGTACGACGAAGCCAAAGCCTTGGGCGCGGATATCGTCGAAACGGACGGAAGTTTAAAACCACATAAAGGAGAATGACAATGAAAACAAAAGCAGTAAGATTATACGGCGCAAACGATATGCGCGTGGAAGAATTCGAACTACCCGCTATTAACGATAACGAGATTTTAATGGAAGTCATAACGGACAGTTTATGCGCGTCTACGTATAAAGCGGTAAAACAAGGCACGGCGCATAAACGCGTTCCACCCGATATTGCGGAAAAGCCCGTAATCATAGGACACGAAACTTGCGGTATAATACGCGAAATCGGTAAAAACGTAAAGGGCGAATTCAAAATCGGACAAAAAGTCGTAATTCAGCCCGCATTAAAACTCGAAAGCGGCTACGACCCGGGGTATTCCTACCAATACATCGGCGGAAGCGCAACCTTTGTCGTCGTACCCCAAGTCGTTTTGGAAAGAGGCTGCCTTATCCCCTATAACGGCAACGGCTATTTCGAAGGCTCGCTTGTGGAATCTTTGGCGTGCGTTATTCGCGGGTACAAAGGGTTTTACCACACCGATTACACCGACTACGAAAGAACCGACGGCGCAAAGAAAAACGGTAAAATCGCAATACTCGGCGGCGCGGGTCCCATGGGCATAGGTGCGGTCGAACTTGCCATCGGATATGCGGGCGTAAGTCAAGTGGTGGTTACCGACCTCGATGAGGCAAGGCTCGATTACGCAAGTAAAAAATGTACTCCGGACGAAGCAAAGAGAAAAGGCGTCGACCTAAGATACGTCAACACCTCGAATATGGAAAACGCAGAGGAAGAATTAATTAAAATTTCAGACGGCGGTTTCGACGACGTTTTCGTAATGGTTCCCGTTGCGGGATTATATACGATGGCTGAAAAAATTTGCAGAACCGACGGTTGTATAAACTTTTTTGCGGGTCCCGCGGTGCACGATTTACAAGGTTCGCTAAACTTATATAGAGTTCACTATGACGGAATACACGTCGTCGGTACGGCTGGAAGCATTCCGCAAGATATGAAGGATATCATAAGCCTTATAGAAAATCAAAAAATCAATGCGGGCGCGCTTGTCTCGCATATATTGGGACTTAACGCCGTCCCCGATGCCATTATGGCTATGGCTAAACCGGGCGGCGCAAAAAAGGTTTGCTATACGGGGCTAAACATTCCCCTTGTTGCCATTTCCGACTTTAAAGAACTCGGAAAAACCGATACGTTATACAAAAAATTGGACGAAATCGTTACCGCTAACGGCGGGCTTTGGTGTAAAGAGGCTGAAGATTACCTTCTTCGAAACGCTCCTAAAATCTAACTTTACGGCAATATCGTTATGAAAATAATTACATTGACTTTAAATCCGGCATTCGATACTCACTGCAGTACTCGAATCTTTAAACCTTGTCACGAAAATATCGCCGAAATCGATTCGGTAGAGGCGGGCGGAAAAGGCGTAAATATTTCGCGTGCTCTTAAAAATAACGGCGTCGAAAATACCGCCGTGGTAATTGTCGGGAAAGAAAACAAAACTGAATTTTTAAACCAACTACACAACGACGGACTTGACGTAAAGGTCATTGAAACCGACGGACGTATACGCGAAAACATCACCGTTCATCCGCTTGACGGCATGGCGGAAACAAGAATTTGCTTTGACGGTTTTACCTTGCAAAAGGACTTGCTGCGTAAAGTCTGCGACGCTATCGAAGAAGTTGACGACAAAACCGTGATTACGATGACGGGAAGCATTCCTAAAGGAATAACCGTAAACGACGTTACGACCGTTTTAGAAGGTTTCAGACAAAAAGGCGCAAAAATCGTTATAGATTCGCGTTCGTTTTCTTCGGACGATTTAAAAGCATTTAAGCCGTGGCTTACAAAACCTAATAACGACGAAGCAAAGTCTTACACAGGGATTCCGGTAGATACGACCGAAAACGCTCTTTTAGCCGCATGTAAAATACACGATTTAGGTGTGGAAAACGCAATAATAAGCCTTGGCGGAGACGGCGCGGTTTTGGTGTGCGACGAAGGTACTTTCGTTGCAAAAGTTCCTAAAATAGACGTCGTTTCGACAATCGGCGCGGGTGACAGCATGATAGCGGGCTTTTTAGACGGTTACGTAAAGGGGCTAAGTAAGGAAAATTGTCTTAAACGTGCCGTAAGTTACGGCACCGCCGCTTGTCTTCTTAGCGGCACAAAGCCTCCGCTTAAGTGCGACGTCGAAACAATCGAAAAACAAGTAAACGTTATAAAAATATATTCGAAAACAGACTTTCAAAGCACAAAAAAACACCGATAACGGGCTTATAGCCCGACTTATCGGTGTTTTTTAATATTTTAGTTTCTACCGAAACGTTTTGCGCGGCGCTTTAAGCTCGACGCTAAAGTGTCGGTAAACACGCTTTCTTTAATCCTGACTTTCCACCAACCTGTAGTGCCGGGGTTATTGATACGATATTCGGTATCGAGGTATAAAACGTCCTGAACGGGAACGACGCAAAGTTTTGCCGCCGAGCCGTAAGCGATGTCTAAAATCGCTTCGACAACGTTATACATACCGCGCATCGGCTTGTAAACCTTTACGTAATCGGTGGATTTTTTAATCATAACCTTCCATCTTTCGAAAGCCTCTTTATCGAGACTCTTTAAAAGCCCTAAGGTAGTATCGTTATCGTGCGTACCCGTATAAACTATAGAGTTTTCGGGGATATTCCAAGGAAGGTACGGGTTATCGTCTCCGCTATCGAAAGCAAACTGTAAAACCTTCATTCCGCCCGCTTTCGAATACGCCATAAGATTTCTTACGCCGTCGTCGATAAGACCTAAGTCTTCCGCGATAATTCCGTCGGTACCGATTGCGTCTAAAATTTCACGACCGGGCGCGTTAACCCACCAGCCGCGTTCGGCGGTTTCGTCGCCGTAAGGTATAGCCCAAAATCTATCGAGCCCCCTAAAATGGTCGATACGGATTACGTCGTAAAGCCTTCTTGCGCGTTGAACACGGTTTTTCCAAAATTCAAAACCGTTTTGCTTCATATGTTCGTAATTATATATGGGGTTACCCCAAAGTTGCCCCGTCCTCGAAAAATAATCGGGAGGACAGCCCGAAACAATCGTCGGATGATAAGTTGCATCGAGTAAAAACTCTTCGGGGGCGACCCATACGTCGACGCTGTCAAGCGATACGTAAAGAGGTAAATCGCCTATTATCCGTATTCCTTTAGAGTTTGCGTACTGTTTGAGTTCAGAATATTGATTTCTAAACTCGTACTGCAAAAATTGCCAGAAAAGTATTTCGTCGCGATTTTCTTCGGCAAAACGCTCGAGCGCCTCGGCATTTCTCGTTTTAAGTTCGTCGGGCCAGTTCATCCAAACGTCGTTATGCTTTTGCTTTATCGCCATAAACAAAGCGTAATCGTAAAATTCGCCCTTTTGTAAAAAGGCTTTAAAGTTTTTGTCGTTGACGTCGAAACGCGAAAAGGCTTTTCTAAGGAGCGGATAGCGCTCGAAATAAAGCTTTCCGTAATCGATATAATCGTTTTTGTCGATTGCGCCTTCGACCTCACGATAGGTAAGAAGTTTTTTGCTTCTTAAAATTTCAAGGTCGATAAAGTAAGGGTTGCCCGACGCGTCCGAACACGACGCATAAGGCGAGTCCGCATAACCCGTTTGTGTAAGCGGCAACATTTGCCAATAACTGTGACCCGATTTTTTTAAAAAGTCAACGAAAGCGTAAGCCCATTTACCGAAAGAACCTATTCCGTATTTCGACGGGAGCGAAAATACCGGCATAAGTAACCCGCATTTTTTCATTATGTAATCTCCTTAAGTCGGTTGACCGACCGTTTACTTTGTGTCGTATTTGTTATTATTTTTTTGCCCTCTTTGGTGCGTAAAAACCTCAAAAATCTGCGATAATCGACCTATAGAGGGACTTTTCGTGTTAGATTTCTCTTCTGTCTGTGATTGCGCGCGACAACGAACCTAAGTCGGCGTATTCCAAATCCGTACCGACGGCTATACCGTGCGCAAGCCTTGTAACCTTTACGCCGAGCGGTTTTATAAGCCGTGCAATATACATTGCGGTTGCTTCGCCTTCGACGTCGGGATTGGTTGCCAAAATAACTTCCTTAACGTTTTCTTCGGATATCCGTACCAAAAGTTCTTTAATCCTTATATCGTTGGGACCGATGCCCTCCATTGGATTAATCGTACCGTGCAAAACGTGATATCTTCCGTTAAATTTTTCAGATTTTTCGATAGCGATTACGTCTTTGGGTTCTTTAACCACGCAAATTATGTCGGAGTCGCGTGTTTTGCAAATATCGCACGTGTCGCTGTCGGTAAAATTACCGCACACTTTGCAATATTTAACTTCCTTTTTCACCCTCAAAATTGCTTCGGCAAGTTCTTCCGCCTCGCTGTCGGACATATCGATAATTTTATAAGCGTAACGTTGCGCGGTTTTTGCGCCGACGCCGGGAAGTTTAGTGAGCCGATTGATAAGTCTTCCTATCGGCTCAATAAAAACCTTCATTAAAACATGCCCCCCATCTTATTGTAGGGTCCCATTTTTTCCTCTGTTAATTCGTCTGCCTTGTCGCAAGCGGAGTTATATGCCGCCATAAAAAGGTCTTCTAACATTTCAACGTCGTCGGGGTCGACGACTGAAGCGTCGAAGTTTACGGCTTTAACGACTTTTTTGCCGTTAACCGTAACTTTTACCGCACCGCTTGCCGCTTCGCCGACGAGTTCCGCCTCGTCGAGTTCAGCCTGTGCGCGCTGAATGTCTTCTTGCATTTTTTGCGCTTGTTTCATAAGTTGCTGCATTTGATTACCGCCGCCGAAACCGCCGCCGCCAAATCCTTTATATCCCATAAGATATCTCCTATTTATTATATTTTATAAATTGCTCCTTTTTTAACCCCTTAGGCAAAAAATTAACGGTGCCAAGCGGGCTTTAGGGCACATAAATCTTACCACGTTAGCCCTTAATCGTGACCTTGCCGTCAAACATCTCCTTAACGGCTTCGGCATCTTTTTTAAATTTTTCTTCCTCGCCGCCGTCTTTATCGACACCTTGAATTTTTACTTTGTAAGGCGCAAGAGGCGTAACTATCGACTGTAAAACTTCGATGCTTTCTTTTTTAGACAATAGATTGTACTCGTTTTCGCCGTCCGCTAAAATAACGAGGGTTTCGCCGTCGACTTTCGCGTCGAGTTCCTGACATGCAATCCAAAGCATAATGTGCTTTTCAGCCCTTAACTTACGAATAACCGTACCCCAAAGCCTTGCGTCCGGAATTCGGTCTCTGACGACGCCTTGCGGCATAACTTTTGCGTTGACTTCTTCCGAAATTTTAGGCGTTATAGATGTTTCAACCGCAGTTGCAATCGGCGTTTGTTTTGTCGTATTGTCACTTTCGATATCGGATTTCTGAGCGGTTTTAACCTCTTCGTAACCGTAAAAACTCATTTGGTTTTCGGGCGGCATATAATCGTCTATCGGTGGCGGCACGTCATCGTCGGATACATAATCGAAGCCGCTTAAACGCTTTTCTTCTTTTTGTACAAAAGGCCGCGTATCTTCTTTATCGGTTACCGAAACAACCTCGGTTTTTTCGTTAAATTGCTCGTTAACGGGCTTATAGGCGGGCTTTTGCGATGTTTCAACTACTTCTACCGCTATCTTTTGAGAAGCGTCTTTAGGTTTAGAAACCAATACTGCACTTTCACCGGATAAAAGATTCTTAACAGACTTTTCAAGGTCGTTAACCCTCGAAATAAGCGCATCCATATTGTAGTCTTCCGTAGGAAGCGACGCTTTTACGGCAGCGGCTTCGAAGACTATCCTCGGGTGAGTACTGTATCTTAAATCCGTTTCGATTGCCGTAAAAATTTCGAGCACCCTCAAAAAGCGATGATTGTCGCCGAGTTCGGAAATTTCAAAAAGCCTGTCGTACTCGTTTTTTGGAAGCATCAATATATCTTGTGCGCCGAGACAAGTTTTTACGACTAACACGTCGCGCACCATCGATAAAACGTCTTTGGTTAATACGCTTACGCTTTTACCGAGTCCGCAAAGTTCTTCTATAACCGATAAAACTTGACCGACCTCGCCTTTTAAAATACCTGTAACCAAAGCCGCCGTTTTTGAGGAGTCCGAAGCGCCTAAAATGTCGATAACCTGCTTATAGGTCAACTTTTCGTCGCCGTAAGATATACACAAATCGGCAAGTGACAAGGCGTCGCGAATACTCCCCTCGCCCGACTTTGCAATGAGGGAAACCGCTTCTTTTTCGTATTTTTTACCGACCTCGTCATAAATTTTTTCGATAAGATTTTCAATTACCTTATCGGACACGAGGTGGAAATCGAAGCGCATACAACGCGACAAAATAGTTGCGGGAAGTTTATGCGGTTCGGTCGTCGCCAAAATAAAGACGGCGTGTTTAGGAGGTTCCTCGAGCGTTTTTAAAAGCGCGTTGAAAGCCTCGGTCGTAAGCATATGGACTTCGTCGATAATGTAAACTTTGTATCTACCCGAAACGGGCGGATATTGTACGTTAGTACGAATTTCCTGTACGTTGTCGACTTTGTTGTTGGACGCCGCGTCGATTTCTATTATGTCAAGGTTGTTGGGGCTTGCAAGATTTTGACAGACTTCGCAATCACCGCACGGCGAACCGTTTACGGGATTTAAGCAATTGATTGCTTTGGCAAAAATCCTCGCAACGGTGGTTTTACCCGTACCGCGCGCGCCGCAAAACAAATATGCGTGCCCTATCCTTTCCGTTTTTATTTGATTTATAAGAGTGGTTACTACGTGTTCTTGACCGACGACGTTTGAAAAATCGTTCGGGCGGAATCTTCTGTAAATAGCAAGATACGACACTTTATCACCTTAACCTTTTTGTTTTTTCTTTAATTCGCTGAATGGCATTATCCACCGATTTCGGGGATTTGTTTAACTTTTCGGCAATTTCGGTATACCTTTCACCCTCGACGTAATGATTAAAAACCTGAATTTCGAAATTGGAAAGTTCGCGTTTGATTTCGTAAATCAATTCCTTTAAACCTTCTTCGCCGATAACCTTGTCTTCGGGCGAAGACATTACGTCCTCGGTTTCGTTTTCGACGACGTCTTGAATGGATACCGAGTCGTTAAGCGCGCGATGCTTTTCGGCATGAGACAAAGATATCGCGTTAAGAATACGGCTTTTAATGCATTTGTAGGCAAAAGTCTTAAAAGAAGAGGAACCTTCCTTTTCGGCATCATATGCGTTGACTGCAGAAAAAAGACCTATTAAGCCTTCCTGGCATAAATCTTCCTCATCCCCGCCGACTAAAAAATAGGTGCGCGCAAGACTTCTTATAATGGTTATATAGCGGGAATACAGCTCGTCGAAAGCAAGCCCGTCACCGCCGCGTTGTATTAAGACCAAAGCCTCGTCGGTAAGTTCGTTATACCTCATTTTAAGCACCTTTTTTAAAAAATGTCCGCCTATAGGTCGGTTTTCGAGATATTTTAGGGTTGTTGTTTTCTTTGACGAACGGCTTCGAAAACGGCAACCGCCGTCGCTACAGACGCATTTAGAGAATTAATCTTTCCGTACATCGGTATAGCAAGCGTTCCGTCGCAAAGGCTTTTTGTAAGCTTATTGACCCCTGTATCCTCGCCGCCTATTACGATTGCGAGTTTACCTTTTAAATCGGCTTTATAAATGTTTTCGCCGCCGAGTTCCAACGCGTAAACCCATACGCCGCTTTCCTTAATCTTTTTAACGGCGTCGTTAATGTTGCCGACTTTTGCGATAACGACGTGATTTGCGCTACCTTCCGAGATGCGCATAACGACTTCGTTTACCGAAGCCGAACGGCGCTTGCCAATGATTATCGCGTCTACGCCGGCGCAATCGGCAACCCTTATTATGCTGCCCAAATTATGCGGGTCTTCTATTCCGTCTAAAATCAGAATAAGCCCGTCTTTATTTTCGACGGCTAAAAGAACGTCTTCCAAATCGGCGTAGATAAAATCCGAAGCGTACGCTATAAAACCTTGATGTTTTTTAGTCGTGCTTTCCTTATCTAAGACGGCTTTTTCGCAAAAAACGAATTTAATGCCGTTTTCCTTAATTTGCGACAAAAGGCTTCTCGACGCTTCGTCCCTAAGCCCGTTTTGAACGAGTACTTTGTCTACTGTTTTATTGGAATTTATAAGTTCGCAAACTGCGTTTCTTCCTTCAACTTTCATTTTATAATTAACCTTCGTAAGTTTCGGCTTTTTGAATATCTTTATCTAAATTTTGTTCTTCGTAATTTAAAATAAAATTCAATCTTTCGTCGTTGCCCGTAACATATAAAAAGCCCAAAACCGCCTCGAAACCCGTTGATTTATTGTATTCCGAAATTTTTGCGCTTTTGGAATGCGACGGTTTTTTTGCGTTTCTTGCCCGCTTAAAAATATCGATTTCTTCTTGCGTTAAGTGGGGTAAAACTAAATCGATGAGCTTAGCCTGCGCCTTTGCTTGCACGATATTTGCGGTAATTTCATTAAGTTTGCCGCTTTTTAAATCGTTTTCGAAAGCGACTTTTTCCCTCACGAAAAGCGAATAAACGGCGTCGCCGATAAACGCAAGCACGACAGGATTCATATTAATTGCCTTTTCACGGCTGATTTTATCTTGAAAATTCACTTTATTCCCTTAAAAACGCATAAAAACGATTTACCGATATATTGTAACACACTATTAAGTTTTTTTCAATTATTTTTGCGCGGTTTATCGTAAATTTTACCGTAATTAAATTTTGTTTTGGTTATCTTGTCGCTTTTAGGAATAAGTATTGCGCTGTTTTTACTGCTTTTAGGCGCTAAAAAACGACGCGACTTTAAATAAGCGGTAAAGTCGCGTCGTTTTTTGTTTTATAGTTGTTTTATAAAGCGTCGATTTAAATGCTTTAAATTAAAAAAATACTTTTTACGCCATTTTATGCGCGATTTTATAATCTTGATACCACTCGGCGTTAGAAGGAAGTTCCCCAATAAGCTCGTCGATAACGACGTTTTCTGCACGAAGCATTCCGCTGTTTAATTCGAGAAGTGTTTCGAGTTCTTCCACCGTAACCAGTTTTACGCCGCGCCTCATTCTGCTTTTGGGGATTCGCGATTTTTCGTCGACTAAAAGATAGTGCGCGTCGCAAATAGAAAGCGTAAAGACCCCGCCCATTTTTTTAGACCTACTGCAAGTTGCCAAGGTAAGCGCAAAATCCTCTTTTGCTATATTTGGCGCAACCGAAAAGATTTTACCCTTAAATTTGTTCGATAACAGGCTTATAGCGGGACTTTTTACGTGCTCGTCCAAAATCCGTCTGTTTGCGACGGTAGTCTTTCCGCCCTTGGTGTAGTTAAATACCGAGCCGTCGTTAAAGACAAGTCTGCCGTTAAAAGATTCCCCTGAAGCCTCCTTATATCTTTCTAAAACGTCATTAAAAGTAAGATTATAGTCGGATAAAAGTTTCTTTAAAACCTCGATGGTCATTTCGGTATCGGCTAAAGCCTCGTGATGCATAAGTTGCTTTTTGCCCGTTTCGGCATACAAAATATCGAGTTTCAGCATCGTATCCCGCCCGGCAATGAGCCTGTACATCTTCAAAACATCCCAAAAAGTAAAGTTTATAAAGGGCAAATCGAATCTGTCGATATCGTTTATCAAAAACTTGGCGTCGCTTTCGGTTGCGTAACCTATTACTATGTTGTTTTTATCCGTCAAAAGGGCCTCGATTTCGTCAAACCTATCCATAATATCGGGCGAGGAATAGTATTCGTCTTTAGAATACGCAAACACGATGCCCGCCTTTTGATGCCCGTAATCGTCGAACCTTATGTGCGGATTAATAAGTAGATTTTCGGATTTTATCGTATTGAAATTTTCATCTGTCAGAATGTAACCGAATTCGCATATTCCGCCCCTGCCGTAAGCGCATTCGGTATCGAAAAATAAGTAATTCATTTTAACCTCAACGGCTATTATACAATAAATACGATATATTGTCAAACGCCGTTAACCGATTTGACAAACTTTTAAACCGTCTAGTTACCTCGCCGCGGCGCCTTTTGCCGCATTTTACAAAGAACCTTGCAATATAAATACCGCTAAGTAAACAAAAAGTATTAAATGATAACGCAACCAAAAATTAGCACGCATAGTTTTTAAAGACTGCGGCGGCAAGGCTAAAACGCCTTGCCGCCGCACTGAAAATATTATTCTTCTAAAAGCGCTTCGTCGCACAAAGATAGAATTTCCTTTTGGAATTTACGCTTTCTTTTTGAAATTGTCGACTTATACAAAACATAGTTAAGCCAGCAAAGCGCCATTCCCAAAACGCCGACGCCTATACCGATTGCAGGATGAAGTGATGCAAAAATGACTTTCATAGCCATACATAAACCCGTTCCGAAAACGAGACTCGACAAAGAACCTAACACGTACGCCGTAACCGTCGGCTTAAGATAAACTTTTTTATCGAGTGCGACGGCTTCGCCGAACTTTGTGGACTTTTTGTCGCTGTAATTAGACTTGATACTTTCTAAAATGTGTTTTTGTTTTAAATTCATAATGTACTCCTTTTTGTAAAGCCGTATTTTATCTTTCGGCTTTCCGTTTTGTTTTATGGCTACATTATACTAAAGCTTAGTTTAATTTTCGTTAATCGGCGGTTATTAAGTTGTAAATCATTTGTAAATATTTTGTAAATTGCCGCCATTTTTATTATTTTCCTTTTAGAGTAATTATTATTTCTAAACGTCGGCATTATATTAGCAATCTTTACGTAACGTCAAAACAACGATTTACTGGCTCTGCTTTTTAAACTGCACTTTTGCATGTTTTTTAATGAATTTTGTCATAGGATTGCGTTTGTTTTGTCCGAACAAACTCACCTATTATCACAGCAAAGTATTATGCTATGACAAGTTAAAAACCGCCTTTAGCGGGCGTTAAGCCCGCTAAAGGCGGCTTGTTTTTTACTATAAAAGTCCGTCTATCGGTCGGTTATTCGATATTTTTATAATAGTTAAGGGGTGCGTTATCAATCAGAAACCTATAGGGCTATATCTTCGGTGCAAGCCTTGTTCGCCCGTCGTTTTTACCGAAAGTTAATTACAAAATCATTCGTTTCCGTCTAAAAGTTCGTCCGAAAGGCGCAAAATTTCGGCGCCGTATTTATTTTTGTTTTTGGTTAACAAATAGTTATATGCAAAATATGCCGCTACTACCACGGCGCAACCGAAAAGCATAACGACTATTCCCCATAAAGGTATTTGCCACTCTAAAACCATAGTCAAGCCGAGTCCGAACACAAGCGTGCCTACAATGCCTAAAACAAGACTTATAACGGTCGGGGCTTTCTTTACTTTTTTATCGAGCATACGAAGCCTATCGAGGCTGCTTATTTCCAAAGGCGCCGTTTGGTATCTGCGGCGAATGTCTTCGATTTCGCGTTTTTCTTCTTTCGTAGGCGCGGAATAGTCGTAATTAAAGTTGTCTTTCATTTATATCACCCGAGTAATCTTTTAATATTTTTGTTTGCGCGTATAATCATTATACTTGCCACGATAAGCACTGCGGCAAGGCAAGTTATTGCCGTAACGATTACGATATAATTAGTTTCCGATTCGCCGCCGAAAGTCGACAGCAACAGTACCGTTAGCGAAAAAATCGACATGCAAGCGTCGGAAAAATTGATGTTTCGTATGGCTTGCACCACGGGAAGTTCAAATTTGCGCGCTCTGAAAATGTTGTAAATCGACATTCCCATTTTGTAAAACGCGTAAGTCGCCGTACTTATCGCCGTTATTTCGGTGCTTTGTATCGGGCGGTCTCCTCTTATCTGCAAGGCTATGACTACCGTCATTGAAAGTTCCAATACCGTCAAAAACGCACCGACAAAAAGGTAAATTTTCCATTCGTTTATGTGTTTTAGGCGCGCGGGGATTGTACTTTTTCTTCTTAGCCTTTCGGAAATCAGCAAAACCGCACCGCGAAAAATCAAAAGCACCAAATAATATATTGCCAGCGCCGCGTACCAAAAAATCGAATACTTTATTGCGCTTACGACGTTTATTATTACCACCGCTAAGGTTATACCTACGGAAATCGTCGTAAAAACAGTCGTTCTATAGCCGTAACTTAACAGCATTTTCTCGGTAAGCGCGTTCTTTTTTAAAAGCGCCTTGCCGAAACGTTTTATCGCAGATGCGTAAAAAATTATCGTATATGCGCTATAAAACAGCAATATTCCCGCTGCCCCGTAGACTATATAGGAGCAAATCCGCAACGTTGCTTTTAACCCGTCTTGCTTTACGGCTAAAAAAATCGAAAGTGCGGAAAAAAGCAGGGTTAAAAGGTATACCGCAACCAAAAAAATGCCGTGCGGTCTTTTTAAAATTTTACAAAATTTATTTTTCATGTACTACGTCGCCGAGTCAATAACGCCGCCGAGCCGAACGGTAAAGATTGTCCCCTCGCCGATTTTGCTTTCGACGGAAATATTTCCGCCTAACACGCCGACCGCCTTTTTGACGAGCGCCAAACCTAAACCGTTTCCTTCCGTTTTATGCGAGGTGTCGCCTTGGTAAAATTTATCGAAAATGCGTTTTCCCGTTTCCTCGTCCATGCCGATACCGCTGTCTTTAAACCGAACTACGGCTTTACCGTCGCTTTGTTTTAAAGAAATAATAATTTGACCGCCTTCGGGCGTAAACTTTATAGCGTTCGATAAAAGATTGTTCCATATTAGTTCGAGATGCGAGATTGCTGATAAAACGGTAACTTCGTCAAAGTCGCATTTTAGGTTAAGAGACTTTTTTTCAATTAAATCCTCGAAGGAAAACACCGCTTCGGTAAGCATTTCGTCTAAGCGAATTTTATCCGATTTCGGGCTTATAGCCCCACTTTCTAATTTATTAAGCCGTAAAACGTTCATTACTAAATCGTTAAGACGTTTGACCGCGCGGTTTAAGGTTACAAGGTATTCTTCACGCTTTTTTTGCGAAAGATTTTTATCGCTTAAAGCCGCCGCGTAGTTTTGTATTACGGCAATCGGCGTTTTTATCTCGTGCGAAACGTTTGAAATAAAATCGCTTTTCAAGACCTCGTTTTTGCTAAGTTCGAGTGCCATTTCGTTTATGTTTTGCATTATTAAGTCGAGGTCGTCGTAGTTGTTATAATCGTGCCGTGGCGTAAGCCGTACGTTAAAATTACCTTCCGTTATCATCTCGGTTGCGTTAAGTATTTTGTCTATCGACCTATCGACCGTAAACTTTCGCCGTATAGCGTCGAACGTAGCGCAAAAAAGCGACAACGCTAAGCATACGACCAACATAATTATCGATATCGTTTTTCTGTCGCCGTCGTATACGTCGTTTACGGCGCTATATATAATTACCGCCGCCGTAACCGTTAGCGCAACAACGGCAAAAAATCCTAAATATCCGCCTATAAGCCGTTTAACGCCTCTTTTTCGTTTCATTTCAGTACCGCCTTGTACCCGAGTCCGTGGACGGTTACTATCTCGAAACCGTCACAAACGGAAGTCTTTTCTCTTAACTTTGCCATATAAACGTCTACCGTGCGCGAGGTTGCCGAACTTTCGTAATCCCAAAATTCAGCCATAAGCTGCGCCCGCGAAAAACAGCGTTTCGGGAAAGACAAAAACTTGTATAGAAGGTCAAATTCCCTAACGGTCAAAGGTAGCTCCTTACCGTCTACGTAGGCGGTGTACTCGTCTTTGTTCATTCTTAAATTGCCGACTGTGATTTCACGGGATTTTTCTACATTTGCTCTGCGTAAAAGCGCCGCAACCCTAAGCATTAAAATTTCCGCATCGAAAGGCTTTACGACGTAATCGTCTATTCCCAATTTGTACCCGTATTGCTTAGACGGCTTGTCGTCTAACGCCGTCATAAATAATATCGGTATGTTTTTGTCGGTTAATCTAACGGAAGACGCAAGTTCGAACCCGTCGACCTTCGGCATCATTACGTCGGTTATTATCATATCGAATTGTTGTTTGTCCAAAGCGTCTAAGGCTTCCTCGCCGTCGGCGCAGGAAACGGTTTCGTAACCGCAATCGGATAAGTAGGCACACACTAACCCGTTTAATGCCCTATCATCCTCGGCAACTAAAATTTTAACCATAACACTCAACCTCTCGTTGTTTTTACGCTTATTATATACTTTACAAAGTAAACCTTTTGCCTTTCGGCAAAAACTTTTAATAACTTTTGCTACCAAACTTTCGTTTTTAGCTTTTTTATTTTACATCCTTCTATTTTTTATTTTGTTAACGAATTGTTAAAAAATTGTAAAAGTAGACTGCGTATTAAAATATTAACATAATTTTGCCATTTAAACCGATTTTTTTAATTCCACGAATTATCTCGTTTGTGTATAAAACGCATTCGCTATCGCAGTCTTTTAGAATAAATCGCAAAAGACTTGCGATTTAATTTAACTATCCGTGTTTTTTAGGTATCAAGCCTTTGTATAAAATTTACCGTTTGAAAATATGCTTATAAAAACATTGTCATATAAAAAGGAATATACGTTATATTTCCTTCACGTTTCAAATCTTTGCTATAAATAATGTAAGAGTTTTTCACTCTATCGGAATATTTATCTTGAAATTCATCCAATGATTTATGTGTACTGTAAGAAGATGATTTTACCTCGATAGGTACGAGTTTCTTTCCCGTCGTAAGCAAGAAATCGACTTCGTATCTGTCAAAACGATGGAAAAACAATTCATATCCCGAACAAACAAGCGATTGAGCAACAACATTCTCCATAACCATTCCGATATTTACGCCGAGTTTATCGACGATTAACTGCTTATATATCGACTCCTCTATCGGTAGTTTTGAATCGGCAAAAATCGCCGTTACCAATAAGCCTGTATCACCCATATAAATTTTTTGCGTAGAATAATCTTTCGTGCGGTTCAAGCCAACGTTCGGATCGGTACAATTATTCGCTATATTTACTATCATTGAATCGTTAATTGCCTCGTAAGAACTATACGTTTTTGCCACTCTATTATTCTTGCCCAACGTAATAGCGCGGAATAATCTGCTTTGCGTAGACAATTCCGACGGAATGGCGTCTAAAATAAGCGACGTGGAAAACCGATATTTTAAGTCGAGTTTTTTCAAATCATCTCTATATAATTTCAAAATATCGCGTTTAACCTCGTCCACGCGCGAAAAATCGTTCGACTCTATAAGTTCTACCACCGCTTGTGGCATACCCCCGACTGCAACGTATAACATAAAATCTTTCAAAACCTTTCTATGCGCAACTTGACCTAACGGTTTCATATTCAAAAAGCAATCTTTAATAACGTCCGCCGTAACGGTATCGCCTTTTGCCCACAAAAATTCTTCAAAGTCTAACGGATACATATTGATAGACTTTTCTTCGCTCGGAATTAAAATATTTTCCACATTCTGCTTTAAGCTTATAAGCGAGCCTGTTTCGATATAATCGTATCTTCCGTCTGCTACAAGTTGTTTTATAGACTGACGAGCAAGCGGAAAGAGTTGTACCTCATCGAAAATAATCAATGATTTTCTTTCTATCAATCTTTTTCCGTATAATAACGATAAATTTCTAAAAAAAGTATCAAGGTCTGAAATATCGTTTTTGAAAAGTTGTTCGACTTTATTAAGGTCTGATTGAAAATTGATAAGTATATAAGTTTCATATTCATTCTTCGCAAATTCTTCTACTATCGTAGATTTCCCAATTCGCCTTGCACCTTGTACAAGCAACGCTCTTTTACTTGCCCAATTTGCTTTCCAATCTAAAAATCGTTCGTAAATCTTACGTTTAAGTACCATATTTTACCTCCGCAAACTTTTTACATTGCTATTGTATCACATTTCATTTCAAAAATCAATATTTTTTAACGCTCAAATCCACATAAATACAAAATGTTTTAGGCTTGTTTTCCCCATAAATACAAAATGTTTTAGGCTTATTTTCCCCATAAATACAAAATGTTGAGTTATTCGGCTAATTTTGCACTGTTTTGGGCGATTGTAATTTTGATTAGGCGAATGATAGCGATAGCCGTTTTTATTAAACACGACTTATAAAGTTATTTCTATTTTTTCGTTTTCAGAAAAAAGTCTTGTCGTAGGTATTTTAAATGGCTCGAATTCGCGCCCTTTAAAATATTGACTTAATAATTATGTGTCAAATCTTGAACAAGTCGGCGTCGCTACGCTCCGCCGAGACAAGCACACGCTCGTAATACAAATCAAATAAACCGAACCTAAAAATGAGGGTGAAACCGGAAGGCGAAGTCGCCGCTAAACCGCTTGGCAATCTTTCGCCTTATTTCCGTTTCCACAATCATCATTTTATTGTTAGTTTACTTTTCGCATTTGGCTTATTACTTCGGGCGAAACCTTGCCCATGTAAAAGCCTTCGTCCCAACAGTGAAGTCGTCAAAAAGCAGTAGTTTTTTATCCTCGAGTCCAATAGGTCCGGCTATATCCTCGTCCATAATACAAAAAACGCCGTCTCTTTTTGAAACAGCGCTCTTTTCCTACACTTTATTTACAAACAAATCGCCATATATGACGGAATACAAAGTATTTCTCCTTGTTTGCATAGGTTTTTGGTATGAATTATATATGCTTGTCCTATACGGCTATGATATTTTTCCATAAAATTGGCCAAGGATGTAGTTGTATACCTTACTCCGGATTTTACTTCTATCGGAAACAGTTTTTGTTTTGTTTTGCTTCCATTAGAAATTAAAAAATCTATTTCGATATCATTACGTTTCTTCTCAGAATTATATTGTGTATAGAAGAATAACCTATATCCGTTTGCCACCAAACATTGAGCTATTGCGTTCTCAAAAATCATCCCTTCATTTATTGATAGTTTATCATGCAAGATTTGTTTGTATAGATTTTCTTCTGCAAGTTCATTTTCGTCGAACGCATGACTCACCAATAATCCGGTGTCGCCCATATAACATTTTAACGCAGTCCTTTCCTCGTTTAAGGATAAACCAACATTTGGATCTGCACAGTTAAAACATTCATTTACAATCATCGAATCACCAAGCCAAAAGAAAGTGTCTTCATACATTGGGAATGTCGATTTTTCTTCTATTGACGACAAACGCACTCTTTTCTCGTGTTGAGACAAAAATGCAGGGATTTGGTCAAATATCGAAAGAACTCTTGAACGATAACTTCTATCGATTTTGCCAATATCACTACGATAAAGAGATAATATGTCTCGTTTTTCTATATCGGCATCAGCAAAACTACGATTGTTGTCAATATATTTTGCTACGGCTTTTGGCATTCCCCCGACAAGAATATATTGCTTAAAAAGCATCATTGCTTTATGGTGCAATGCTTCTTCAAGCGGTTTAACGTCATTAAAACATTTATGGATATAGTCCACCATCTTGGTTTCTCCAAGGGCCCAGCAGAATTCTTCAAAATCCATCGGGAACATCTTTATACGTCTTTCTTCCGATGGTATAGTGATTTGTTTAACATTTTCCCTTATAGAAATTAACGAACCTGTTTCTATATAATCGTATCTACCGTCTTTTACTAACTTTTTAATAGATTGGCGAGCCTTTGGATATTTTTGAATTTCATCAAAAATAATAAGCGACTCTTTGGGATAAAGAGTTTTATTATATTCGGTTGACAAGATTAAAAAGAAAGTGTCAAGATCGTTTAAATACTTTTCGAACGCATCTATAACGACATTGCTGATATCGTTAAAATCAACTAGAATATAACTTTTATACTCTTTTTTTCCGAATTCTTCTGCAATGGTAGATTTCCCTATTCGTCTTGCTCCCTCAATGAGTAATGCTTTTTCTCCGGCACCGTTTTGTTTCCAATCCAACAACTTTTTATAGATTTTTCGTTCAAACATAAAACACCTCAAATAAATGATTTGAATTATTTTCAATGGTATTATAACATTGAAACGTAACAAAATTAAAATTTTGTCGCAACTGCCGTTGCTTTGCGTATTACTGTCGTAATCCGCCGTTTCTGTTGAAATACTTCGCTCAAAAACCCTTGCAAGCAAGTTTTCTCGCTTGTATTATAGCATTGAAACGTAACAAAATTAAAATTTTGTCGCAACTGCCGTTGCTTTGCGTATTACTGTCGTAATCCGCCGTTTCTGTTGAAATACTTCGCTCAAAAACCCTTGCAAGCAAGTTTTCTCGCTTGTATTATAGCACAGTTTCCGACAAAACGCAAGATAATTTTTGTCGATTTCCCAGATAAAACGCAAGATAATTTTTGTCGGAATTACGGACAAAACGCAGGATAACTTGTTGCAAATAAAGGTTTTTTGGGGATAGAGAAAAAGAGTGTATCGGAAAAGCCCTTGTTGTCAACGGAAAAAACTATTGCTTAAAACCTTGATTGAAATGATGCCGATACAACAAGCTTAAATCCTCGTAAATACAAAATGTTGAGTTATTCGCCTAATTTTGCACTGTTTTGGGCGATTGTAATTTTGATTAAGCGAAGGCTTAAAGCAGCCGTTTTTTCAATTGTCTCGTCTAAAAATGTCTTTTGTGTTTTTTCGTTTTCAGAAAAAAGTCTTGTCGAGGGTATTTTAAAGGACTCGAATTCGCGCCCTTTAAAATATTGACTTAATAAGCGATATTTTTACGATTACTTTTGCGCCTTTTGTTTTTGAAAAACAAAAAAAGCCCGCCTATAGGTCGATTATCGAACCTTTTAGGCGGGTTTTTAGTGTTAAAAATAAGTAATTACTTTACAAGTTTAAACGCAATATAATTGCAAAAAAACAACAACTTATTTTTTTGCTTTTTTAATAGCGATCAATTTAAAATTAAATTTTAACTTATAACTTATACCAATAATAGTTGCCGTAAATTGAAGTAAAATACCACATATTTGCCGAACGATTTGTAACGTCTGTAAAAATTCCGTCGGTTCTGTTTTGGAAGTCGACGAAAGAACTTGTGCGATACCAAGTAGTCGTATCCGCAAACTTTATGCTTTTTAGTTTACTACAAAACGTAAATGCCCCATTGCCAATCGAAGTAACGCTATCGGGGATTGTTATACTTGTTAGACCGCTACAACAATAGAACGCATCCTCACCAATCGAAGTAACACCATTGCCGATTGTTATACTTGTTAGACTGCTACATAATTCGAACGCATCCTCACCAATCGAAGTAACGCTGTCGGGGATTGTTATACTTGTTAGACTGCTACAACCTTTGAACGCAGAATTATAAATAACCTTCGTTTTTTCATTAATAGTGCAAGAAGTAATAGAGGTGTTTTTTGCTTTAACTAAACCCAAATAAGGATTGCCATTCTTGCCTAAATAATAGGCGTTATCGTATTCGTTGTATGTTAGACTGCTACAACCTTCGAACGCATAATCACCGATCGAAGTCACACCGTTACCGATTGATACACTTGTTAGACCGCTACAACCCCAGAACGCTTCATCACCAATCGAAGTTACGCTGTCCGGGATTGTTATGCTTGTCAAACTTTTGCAATAAGCGAACGCCCAACTACCAATCGAAGTTACGCTGTCGGGGATTGTTATGCTTTCTAAACTGCTACAACATTCAAACGCATATTCACCGATCGCATAAACCGGCTTTCCCTTATGTTCTTCGGGTATTTCAGCCGATATATAATAATTGCGCACAAACCGTTTTGCTTCGGTTAATATGTAAGCGTCATTTTCCCGATCATACGCAAACTTATACGGATTGTTGATTTCAACAATAAATATTACGATTGCCGTTATAAGTATTGCACACAACGATATCAAGAAACCTTTTTTGCGTTTCTTGCGCTTTTTATCATTTACGACTTTTTCGGCGGCTTCCTTTTTTTCAAGTTGGGGTAAAAGGTCGTAACACTCTTTCAGTTTTTCGGCGGAATCTTCGTAATCGCCTAAATTTTCGAATAGTTCTGTCGCTTCTTTAACTTGACTAACCGTATTATAGGTTAGCAATCCGCAAGCGTAATCGTAATCCGATTGTTTTCTTTCGCTTTCAATTCTTTGTCCGTAAGACAATGCTATCGATTCTTTATCGAGGTACTGCAATTCTTTTTCGAAAGAAGTCCCGCAATCATAGCAGGTTTCGTCTTCGAGAGAGTTATATTTGCCGCAAGAACATAACCACAAATATCCGCACTTCATCGGAACAACAGTACCTTTATTGCCAACAAGTCTATTATACTCGTCAACGTATTCGCCTTCTACTAAATATCCTTGTTCGGCGTATTCGTCGGTTTTAAAATATTCTTCAAGCGAAGTTATTTCGGGCAATCTCGTTAAGGTTTTATTACCGAAAACGACCGCACCGTTTTCTGTAACGACGTCTATAATATGTATCTTAAACGAACGTATAAATGCGTTTTCAAAATAAACAGGGGTTTTAGCCCCGAAATTTTGGTTCCTTTCGGCAAGCATATCGAGGTAAGAATATTCTTTTTCTTCTACGGCGATACCCTCTACGTTATATCCCGTAAGCGCAATTTTTACGCCCTTTATGCTTTCTTTCCTTACGTTTTTAAGTTTTAAAAGCGCGAAAACTTTATTCGTTACGGTGTCAAAAAGCAACTGCCCCGCTTCGATAATTATCTTAACGCTTTCGTCGTATTGATTCGCAGTTAGTTCAAATAGTTTTTTTAGTCTATCGCTCATAGCAAATACCTTATTTTTGAAATCACCGGTCAAGCGAAATTATAATTCGGGCAACTCGTCGATGACCGAGCTTTGAGTGTAGTTATCCAAACCCGTAGTATAACTTGCTAATCTGTTTTTACGATTTTCGGCAACAGAACGATAAAGTAAGTTTGCATCTTGCACAAAAACGCAACTTATTCTTCCCGCAGAAGATCTAAAGTCTACCATGGAAAAAATCCCTGTTTTTATATAATCGATGCTTTCGTACGGTATTAAAGTTTTGGATTTTTCGCCCGCTGCGGATAAAAACCCGTCTTCTAAAGTAATAGTTACCCGCATAAAATGAGTCAATACTATGCAGATACCTTGGTAAATCGGTAACTGGATAACGAGAGCACCGATTTCATCCTCGGCGATGATAATACAAAATGCTATAAAGGAGCTGGCAGCCCCTACCATATAGCACCACATTGCGGCTTTGCCCGGGGAAAACATTGCGATAACCGCAATGACGATAGCTATAAGATCAAAAACTATAAAAGTTTCAAAGCCGCTGTTATAACCGCCGTTTATAACAAGTGCGACTATACAACCCGCAAAGCAAATGAAAGATAAAACAAGATTCACAATTAAGTTAACTCTTTTTTTACCTTCCCAGTAATATTTGTTTCCATCCATTTAAAAATCCTCCTATGATTATTAAAATTATTATATCCTACAATTTGTAGGAAGTCAAGAATTTTCCTACAATTTGTAGTAAAATTAAAATATGAAGAACAATGTTTTCGGGCAGAGATTAAAAGAATTGCGAACAGAAAAAGGGCTATCGCAAAAAAGGTTCGGCGAGGCTTTGGGTTTTTGCAACCAAACGGTAAGTTTTTGGGAAACAGGTAGCCGTGAGCCCGATTTAGACACGCTTTTACTAATTGCGCACTTTTTTGACGTGTCCGTAGACGACCTTTTAGAAGAAAACTAAAAACTTCGGCGGCTAAGAGCGATATGATATGCGCCCAAAAAAGTTAGATAAACTTTGGGGTGCGTATTTTTATTAGAAAGAAGAAAAAATTCAACACAAGGCACTCGCCTAAATTCAAAATGTCCGTTATAACGCATACTCGCAAGAAATTTTAAGGGTAAACCCATAAAATCTCTTGCGATAGTTGAAAATGATTGACTTTTGTATGTATTTGGATTAAAATACCATTGAATAAATCGTGGGTAAACCCATAAAATTTCTTGTGAGCGTGATTGTAATGATTATAAAAAGAGAGTTTTACCTTAATCAACTATTAAATTCCAAACTAAACGGTATGATAAAAGTCATAACGGGACTTAGGCGTGTCGGAAAATCCTTCCTTTTGTTCGACCTTTTTTACAGTCGCCTAATCGAAAGCGGCGTTTTTCCAGACCACATAATAAAATTCGCTTTCGATTCTCAAGACGATTTGGATTTAATCGGCGAAAATTTGATAGATTTAGCTGCTGAAAAACGCAAAGTAAATCCCAAAAAATTCAACAATTATATAAAAAGCAAGATCGTCGACGACGGAATTTATTATATTTTACTCGACGAAATTCAATTACTTGATAATTTCGAAGCCGTTTTGAACGGATACTTACGAAAAAGCAACTTGGACGTTTACGTTACCGGTAGCAATGCTAAGTTTTTGTCCAAAGACGTTATAACCGAATTTAGAGGGCGCGGTTGGCAAATACACGTTAATCCACTGTCTTTTAAAGAATTCTTGCAAGTTTTCGACGGCACTTATGACCAAGCGTATAACGAATATTCCTTTTACGGCGGGCTTCCTAAAATTTTACAATTCACAACCGAAAGCGATAAAGTCAAGTATTTAAAAAACATCTTTGAGGAAACTTACTTAAGAGATATCATAGACAGAAACAGATTACAAAACGTCGAAGAGTTAGGCGAACTTCTTGACTTTTTGGCGTCTTCGATAGGTTCGCTGACAAACCCGACAAAACTGTCAAATACTTTTCAAACGTTAAAGCACGTCAAAATACATTCAAACACCATAAAAAAATATATCGAACACTTTGCCGATGCCTATTTAATTTCAACGCCCAAGCGCTACAACGTTAACGGCAAAAGCTATATCGACTCTCCGCTTAAATACTATTTTACGGACATTGGATTAAGAAACGCACGCCTTAATTTTAGAGAACTCGAACAACCGAGACTTATGGAAAATATAGTTTACAACGAACTTTGTATGCGTGGATATAACGTTGACGTAGGCGTTGTGGAACTCTACGAAAAAAACACCCAAGGAAAAAGCGTGCTGAAAAAAACAGAGGTTGACTTTGTTTGCAATCAAGCAGATAAAAGATATTATATTCAAGTTGCCTACACTATCGATTCCCAAGATAAAATCGTCCAAGAACAAAAATCGCTTTTAAAAATCAACGAAGCGTTTAAAAAAATCATCGTCGTAAAAGACGCAATCAAACCCCACTACAATGAAAACGGCATTTTTATAATCGGTTTATATGATTTTTTACTCGATGAAAACAGTTTGAATTTCTAATTGTTTTTAGGAAATTTCATGAGACGAAAAACAATGTTCTAATTGCTTTATCTGCTAAACAATCGCTAATATTTGCTATTAAATTCCCGCCTAAAAGTCAAATAATCGACCTATAGGCGGGTTTTTTAAATATAGAGATATAAATTAGCGGACGGAAATTCTTCCGTCCGCTTTTTTGAAAAAATTAAGCTTTATATTTTAAAAAAAGTTAAAACAGTTCCAAATTACTTACCGAAGTATCTTTTCAACAAACCTTCGAAGGCTTTGCCGTGGCGGGCTTCGTCACGTGCCATTTCGTGTACGGTATCGTGGATTGCGTCAAGGCCTAATTCCTTAGCGCGTTTTGCAAGTTGGGTTTTGCCTTCGGTAGCGCCGTTTTCCGCTTCGACGCGGAGTTCCAAATTCTTCTTTGTGGAATCGGTAACGACTTCGCCTAAAAGTTCTGCAAACTTAGCGGCGTGTTCGGCTTCTTCGTAAGCGGCTTTTTCCCAATATAAACCGATTTCGGGATAGCCCTCTCTATGAGCGACGCGTGCCATTGCAAGATACATACCGACTTCTGTACATTCGCCGTTAAAATTCATCCTTAAACCTTCGATGATTTCGTCGGGTGTGCCCTGTGCGACGCCTACAACGTGTTCGGCTGCCCAAGTTTTGTCGCCTGCTTGTTCGTAAAACTTAGAAGCTGGGGCTTTGCATTGAGGGCATCTTTCGGGAGCAGAGTCGCCTTCGTGTACGTAACCGCAAATACTGCATACAAATTTTTTCATTTTATTATCTCCTAAAATTATAATTTTCTTATTTAATCGGCTTATAGCCGCACTTTTACTAAATTTATTTATTGCAAGTCGGGCATAGTCCGTAGTAAACAAGACTTGCGCGCTCGACTGTATATCCGCCGTCTTTTAGATCGCATGGAAGAGAAATTTCGCCTTCGACATCCAAAACCCGCCCGCACTTAGTACATGCAAAATGCATATGGTCTTTTACGGTAGCGTCGTAATGCGTCCTTTTATCGGCGGTATCAATCGCTATCGCCTGCCCCGTGCCACAAAGTAGCGCCAAGTTGCGGTAGACCGTACCGAGGCTTATCGTCGGGTCGGTTTTACGAACCTCCTCGTAAATCCATTCGGCGGTAGGATGAGATTTTGTGTTTTTTAAAACGGAATAGATTTCTTCCCGTTGTTTAGAGTAACGTGTTTGCATAAAATACCTATCAGTAATGATTACTGTTATTATTTTAATCGATATAAACAGATTTGTCAACGTTTTTTAACCTATTTTTAAAAAATAATCAAAAAAATTTTTTTCGTGCGGCGTTTATGCGTTTTTTTCGTAAAAAAGCCTATGACATTATATAATATATAAAGCGTTAAACGCTCAAAAAAGGGTCTAAAGCCCCCTTTTAGGTCAAAAAACTTTACATTTGTAAAGATTTTTGTCGAATAATGTCGATATTATGTTGACTTTAGCATACTTCCCGAGTATAATCTTTTTTGGACTTAAGGTTTAGTTTATCGGTTTTTACCGAACAAAGGACCGAAAAGCAAAAGACTTTTTAAGCCCGATTAACAACAAAAGAGGTATTTTACATTATGAAAGGTTTGGACGATAAAAAAAGTTTAGTTTCCTACGCTAAGTTATGGAAACTTCTTACCGCGCGCAAAATGAAGAAAAAAGACTTACAGCTTTTAACGCATTTATCTTCGGCGGTAATAGCAAAACTCGGTAAAAACGAAAGCGTGCAACTTAATACCCTCGTCAAAATATGCCACGTTTTAAAATGCAACATTACAGATATCGTCGACCTCAATTTATCCGTTTAACAAAGGAGTTACTTACCAATGCACGATAAAGAAACAAACGTTGAAATCGCCGAGATAGGCGGTCAAGAGTTTGCCGAAATGTTACGCGGCGGGGCAAATCGCCTTGCCATGTTTCGTCAACAGGTAAACGACCTAAATGTTTTCCCCATCCCCGACGGTGATACGGGCGACAATATGCTTATGACTTTCGGCTCCGGCTGCGACGCTGCGGAAAGCGCAAACGATACTTTAAAGTCCAAAGCCAAAGCCGCCGCCGACGGAATGCTTTTGGGGGCACGCGGTAATTCGGGCGTCATTTTATCGAGAATTTTCGCCGGAATAACAAAAGTTTTATCTGCTTTCGAGCGTGCTACCATAATAGAACTTACCGAAAGTATGAACGAAGGCGTGCGCGAGGCATACGGTGCGGTTTCCGAACCCGTCGAAGGCACGATTTTGACTGTTTTTAAAGACGCTGTCGCCTACGCAAACGCAAGGGCGTACGAAAACGGTTCCATAACCCGATATTTCGAAGACTTGCTTAACGAAATGGAAAAATCGCTAAAACGCACACCAGACCTTTTACCCGTTTTGAAAGAAGCGGGCGTTGTCGACAGCGGCGGCGCAGGGCTGTTGTGTATCTTCGAGGGTATGCGCGACACCCTTGTCGACGGCACAAAGCACGTAGATAACCAAAATATCGACATAAATTTCAAACAACAAGGCAAACAGATAGACTTTTCTCTGTTTACCGAGGACAGCGTTTTGGAGTTCGGCTATTGTACGGAGTTTTTATTAAGACTTCAGCGCTCGAAAACCGACATAGACAAATTTGATCTAAACGCTTTTAAAAGATTCCTCGAAAGTAACGGCGAGTCTGTCGTTGCGTTTACGGAAGGCACTATCGTAAAAGTGCACATACACACCGAAAAACCCGGTAAAATACTCGATTACGCACAACGTTACGGCGAGTTTTTAACGCTAAAAATCGAGAATATGACGCTTCAAAACGAAGAAGCGGTATCGCGCGGCAATAACGCCCAAGAAACATTGAAAAACGCAGCTAAAACAAGTGACGAATTAGCTGTTTGTGAAGACGATTTGGAAAAAAACGAGATGTCGTTTACTTTTAAAACGAGGAAAAAGACAGGCATAGTCGTCGTCTGTGCGGGCGACGGCATAAAAAACACCTTTCTTGCGCTCGGCGCAAGCGCTTTAGTCGACGGCGGTCAATGCATGAACCCTTCCGCCTTAGATCTTATAAAGGCTTTCGACGAAGCAAACGCAGACAGAATTTTCGTATTCCCTAACAACGGAAACGTAATACTTACGGCAAAACAGGCGCAAGAACTTTACGATAAATCGGAAATAATAGTCATTCCCACTCACACCGTCGGCGAAGGCTATGCGGCAGTTTCGATGATGGACACCAACGCCGACACCGAAAGCATCGTCAATGAACTTACGAATATAATTTCCGACGTAAAAACGGGTTTTGTATCCAAAGCCAGCAGAAAAGCCGAACTTAACGGTATAAGCATATCCGAGGGCGACTACATAGGATTTTCGGGCGACGTGATTTACGCCGACGCGAAAAACGCCGAAGACACTCTAAACGCACTTTGTAAGTCGCTTAACGTCAACGGCTACGGACTAATGCTTTTCTTCGTCGGTGCGGAAGCAGACGAAACCGCCGCCCGCGCCCTTTACGAAGAACTGTCGAAAACTTACCCCTACACGGAAATAATCTACATTTTCGGCGGTCAGCCGATTTACGACTACATGATAGTCTTAGAGTAATAATTCAGTATAATAGGAGGATTAATTATGTTAACTGTATTTACCGATACCGATTGCGATATCACCCCCGCGATTTGCGAAGAATACGGGTTTAAATTAATAAGTATGCCCTACTCCGTCGACGGAAAAACAGTGTTTCCGTATGAAGACGGAGACGTTGACTTGCACGAATTTTACGACGGATTGAGAAACGGCGTTTTGCCGACAACGGGCGGGCTTTCCGAAGAAAAATATAAAAGTTATTTTCTTCCCGAATTCCAAAAAGGCAACGATATTTTATACGTCCACTTTTCCGCCGCGATGACCTGCACGTTTGACGCTATGGAAAAAGCAGTTGCCGAGCTTAGAAAAGAGTTTCCCGAACGTAAATTTTACCAAATCGATACGAAAGGTATAACGATTGTAAGTTACAACATCGTCCGTGAAATCGGCGATATGCTAAAAAGCGGCAAAACCGTCGAAGAAGTAATTACTTGGTCTAAAACCGAAGTCAATAAGTTTTCCCAATACTTTTTTGCGGACGACCTGAAATTTTTCAAAAGAAGCGGCAGAGTCAGCGGGATTTCCGCAACTTTCGGCACGCTTTTGGGGATTCGCCCCATAATTTATATGAGCGAAGACGGGCAAATGGTAAATATCGGCAAAGAGCGAGGCAGAATGAACGCCGTCAACAAACTTTTTAGTTACTTGGAGGAAAAGGGCGAAGACGTTACGAATTACAGAATCATCGTAGGTCATACGGATTTTCCCGATATGGCTAAAGAGGTGGCGGAAAAAATACGCCTCATTTACCCGAGCACCAACGTCGAAATCGTTTGCACCAACCCCACCGCAGGCAGCCACTGCGGTCCCAACGGCGTAGGTATTTGTTTCCACTCTAACGGAAGATAATTTTTTGTTATGGTTAATGTAATAGAAGTTAAAAACAGACAAGATAAGCGAGAATTTTTAAATTTTCCGCTGCGCCTATATAAAGACAACCCCTGTTTCGTACCGCCGCTATACGGCGACGAAAAGAAAATTTTTTCTAAAAACTTCGTCTATAACGATACGTGCGTAACTAAATACTTTCTTGCAAAAAAAGACGGAAAAACCGTCGGAAGAATTTCGGCAATCATTCAAAAAGCCGCTAACGACAAAAATAAGGAAAAAAGAGTCCGCTTTACCCGTTTCGACGCTATAGACGACGAGGAAGTCGCCTCCGCTCTTTTTAAAGCCGTGGAAGATTTCGCGATTTCAAGCGGAATGGATACGGTGTGCGGTCCGCTCGGATTTTCCGACCTCGAAAGAGAGGGGCTTTTAGTCGAAGGATTTGACGAGGTATCTACTTACGAAGAACAATATAACGCAAGTTATTACCGAAATCTTATCGAAAAATGCGGTTACGAAAAGGAAGTCGATTGGTTAGAGTCGAAACTTTACGCACCCGAAACGGGCTACGAAAATATGCGCAAAACCGCCGACTACGTTATGAAACGGTATAACTTGCGCTTCGGCGAAGCCAAAAACGTTTCCGACTTTTTGAAAAAATATTCGGACGGGTTTTTCGAACTTTTAGATGTCGCTTACGAAGGTTTGTACGGCACCGTCCCCTTCACCGACGGTATGAAGAAAACGATGACGGATAATTTTAGGCTTATAATAGACCTTAAACACGTCGTCGTCTTACTTGACGAAAACGACAGAATCGTCTGCTTGGGGATATGTTTTCCGTCGCTTGCGAAAGCCGTTCAAAAGTCTCGAGGTCATCTTACGCCCGCGGCTATCGTAAGGCTTTTAAAAGCAATAAAAAAGCCGAAAGTCATCGATCTCGGGCTTATAGCCGTACATCCGGAGTATCTTAATCGCGGCATAACTTCAGTCATTACCGCTGAACTTATGAAAATGCTTAACGAGGACGGCGTTATGTACGCCGAAACCAACCTCAACCTCGAAAACAACTTTGCCATATTAAATCTTTGGAAACGCTTTAACGCCGTAACACATAAAAAAAGACGTTCTTACGTAAAACGTTTGGAAAACTTCCGTGCGGCGACAGAGGGAGGCTGCAATGATTAAAATCGCAATAGATTGCCTCGGCGGCGATAAAAGCCCCGACGCAAATATAGAAGGAAGCGTTTTAGCGCTTAATAAATTTTCCGACCTCGAACTTATTTTGTTCGGCGACGAAGACATAATCAAAGAAAAATTAGCAAAGTTTAACTACCCCGAAGACAGACTCTCTATAGTTCACGCGCCCTTAGCCGTTGACGGAAACGACAAACCCATCGACGCGGTAAGAATGAAAAAAGATTCTTCGATGATAAGCGCCGTCAGAACTTTACGTGAAGACGACACGGTCTCGGCACTCGTTTCGTGCGGCGCGACCGGCGTGTTGGTCGGTGCAAGCATTCTGAGAATCGGCAGATTAAACGGCGTAAGACGCCCTGCCTTTTGCCCCGTTATGCCCACAATGAACGGCGGTATCGTAGGTATTTGCGACAGCGGCGCGAATATCGAGGTTACGCCCGAACAGCTTAGACAATACGCCGTTATGGCAAACGGTTATTTAGAGGCGGTTTACGACATTAAGTCCCCTAAAGTCGCACTTTTAAACGTCGGAACCGAGGAGGAAAAGGGCGACGATCTGAGAAGAGAGGCTTATAAACTTTTAAAAAATCAAAAAGGTCTTAACTTTGTCGGTAATATGGAAAGCCGAGATTTACTTTCGGGTAAATACGACCTTGTAGTATGCGACGGGTTTTCCGGCAACGTTTTATGCAAAAGCACGGAAGGCGCTTGCCTCGAAATGCTTAAAAGACTCAAAAAAGACGTTATGTCCTCTTTTATAAACAAAATCGGCGCGCTTTTTATGATGAAAACCGTCAAAAAAGAAGTCGAGTTTATGAACTATCAAAATTACGGCGGCAGCGTTTTATTAGGACTCGATAAAACTATCGTTAAAGGACACGGAAGCAGTAACGCCAAAGCGTTTTCCGTTTGCATCGAACAAGCCTATAAAATGACATCGAAAAATTTAAACGAAAAAATACTTTCGGCTTTAAGCCAAATCAATTAGCTTAGCCTAAAAAACATAGGAGAATTAATATGTTTGAAAAAGTAAGAGATTTATTTAGCAACGAACTTAACATCGATAAAGATACGATTTCTTTGGATTCCTCGATAAAGGCAGACCTCGGGGCGGATTCTATAGATATCCTTCAAATCCTTATGACTATAGAAGAAGAAAACGGAATCACCATACCCGACGAAAAACTCGCCTCGTTTGAAACCGTAGGCGATATAGTTAATTATTTGGAATCACTTTAATTCTTTATTAACGACAAAACCTAACGGACCTTGAAAACGGACTTACGGCAATAATCGACTTATGCCGATACCGAGCCCCTATTTTTAAGGTCTTTTTTGCGGTCTTTTTTATTAAAAAGTGCGCCTATAGGTCGATTAACGAATGTTTTTACAAAAAAAGGAGGTTCGAAACGAACCTCCTTGTTTGTGTTACACGCCTTGCAAAACTAATTTTCCGGATCAGTGCAATGTACGGTTACTGTGCCGTCGTTAAACGCCCCGTCACTTATTACGATCGTTTGCCATTCTTCCTTTGTGCCGCCGTAATATATATCCTTCAATTTATTGCAGTTATAAAACGCGTTATTGTTAATTGATTTTACACCTTTACCGATTGTTACGCTCGTCATGCTTTGACAACGTGCAAAAGCAGAAGAGTCGATCTCGACTACGCTATCGGGAATTATTATACTCTCTAATAAAGAGCAACCTTCGAAAGCACGTTCCCCTATTGAAATTACGCCCTCGCTAATTTCGACGTTCGTTAAGCTTTGACATCCTGAGAACATGTATGCGCTTATTGACGTTACGCTACCAGGAATTGTTACGCTCGCCAATTTTTGACAACCATAAAACGCTTTTTCACCGACTTGAGTTACGCTATTCGGAATTGCAACGCTTTGCAATTCGTGACAACCCTGAAAGGCGGTATCGTAAATGAATTTACATCCACTGTCTATTGTACATTGCGTTGCTTTTGTATCTGCCTTAATTAAAAGCATGTACATATTTTTGTTACTACTTAAATAATACGCGCCACTTTTATAATAGCCTTCCAAATTCTTGCAAGTATTAAATACGTAACTACCTAAATATTTTAAATTATCGCTTAGCTTCACGGATGATAATTGAGTACAATTCGCAAACGCGGCTTTACCGATAGCTACTACGCTATCAGGTATAGCTATACTTTTAAGTGAAGTACAACCGGCGAAAGCCCACGCTGAAAGAACACGTGTATTAGCATTAATCGCACACGCAGTTATCTTTGTTGAAGTTGCCTGCATAAGCGCTACGTAAAGATTATCATCATTGCCTAAATACGAGGCATTTTGGTATTCGTTATATTTAACGTTTTTGCAATCACTGAAAGAAGTTACGCTTATGTGGATTATTTTATCCGAAACGGATACGTTCTTTAAGTTTTCACAATTTTTAAATGCGTTATCGGCAATTTTTGTTACGCTTTCGCCTAATTTGACGCTCTCCAAATTATTAAAGTTTAAAAATGCGTATGAGTTAATTTGTTTCGCGGAAGTTATATTCGCTTCTGTTACCAAACTGCCGTTTATAAACAAGTCCTTAACCGCCGCAAACGGGTTCGAACCTTCGTTTGCAAGTTCCGTTTCAACCCAACTGTCTATCGTACCGGTATAATTTACGCTCGTTAGTTTTTCTAAACCTGTAAACGCGTCTTCACTGATACTCTTTACATTTCCACCGAGCGTTATCGATGCTAAATTTTCGCATCCTTTAAACGCACCTTCTCCGATTTCTGTAACGCAATCAGGAATAACTATACTCGATAACGCCGTGCAATACGAAAAGGCATTTTCGCTAATAATGTCACCGCTTGTTATAACGACAGTTTTTAACTCTTCGTTTTTAACAGCCGTACAAACGGCGCTTGGTCCCGTCACGATTTCAACAACCGTGTTCATAAAAGCGTCTGCGCCTACTTGGGTAACACTATCGGCAACGTTAACTGTCTTTAGACCTGTACAATACGCAAACGCACTTGCGCCGATATATTCTACACCATCCGGGACAGTCAAACTCGTTATTGTACTCGCTCCGTAAAATGCGCCCGAGTTGATTCCATCAACGGTTTCGGGTATTACGAGATCGGCAACTAACTCGTCCGACAAATAAAATTTACTAGCTTTAAATAAAGGATTTGCAGATACGCTGCCGAACGAAACATTACACCAGGCAGCCAAATCTTTTATATAGACCGTTTCTAAGTCCATGCAATAGAGAAATGCATTTTTACCGATCCGCGTAATACTTTCCGGTATCGTTACGCTTTTTATACCCTCTCCGAAAGCACTTTGAGCTATTTCTTTGACCGGTAAATCTTTATACGTTGCAGGAATAACAACGTCTTCAGCCTCTTTATTTAAGCCGTTAACAATGTAGTAAGTTTTATCTTCGCTAAGCGAATAAATAAGCGTATCGCCCTTCTCTCCGCCCGTGCCGCTGTTTTCACCTCCGCTATTTGCAGCGGCAATAGCAATAATCGATATCGCCGCAACCAAAACAACCGTTACGATACCGATTATAAGTAGTACTTTTTTGCCTTTTTTACCTTTCTTTTCTTTTGCCATAGTAAAACTCCTTTGTTTTTTTAGATAACTTAATTATCTAATGTTTACATTATATAACGCAAAAATCTATTTGTCAAGTATTTTTTAAGTATATAATATCGATATTATATAATGTGCAGGTAATATACTATGAAATTGAGAATTTTAGAAATCTTAAAACAAAAAGGCAAAACAAAGTATTGGCTATATATAAGACTCGGACTAAGTTACCAAAATTTCAATAGGCTTGTAAATAATCAAACAGCTTCTATTAAGTTCGAAAACCTTAAAGCCTTGTGCGAAATCTTGGAATGCACGCCGAACGATTTGTTCGAGGACTACTATAGTTGCGAACAATCGATAATTTGATCGTGTAAAATTCCCCTATGATAATAAGTAAAACGATTAATCGCATCGGCTATTTAATCCTCACTTACAAAAAATACAAAGACTTTTTTGGTTTAGAAAGTCTTTGTATTTTTTTGTATCGTTTTTAAGCAAAAATGCGTAATAACGGGCTTATAGCCTCGTTTTTGAGGATTTCTTTTTTTATTACGCTAAAAAATCCGAACACAAATTTATATATGGTTTCTTTGCTTTTTTAATAGCTTGTAATGCAGAAAACGCCCCGCCGAAATACAAACTAAGTTCGCCTTCGCTTGCAATCTATCCGACAAGCCGTTCTCATACATATCCATTTTTATATTAACGTGGATTTCAACTCTTTCTCGGTAAATGTCAATGCGGTCAACAACGGATTAAGATTATCTTGATTTAGTTATTTTTCAAACACGCCACTTTCAATAATCTTATGTAAAGCGGTTATAGAGGTTTCATAGGTTGTTCCGTCAAACAAAACCTTTTGTGTGATTTCCTCGTAGTCTTTATAGTAAATTCTTTCATCAATTATCTGCTTTAAGATACTTGGAATATCGTACTTGTCTTGTGCGGTATAACAACGCTCGTGTGTTTTTCTATCCTCTCTGACTTCCTTTACAAGTGCTTTCAACTTGTCATCAAGAACAACAATACTCAAAAGTCTGTATAGGTCGTAAATGTGTCTTGAATAGCCCGTAGTATTGTTTGATACTGCGTAATCACAAAGAGCAAACACTTTGTCAACCAAAGTTCTGTCAAGGGTCTGCACACGGATTTCAAACGGTTTCATTTCGTATTCTTCAATAGCCGTCTCGTCTCCGATTTCTTTCCAAAAGTCATAAATCATTGACGTAGCCTCTTTGATTTCATCGGGATAGGCTTTTACCATAAACACGGTTTCAACCAAAAGATACTGTTTTATGCCTGCACCCTCAAAGTGAATCGGGTACTTGATTTCATATCGGTTATAGTCTCTACGACTGCGTATGTCTGCCTCATTTATCAGTTTAAGTCCAAGCTCGTTGCAAACCTCTATAATCTCGTATTTGAGATTTCTTTTCTTTCCCTGTGTCTGATTTTCCGCATCAAGCGTAAGGTCAATATCCTCGGAGAATCTATTGATTATCTTATGGCACTTGGAAAGCGATGTACCGCCCTTAAAAAGCAAGTTCGGAACTCTCTTTGAAAGAGCTTCTAAAAACATTGTTACATAGTAGTCTTTTTCAATGATAGCCGGAGAAGTATTTAATCTATCACCGAGTACCAACAGAGTATCATAAAACTCTTGGTGATTCTTATGCAAATTCATTTATAATTCCACTCACCATAATATTTCTTGTTGCTTTGGACGGAAATGCACCTGCAAGTGCATACACGTCTTTGCCCTTAATCGCTCTGTCTCGCACAAAGTTGATTACCTCTCTTTGTACCGAAGTATCATCAAAGTATTTTCTCATATCTATATTACTAAACAATTCAAGGATAGTATAAACATCTACGTTATCTCTCGTTATAGGCAAACGAGATTTGCGAAGAATAATACTGCGATTTTTAAGTTTTGTTTCTCGCACCCACATAGTCTCATTGTTTGTCACAACTTCGATTGCCGTAGGTACTTGATAAGTCAACATAAAACTCTGTTGCATTTGCAAGCCGCCATATATACCGAAAACATCTTCTTTATCGGCAATATACTTTTTCCTTACGACTTGTTCAACCGATATAAGAGACTTTCCGTAACGAGTTTCGGTTGGGATATAGTAAACACCTTTATCAAATTTGATAAGCGTTTGTTCTTGTTCTGCTTTCTTCAAAAGTTGAAATACACGAGGACGAGAATATTCGCTCATTTCCTCCAAAATTTCACTTGTGAATATCGGCTGATTTACGCCGAATTTACTTTTTAATCTTTCTACCACCAAAATCACCTCAATTACATAGTACGCTCGTTTTTTCAAAATTATACTTGTTTCAAGATTTTCTCTTTATTCAAGTATATTATACTCAATAGTCGGGTGTTTGTCAATAGTTTAGATAAGTTAGCAGAGATTTTTTAGAAAACTTTACGGTATTTTGAAATTTCAAACAGTTTCAAAATCCAAAGAGGAGGCGCACGAATGGGGATATAAGAACAGTTATGAATACGAGCTATACGAGGTATTTTTCGTTAGTTACGTACGACCGATTTATGTATATGATCTTCGCATGCATTTGCTTCTATTATTTCTGCACCGTCTATTCGTTCTACGATTCGCCTTAATATTTTTCCTATTTCCAAGCGATATTTACCGTAAATTATTTTTCGGCGATATTTTGGCGCGAACACCAAATGATATTGACATCTCCACTTTGTATGTGTTAAACTTACTATGTCCTTTTCCATTGGACACCTCCTGTATTATTTTTTGCGATTGTCAGTCGCTTATATTATAATACAGGACTTTTTATTTGTCCATAGCTATAAGCATTTTATCCACTCGCTCAGCGAGTGGTTTTTAAAACATAAAACCCCTTAATAACGGGCTTATAGCCTCGTTTTTGAGGATTTCTTTTTTTATTACGCTAAAAAATCCGAACACAAATTTATATACGGCTTCTTTGCTTTTTTAATGGCTTGTAATGCAGAAAACGCCCCGCCGAAGGTATGATTTACGTAAACAATGCAAAAATCGACGCTATCAACAATCCATTCGTTACGCTTTAATATAGCAAGTTTTTTCGGAACGAATTCCAAGGGCGGGTAAATAATTTCGTCGTATTTTTTTACTGCGTCTTTTAGTTTTATATAGCTTGCCTCGATATACGGGGTTACGAAAATCGTTTTTATCCCCGACCTTGTTTTAGCATACTTTCTTGCGCATTCCAAACAAAACCCGTCAAATCCGCCGTACCCGCCGAAATACAAACTAAGTTCGTCTTCGTCTGCAAATCGAGTAAGCGCATTTATCAATTTAAGCTCGTCTAATCTATCGTATATATACGACGCATGTCCGAAAAATCCGATCTTCATTTAATACTTACCGCCTATTACTTAAAATTATAACACTTTACCCCTCGTTTGGCAAGTTTTAGGAAAGTATACATTCATATATTTTGTATTCTTACGGATTATAATAAATAGGTAAGTATTCTTTCGGGAGGGCAATGAAGTGACGGTAAACGACGCAGTTAAAAACAGAATTTTATTTCTTTTAAAAAAGAATAATATGACGCTTTATCGGCTCGAGCAGAATTCCGGGATACAGCACGGGCACATGCAATGGATTATGAGCGGTAAAAGTAAAACCGTAACTTTGTCTACGGTTATGCTGCTATCGCACGGCTTTAATATTACCGTTACCGAATTTTTAAACGACGATATGTTTTTGTTCGAAAACCTCGAAGTAGAATGATTTTTACTAAACGACATATATTAAAACCCCTTAACAACGGGCTTATAGCCTCGTTTTTAAGGGGTTTTTTCTTTTATTTTCGCGATTGCGGCAAAGACATTGATTTTTTTGCCGCAAAAATACTTTTAAAAAGCAAGAAGTCTTTATATAAGCCCGTTATCGGCTGTTTTTTCATTTTCAAGCGGTCTGATTTTTCTTTTAAGAGTCCGATTTAAAATAAGGAGCGAAATTATTGCGGTTATTACCTCGGCAATGGGGAAAGTCCACCAAATAAGCGTTGCGACGTTTTTACATAAAGTAAATACGTATGCTAACGGAAACACTATCACAACAAGCCTAAGTGCGGAAATAACAAGGGGCGAATATACTTCGTTAAACCCTTGCAAAACCCCTTGTACGGCAACGCTGACGCCCATAAAGACGTAGCCTATCGTTGAAATTTTCAGTGCCGTTTGGCAAGTTTTAATTATATCCGACTTCGACACAACGGAAGACTCCTCTTGGGTGAGCGCAAAAAGTTCGGATACGGGCTTGGAAAAAATTTGAAAAAGCGCGGTTATTATAAGCATAACGATTATCGAAGATATTATACCGTATTTTACCGTTTGGTACACCCTTTGGGCGTTTTTGACGCCGTAATTAAATGAAGTAATCGAAATAAGCGTGTTAGATAATCCGAAAGCCGCAAAAAGCGCCGCTTGCATCAGTTTGTAATAAATGCCGTAGCTTCCCGTTAAAAGGTTTGCGGTGTATTCGTCTTTTATCGTGCCTATTATAATGAGCATACCGAACATCATAACCGAAAGCGCCGCTTGCATTAAAAACGCGGGAAACCCCGTTGTGTAAATACCTTTAATTATCTTTTTCGATGGTTTTAAGTACTTTAAATTTCCGTCGATTTCCTTATTCGTCGTATAGTGCAGAGTCATTGCAAGTAAAAACGAGGCTATCTGCCCTATTATCGTTGCGTACGCCGCGCCCGCAATGCCCATATTCATGGGGTAAATAAACACGTAATCAAGCACGATATTTATAACGGCACCCGCAACTTGAGATATCATCGAATACAAAGTTTTTCCCGTCGCTATCAAAAACCTTTCGGCGATGGCAAACCCTATCGAGCCTATCGACAGCGTGCAACATATTCTTAAATACACGGTGCCCATTTCCACGACCTCGTCGTAATCGGACATAAGCCTCATGTAAGGCTCTGCCAAAAAAAGACCGAAAAATAAAAATACAAGGTAGAAAACGGCGGCTAAAAACAAACCGTTACCGGCAATCTTGTTTACGGCGAGCTTATTCCCCTCGCCCAAATTTTTGGAAAGAATAACGTTTATTCCGACGCCCGAACCCACGCCTATCGCTATCATAAAAATTTGAACGGGAAACGCCGCCGAAAGCGCCAAATTACCGAGCGTACCGCTCTCACCCATATTAATGACGAAAACCGTGTCGACAACGTTGTAAAGGGCTTGCAACACCATCGAAAATATCATCGGTATACCCATCGACCAAATAAGACCGTTAATCTTTTTTACGCCCATCTTGTTTTCGCCTTGTAAAACTTTTTCCATAAAGTCACCTCTGAAAAATAAAAATAGCGCAAGCCCTTTATAGTCGGACTTACGCGTTTGATTGCTACTCACTTACGAGTATTTTACCATTATTTTTTCTTTTTGGCAAATGAAATTTCACAATCTTTTTTGAATTTTTCAGAAAAATCCTAAAACTACCGTACTTGCATTTTTTCGCGTTTTAGTGTATAATATATATACGGATATACGTCCGAAAGAAGTGTTTTGTATGACGTTAATCGGCAGACGTCGCCTAATCGTTTGCAGCATAATTTTTTCAATGTTATTATAAACGTACACAACTCTTCTTTTACATAATATACGCGTCGCATGCCACAATTTTTATCGACGCGACAAGGAGAAACATAAAATGAAAAGAGTAAGATCCGGCTGTATCGCACAAACTTTAACCTTCTCGCAAAAGCCCGAATCGGGACTGAGCGTAGAACACGCCACAGCGGTTAATCGCAAAGAACTCGAGCATTACAAAAAATCGCTCGACGAAACCAAAACCAAATACGTCATCTCCGACGAAATCGTCGAGCCCGACGGCACTATAGTTATTCACGTCAAAAAACAAATTAACTTTTCGACAGACGTTTCGGAATACTTTTAATCCCTTAAAATCTACAACTAAATATTAATGCCAATTGTTCAAGCTATTGCAGATTCATATCGAATGGTACGTGGTTCCGATTATTTGTTAGAAGATTTTTTAAGGTCTGCTGCTCACCAGCCATACTTTTTAGAACTTAAACACACGATGGAAACCTGTTATTTGTCTAATACAAAGCCAGCAATAAATCAAACTTGTGAGTATGCATGGATGTGTTATAGTGATAAATTGATAGAAAAGGTTTGTGAAAAACCATTATTTGTATACGCGCCCGTGCGAACGCTTAGGCAACAAAACCAAAGAGGAAGGTATATTTTATTTCATAATAGAATAGAAACAAGTATTTTTGATAGTAGAAAAAAGCAATTTTCATCTATCATTGATGCAATACCTAAAGACGCTGAATGCGTAAAACAAATTATTCATATACCTGCTGCAGCAAAAGAAGGAATATTGCGCGATCTGAACTTGTGCGGTATCTGTCGAGAATATTTATTTGCAGATAACGTTGACGAAACTTGTAAAGCTATAAAAGAATATTGTTTTGAACGAATTAAATAACAAAAATAAGGACAAATGTCAAGACGTAATGTCCCCAAATTTGTCCCTATTTATGACCCTAATCGAAAAAATTGTTGCGCGCAAATAAAAAAAGCCAACCGTCTATAACGATTGACTATATAAAACGAAAATGGGGTAAATTTGTTTTATGTTCCCGATTTTAGGATATTTATATAATTAGAATATTCGAATATCCTATCCCTTGCTTTTGAGCTTGTTTCGTTAAGAATGCCGAACTCAATCATTTTATTTATGGCAGTAGCAACGCCGTTATATGATAAGCCCAATGCTTTAGCAGTGTTTCCTATGTTTATAATCGGGTGCTCCTTCAAGTAGTTAAATACCTTTTGCTGTATTTCGGACTTTTTGACAAGTCTTGCTTCATCGGAAGTAATCAACGAATTGATTGCTTCGATTGTCTGTATTCCGTCGTCGCAAGTTTCGATGATTCCACGCAAAAAGAACTTTATCCATTGTTCGTAGTTGCCTTTTGCCCTTACTTCGCTTAATCTATCGTAGTATTCGATACGATTGGATTTAAGATACAACGACAAATATAATACGGGGCGTTTTAGCATACCGTCCGACATAAGCATAAGTGCAATCAGCATTCTGCCGACACGTCCGTTTCCGTCTAAAAACGGGTGTATCGTTTCAAATTGATAATGCACGAGCGCAGTTTTAAGCAAAATATCCATATCGTAGTCGTTTATAAACTTTTCAAGGTCGCTCATTGCCGTAAGCATATCTTCTACTGTAGGCGGAACGTATCTTGCCGTTTGCAAATTGCTGTTCGAGGAACCTATCCAGTTTTGGCTGCGACGAAACTCGCCGGGATTTTTCTCTTGCCCGCGAACACCTTGCATCAACACTTTATGCGTATCGCATAACAACCTATTGCATATCGGCAATTCGTTCATTCGGTCAATCGCATAATTAAGCGCATTGACGTAGTTGACAACGTCACCGACTTCCAAGTTAACAGCGACGTCGACCGTAGGGCTTAAAACGTCTTCAAGAGTTGCTTGTGTGCCTTCGATTTGGCTGCTAAGCAAGGCTTCTTTTCTAACGTATGCACTCAAAAACAGGTTCATATCGGGGATAAGTTCGGCGGTTGCGTCTAACTTCCCGAGATAGTTGTGTGCTTTTGCAAGCAGATTTACCATTTCCGAATCCATTTCGAGTTCGGGAAACGGTGGCAACGGATTAGGCTTATATGCTTTATATTGTGCGACACCGCCAAGTGCTGTAATATATCCTCCGGCTCTATTCATTTTGAAATACTCCTTTTGAAATAACTTCGATAATATTATAACCGTTATTTCGCAAAAAGTCAATATGCCGAAATAGCGATGCGGAGATTATTTTTGTTATTTTGTGAGAAAGTTTGTATTATCTCGTAAAATTATGCCAGATATTTTTACATTGCTATTTCGTAAAAACTCAGAATTGTGAAATAACTTTGTTTGGCTTCATATTTTAATTTCACTGCCGTTTGGTTTCTGTTGTAAAAATCAAGCGGCTTTTTTGTTGTTTGGAAAATTTTGTATAGTACGGCTAAGTATGGGAAATGTATGTGCTTATATCAAAAAGTTCTTAGTCCTTCAAACGAAAGTCAACGAACAGCACAAAAATTGTTACGCGCAAATAAAAAAGCCAACCGTCTATAACGATTGACTTAAAATATTTTATATATCCATATCACACAAAAATACTTTGCTTAATTCAAAAAATAAGACATCTTAGCAAGAATTTTTTGCCGTTGAGTTACGCTTTTCTTTGTGCTGCAAACCGCCAACGAAGGGCGAAACATTCGGACGGCAGAGAGTTAATAACCATACAAAAAGACGATAGAATCAACATTCTACCGCCTTAAATCGTAATTGTAACGTTATTTTGTAAAGTTGCCGTATTTATCTCGCTTTTGCGTTAGGTAATGCTCGGAGTGTTTGACTTCGGCTTTTTTGCTTTTCACGATAATGCCTGCAACACCTTTAATACAAGTCATGTACCACCGGCTAAGCCGGTGGCTTGATTAGGCGCTTCAAGCGCCTGGT
>CAYNLN010000003.1:2229-130702 GCA_964398065.1 uncultured Christensenella sp. | reverse complement strand
ACGTTACCGTTAAAGACTTTTACGGAAAAACCGTTTCCGACAACGTTTTAAAGGGACTTAATAAAGTATACGTTCCTTCCTGCGGAAGGGTTGAAATTCGCCCCGCAAATTAATTGCTTTCCGTACATATATTGCGTTAACGGGCTTATAGGCGGATTTTTTGATTAAATTAAATCATTTGTTTATTGTAAAAAATGGCTGTCTGCAAATTGTTAAAGATTTGCGGACAGCCATTTTTCAATTAAACGATATAGTACTTTCATGTTAAAAATTCCGTCGAAGAAGACATTGCAAAAAAGGAAAAATCAATAAAATCCCCAAGATTGTATAAAAATCATTCCCAAGATTGTAGAAAATTTGTTAAGGTTTGAAAAAAGAAAAGCAAAAAAAGCAAGTTGAAAAGACAAAAAAAGTGGGCTGTCGCTTGTCGCGACAGCCCCTCGTTTATAATGTTTTTTTAGTAGTTTTCAAAACAGCCTGAAAATTTGCTATATAACGATGATGCTAAACGTTATGCTGCCGTTGTCGGCTTATAATTTTTAACTTTTACGATTAAGGCTTCGAATTTAGCGTATATAGTAGCAACTTTTTCTTTTATATTCTCATTCGTTGCTCCGCTTACATCGCAGTCGGTAAGCATTTTTACTTCGTCAACGAGTTTGCTATATTCGTCTAAATATTCGCTTGTGCCGTCGACGTAATCTTTAGCTAAAAGATACCAATTAAGGTACATTTTTTCCATAACGTATTCGGCGTAGTATTGCGTGTTTGTTACGTCACGGGATTCGACGATTTCGATAAGTTCGAAAAATCCTTCAATAGCATTATTAACATCGTTTTTATTTTTGGATGACCCTACGACCACGTAAAAATTTTCGTAATCGCTTTCGTATGTCGTTGTGTCCATAGCTTGTGATAAACGATTCCACACCGACCAAACAATTTCCTTTACTTCGTTTGCATATTCTATTGTTGCTATGTAAGCTTTAGTGTTTTCTATTATGACGTCCAACTCTTTTTTGACTTCATCGACGCCTGCTTTCGTGGTAGCATTCCAAATACCGTTGATTTGTGCGTTATACGATGCTTTGTACCCTTCGAGAGTTGCGGACCACTCGGGATCCGGGGTTTCATAATCTTTAATCGTTGCTTCCCAAGCGTTTGTAACCTCATCGTATACCTGACCTTTGTATTCTTCCAATTCGCCGGCTTGCTTTTCTAACTCAGCCCAAATTTCTTGATAGTAAGCCTCGTATTTTGCCGCGATCTCGTCGATTTCGCCTTGAGTGGTCGCGCTGTTTACTGCCGTGTAGAATTCTTTCATTTTGGATAGCATATCTTCGGTAGGCGTAAATTTGCCCTCACTTTCTTCTCCTTGCATGTCCATTTCGATTCTACGCAAAACGGGTTGGCGATAGGCGTCTACGTCGACTACGGTCCCGCCTTCACCGGTTACGTCGCCGCAAACCGTGCAAACGCCACCAACGTAATTGTGTTCGATTTTTGCGAGAATAGTAACGTCTGTTTTATCATCACAGATTTTGCAGTGATGGGACATATAACCTTCGCTCGTACAAGTTGCGGCAACGTCTATTATCCATTCTTCGGAATATTCGTGTACGTGCTTATTCGTGTCGTCGGGGTTTATAGCGCCGTCTCCGTCACCGCCGCTTTCGGTTCCGCCGCCACTTCCGCTACCGCTACTACCTTGAGAAATTAATTCTTGTTCGATCTTTTCGAACCACACGTTGATTTCCTCAACCAACGCCATGATTTCCTCAAGCAACTCATTGGTTTCCTCTTGGGAATATTTATTCTCGTATCTATTCTCGTCTCTGTTTATGGATTCTAACGTAGAAAGATAAGTTTCGTACTGCTTTTGATACTTGGCAACATTTTCGGCACCGTATACCGAAGTGAGACTTTCCCAGCGTAGAGCGAGTTCTTGTATATGGCGGGCTTTTTCCGAGGAAAGGCGTAAATCTTCTACAATCTCATTGTAGGCTTTTACAATTTCATTGTAGGCTTTTTCAAGGTTGTCAACTTGCTCGGTAGTGGTTGCCGCTTCGATATCTTTCAAGAACTTTTCGTAAGCTTCGGTACAACTTTTTTGTTGCTCGGCGTCGAAATCGTCATAGAAATCGCTATATATGATGTTGTTGTATTTGTTTGTAGCGCTTGTCTTCGCGTTCTTTTTTACTTCTTCTAAATTCTGTGCGTCGGCGAGTGCGTTAAAACTGCTGCTAAAATCCGAGATAAGCGAGTTTGCTTCTTCAAGAGTGGTTGCCGCTTCGATATCTTCCAAGAACTTTTCGTATATCTGTTGGTATTTGGCAACGTCGCTTTGGCTAAGCGAATCTTGAACTTGATTCCAAGTTTTGGTTGCGTTTTCTTTTGCGTCTACTTTAAGCGAGGGAAGGTCGAACAAGGTTTCTTGTATTTTAGATAGTTTTCCCTCGAGGTTAAGGGAAATATTTTCTATTTGCTCGTTGCTTGTCGCAACGTCGATTTCCGCAATGCATTTTTCGTACAGGTTTTTATATTCAGCGGCTTTTTCGTCGCCGATATCTCTGACAAAATTGTACCAATAGTTTAGCGCGTTACGCTTTCCTTCTACACGCATTTCGGTTAAGTCATCGGGCAAGGCAGGGTCTATCGTGCTCGAACCGCCGTTTTTTTCGAGTTCTTCGGCAGTTGCTTCGATAAAGCTTGCCAACGTTTTAGCGGCATCTAAAAACGTCCCTTCGGTAGGCACTTCGTGGATAGCGTGCAAATAAAATTGGAACGTGCGCTGATACTCCGTTAAAGCCGAACTGCCGTAGGTTTTCTCCAATGTTTCCCAAAGGTAATCTGCGTATGAAAGCGTTGCCGCCACGGCGTCGCTAAGGGCTATGCTGTCCTTGTCTGCCGCAACGTTTTTAGCGTATTGTTTTGACTCGGTAACTATTCGTTGACATGTATTAAGATCGCTTAACGTCATCGAGTTTTCTATCGAAATGATAGCCGAGGCAAGGTATGCCGAGACCGCTGCTTCTTCGAACTCCGTAAATTTGCCTTCGTAATCGGTTTTAATCGAGGACAAAGCACTGTTCACTTCATTTAAAAGTTGTTGCTTCAGGTCTATAAATTCTTGCAAATTGCGATCGTCTCCGCCTTGGTCGCCCTTGTCTCCGCCTTGGTCGCCCTTGTCTCCGCCCGGGGTAACGACTGGGTTGTCGCCATTATTTCCACCGCTTTCGCCGTTTTTGATTTGTTGGACGAATGCGTCGAAATCTGCCCTTATTTTATCGAGCTCGTCTTTTGTCGAAGCATTCTGAATGTCTTGTTTGTAGTCGTCGAACCTTTCCGTGTAGTCGGATAGGTCGTAACCGTCTTCGGAAAGCGATGTAAAACTACTTGTTACGTATTCGGTGGTTTCTTGTTTTTGCTTGTCGATGTTGTCTTTTTTACCGCCTAAATCACAGGCAACGAAAAGCGTGCAAGTAAGTAAAAACAGTACACATACGAACAATACTAAACTGCGTTTTTTCATAAAAAACTCCTTATAAATATTTTTTAGTCGAAAGTTTTGCCGCATTTACACGGAAAATCTTTTGCAAATTTCCTTTGCAAAAAGATTATATCACCGTAAGCGCCAAAAAACCGCCAAAAATCAAATCTTGCTTTTAATTTTTTTTAGGTTTCGTTTTTTTGCGGTATACTGCTTTTTTAACGCGACAAGACTTTTATGATATACGGATATATCACTCTTAAAATATTATATCACCATTAAACCTCGGATGTCAACCCTTTTTATTTATACGCGAAAAAAGCAAGCGCAAAACAAGTTGCGCGGTTGTTTTCAAGTATCTTTTTTTAAAAACTCAAAAGGTTTGTAAAAGTGTAAAAACGGGGCTATAAGCCCGTTATTCGGTATTTTTTTGAATTTTAAATTCCAAAATACCGCTTTACGGCGAGGGGTATATTGTCGAAACGATATCTTTTTTAATGCCACTGTAATTATTTATGCGCAAGCACGCTAAACGCGCGTTTTTTGTCTTTTACGATTAAAAATCGCTCGCTATATTTACCTTCTTAAAGTTAATATTCAAAAAAAATCGCAAAAAGTCGGTTATAAAGGTTTACTAATTCGTTAAAATATAGTATTATAATATATAAGTTATTTTGGGTAGTATACGGTTTTTGCCTTAAAATAGCGGATAAAGACGAAAAAACTCCTGAAGGTGAATTATGGGATTAATCAGATATATACTCGAATCGGATTCGAGGAGAAGCATTAAAAAGATTGCCGCAATGGCGGACAAGATTATGGACCTTGCGCCTAAGTACGAAAGTATGTCGGACGCGGATTTAAAGAATCAGACCGCCGTTTTGAAAGACCGTCTAAAAGAAGGCGAAACTCTCGACGACATTTTGTACGACGCTTTCGCCGTCGTCAGAGAGGCAAGTTGGCGCGTACTTAACATGCGTCACTACAAGGTCCAGTTAATGGGCGGTATTTGTACTCACCAAGGTCGTGTCGCCGAACTAAAAACGGGTGAAGGTAAAACTTTGATGGAAACTTTGCCCGCGTATTTAAACGCGCTTACGGGTAAGGGCGTTCATATAATTACGGTAAACGATTACCTTGCCGCGCGTGACGCCGAGTGGATGGGTAAAATTTATCGCTTTTTAGGTCTTACCGTCGGCGTAAACGTACACGGTATGACAGACGACGAAAAGCGTAAAGCTTACGCGTGCGATATAACTTACGGCACCAATAACGAGTTCGGTTTCGACTATCTTAGGGACAACCTTAAAGTTAACCTTAAAGATATGGTTCAGCGAGGGCTCGATTTCGCAATCGTCGACGAGGTCGACTCAATTTTAATCGACGAAGCAAGAACCCCTCTTATCATTTCGGGTAAAGGAGGGGAGTCTTCTCAACTTTATATCGATGCCAATCGTTTCGTCAAGTCTTTACGTCGTGACGACGATTTTACATTCGACGAAAAGGAAAAAACCGTTCAAATTACCGAAGCGGGCGCCGCTAAGGCGGAAAGATTTTTCGGTATCGACAACCTTGCCGACATCGATAACGCCGATTTAAACCACCACATACAGCAAGCGTTAAAAGCTCACCATATTTTTAAGCGCGATAACGATTACATCGTTCAAGACGGCGAAATCATAATCGTCGACGAGTTTACGGGGCGCCTTATGCTCGGCAGAAGGTATTCGGAGGGCTTGCACCAAGCAATCGAAGCAAAGGAAAACGTCGTCGTGAGAAGCGAAAACAAAACGCTTGCGACCATTACCTTCCAAAACTACTTCAGACTATACAGAAAACTTTCGGGTATGACGGGTACCGCCAAAACCGAAGAAGAAGAATTTAAAACCATTTACGGGCTCGACGTTTTGGAAATTCCCACAAACCGCCCGATGATTCGTAAGGACGAAAACGACGTTATCTATTCCACCGAAAAAGGTAAAATCAAGGCAATCGTCGAAGATATTAAAGCCCATCACGAGGCGGGACAGCCCGTTTTGGTCGGTACAGTTACCGTCGAAAAGAGCGAGATGATTTCGCGCGCACTCCTTCGCGAAAGAATTAAACACAATATTTTAAACGCCAAAAACCATAAACGCGAGGCGGAAATCATTGCCCAAGCGGGTAGAAAAGGCGCCGTTACCATCGCGACCAACATGGCGGGTCGTGGTACCGATATTTTGCTCGGCGGTAACCCCGAATTTATGGCTAAACAGGATTTAAGAAATCAAGGCTACGAAGACAGCGATATCGAATGGGCGGTTTCCTTTGTTCAAGACGTTCCCGAAAACATCGCCGAACTCCGTGCTAAATACGCCGAACTTTTAAAACAGCACTCGCTCGTTACCGACGAGGAGAAAAAGGAAGTCGTCGAAGCGGGCGGCTTAAGAATCATCGGTACCGAACGTCACGAATCTCGTCGTATAGACAACCAGTTGCGCGGTCGTAGCGGACGTCAGGGCGACCCCGGTTCCTCGATATTCTATATTTCGCTTGAGGACGAGCTTGCAACACGTTTCGGCGGCGACAGAATGCAGTCGATGTACAAAGCCTTCAAGATGGACGAAAACACTCCGCTTTCGGCAAAAATGCTGTCGCGCGGCATCGAAAACGCACAAAGAAACATCGAGGGCAGAAACTTCAGCGCAAGAAAACGCGTCATTCAATACGACGACGTCATGAACACTCAACGCCACGTTATGTATAGCGAAAGAATGAAGGTTTTGCGCGGCGAAAACGTCCACCAAGACATACTTAATCTTATTCCCGATTACGTAGGCGACGTTTTGGTCGAAGGTATTCCTGATCCTACAAAGGTTTCCACTTGGAGCGTCGATAAGATGAACGCCGCTTTGGAAAGAAGTTGTATCCCTCAAGACAGCAACTTGCTTACCCAAAAGGACGTGGACGATTTGTCGTACGACGACCTTGTCGCTAAATGCGTCGACAAAACCGTCGAGGAATACGAAAGCAAAATCGAAAATTACAAGCAAGAAGGCGTCGATTATAACGAAATCGAAAGAATCATTCTCCTTCGTACCGTCGACAAACACTGGATCGACCATATCGACGCAATGGATAAATTAAAACGCGGTATTATGCTTCGCTCCTATGCAAACGAGGATCCGATTAACGCCTTCAAAAAAGAAGGGCACGAGATGTTCGAGGAAATGACCGAAGCCATTCAAGAAGAAACCGCAAGGATTTTGCTTAAATTAAAAGTCAATATCGAACGTATGCCCGCAAGAGAGGTTGCCAAAAAAACATATAACCTTTCGCAAAACAACCTCCCCGAACAAGGCGGTCAGGTAAAAGCGGATAAGCTTCCCGGTAGAAACGACCCTTGTCCTTGCGGAAGCGGTAAAAAATATAAAAACTGCTGCGGAAGATAACTAAATAGTCTTTCCGAGAGCATAAACGGGTTTTGTCTCAACGAGGCAAAAATGCTCGTTAACGGGCTTATACGCACGGATTTGTCAATAATTACGTAAAAAGGTTAAACCGAAAAAAATGATTAGAACCGATCTTTATTACGACAAGTTTAAAGAACTTCGCTTAATTTTGGACGAAGCGAAAAACTCGCTCGATATCGACAACGCCAAAGTCGAACTTGAAAAAATCGAGGAGCGCCAGCAAGACCCGGAAGTCTGGGGTAATCTCGAACTTTCAACCGAACTTGCCAGAAAAGCGCAGTCGTATAGAAAAAAAATCGAACTTGTCGATAAAACTTACAAAACAATAGCCGATGCAGAGGAACTTGTAAATCTTGCCGCCGAGGAAGACGACGACAGTTTTCTTCCCGAGGTCGACGAAGAGCTTAAAAGAGCCGAAAAAGAAATCGAGGAACTTCGTTTAAGAACTTTACTTAAAGGCAAGTACGACGATCTTAACGCCATTATGACTCTTCACGCGGGTGCGGGCGGAACGGAGGCTTGCGACTGGACGGAGATGCTTTATCGTATGTATATTTGTTATGCGGAAAAGCACGGTTATACCCTTACCGAACTCGACAGGCTCGCAGGCGACGACGCAGGTATAAAAAGCGTAAGTTTTAAAATAGACGGCGAAAACGCTTATGGCTATTTAAAAGCGGAAAAAGGCGTTCACAGGCTTGTCAGGATTTCGCCGTTCGACGCTAACGCAAGAAGGCACACGTCGTTCGCCTCGCTCGAGGTAATGCCCGAGATCGATAACTCCGACGAAATACAGATTCGTCCGGAGGATTTAAAGGTGGACACTTATCGTTCGTCGGGTGCGGGCGGTCAGCACATTAACAAAACCGAGTCCGCTATACGTATAACGCATATTCCTACGGGCATTATCGTTGCGTGTCAAAACGAAAGAAGTCAAGTGCAGAACAGAGAACAAGCAATGCGTATGCTTATGAGTAAACTCGTCGAACTCAGAGAAAGCGAAAGACTTCAAGAGGCACAAGAAATTAAAGGGGATATTAAAAAAATCGAATTCGGCAGTCAGATAAGAAGTTACGTTTTCTGCCCGTATACGCTGGTTAAGGACCACAGAACGGGTTACGAAACGGGTAATATACAAGCCGTTATGGACGGCGATTTGGACGGGTTTATCGTCGAGTATTTAAAAAGAAGTTAAAGACTTTTATTAAAAAGCCCGCTATAAGCCCGTTATCGGCTTAAAACAAATAGATTTATGAATTATTTCGAAAAGGTTAAATTAAAACCTATAAAAAAAGACCCTCTTATTTTGGGAATAGAGTCTTCTTGCGACGAAACCGCAGCCGCCGTCGTAAAGGGCGGACGCGAAATTTTGTCGAACGTTATATTAAGTTCGGCGGAAGAACAGTCTAAGTACGGAGGCGTCGTTCCAGAAATCGCTTCGAGGGCTCATACCGAAGCGGTGTCGCAAAGCGTTCGTCGCGCGATAAGGGAAGCGGGTATCGAGTTTTCCGATATCGATGCCGTGGCGGTTACTTACGGCGCGGGGCTTTTAGGTGCGCTTTTGGTGGGCGTTTCCTATGCAAAATCGCTTGCTTACGCCTTGGGCGTTCCTCTTATCGGCGTAAGTCATATAAGGGGACATATGGCGGCGTGCTATCTTGCCGATAAAACATTACAGCCGCCGTTTATAGGACTTTTGACAAGCGGCGGACATACTGCCGTCGGCGTTGTGGAAAGTTACACGAAGATGAAAATTCTCGGTTCGACCCTCGACGATGCGGTAGGCGAGGCTTTCGATAAAGTCGCGAGGGTATTGGGGCTTCCGTACCCGGGCGGACCTAACGTCGAAAAAATGGCGGAAGGGGGCGAAAATAATATAGTTTTACCCAAAATGCTTAAAAATTCGGGCGGGTACAATTTTTCTTACAGCGGACTTAAAACCGCCGTTATAAATTACGTTCACAACAAGGAACAAAAAGGCGAAGAAATAAACAAAAAAGACCTTGCAAAATCCTTTCAATGCGCCGCAATAGACATCCTTTGCGATAAGGCTGTCGAGGCAGCCGAGGAGTATAACGTAAAAACCGTGGCTGTCGGCGGCGGCGTTGCGGCGAACGGCTATTTAAGAGAGCAAATTGTGAAAAAGTGCGCCGATAAGTCGATTAACGCCGTTTTACCGCCTAAAGTTTTGTGTACGGACAATGCTTGCATGATAGCGGCGGAAGGGTACATAAAGTACGTAAGCGGAGAGTTTTCCGACCTAACGCTTAATGCGAAAGCGCAAGTAGAACTTAATTGACAAGCGGCATATAATATCTTACTTACATTGTTTTGCTTTATTAAAAAAGGTGATTATATGAAATTTACTTTAAACTACGACAAAAACTTTAAACCGATTTCCGAAGAACTTAAAAACTTTCGCGAAAGGGTCGGTAAAACCAAAAGCGTTACGGCAAAATTCGTTATAGAGCGCAACAGCGGCTTTAACTATACTTTTTCCGAGGATATTTTTGAGGACGAAAATTTTGCCGACGAAAACTATACCATTTGCGAGAGGCTTATAAAGTCCGCGCTTTGGATTGCGGGCGGCTATAAAATTTACGTATGCGCACCTTTATATATGTACAATCGTTTAAAGGAAGATTATTCCGATTTAGGCAAGCGTAAATTCGATTACGATTTTATGTCGGGCGTATACGAAAAACCTTTCGAAGTCGTTTATGTTTCGGAAAACGATCTTCCCGAGCCGAAAAACTGTTCTCTCGATATAGGCGGACATTTAGACGGTTGCAGAATAGGCTTCGACGCCGGCGGCAGCGACCGAAAAGTCAGCGCCGTCATAGACGGAAAAGTCGTTTACAGCGAGGAAGTCGTGTGGAACCCTAAACTGTCGACGGATTGGCACTATCAATACGACGGGATTATGGATTCAATGAAACGTGCCGCTTCGAAAATGCCTCGCGTCGATGCGATAGGCGTGTCGAGTGCGGGCGTTTATGTCGACGATAAAATTAAGGTCGCGTCGCTATTTATTAAAATCCCCGAAAGCGATTACGAGGCGCATGTTAAAAATATGTATCTCGATATCGGAAAGGAAATGGGTGTTCCGATAAAAGTCGCAAACGATGGTGACGTTACCGCGCTTGCGGGTGCGATTAATCTTAAAGATAACTGCGTTTTGGGTATCGCTATGGGAACAAGCGAGGCGGGCGGCTATATAAACGAGGAAGGAAACCTTAACGATTGGCTTAGCGAACTCGCTTTCGTCCCTGTCGATCTTTCGCCGCTTGCTATGCGCGACGAATGGTCCGGCGACTTTGGCGTCGGCGTTAAATATTTTTCGCAAGACGGCATTATTAAACTTGCCGATAATGCGGGAGTAGTGTTCGAAGACGGTCTTACGCCCGCACAAAAACTCGTCGTCGTGCAGAAAATGCTCTCAGACGGTAGCCCCGTCGCGGAAAAGATTTACGAAGACGTCGGTATATATTTAGGTTATGCGATAGCTTATTATTCGGAGTTTTATAAAATCAGACACCTTTTGCTTTTAGGCAGGGTTACGAGCGGCAAGGGCGGGACGATTATTACGGAAACCGCTAAAAAGGTTTTGGCGTGCGAATACCCTGAACTTTCGAGTATAGACATAACGCTTCCCGACGAGGAATTTAAACGCGTCGGTCAAAGCATTGCCGCCGCATCGCTTACGAAAATAGATTAGGCTTTTACACAAAAGTCCGCCTATAGGTCGATTATCGCACAAAAAATATCAACTTGGACATTGTTGTTTATGAAAGAATTCGTATTGGCGAGCGCTTCGCCGAGGAGAAAAGAACTTCTTTTACAAGAAGGTTATAAGTTTAGGGTTGTGCCCGCGGAATGTCCCGAGTGTGAAGATAAAAATTTGCAGCCGTGGGTTTACGTCGAGCATCTTGCAAAGGCTAAGGCAAACGACGTTTTCAAACGCGAAAAAGTCCTTTGTCTTGCTGCCGACACTATAGTCGTTTTAGACGGTAAAATTTTAGAAAAGCCCGCGGATAAGCCCGAAAACGTCGCTTTTTTAAAAAAGTTGTCAGGGCGGAGTCATTATGTTTATACGGGCTATGCCGTCATAGATAACGGCTATGAAACGTCGGGCTATATTAAAACCGAGGTGGTTTTCAACGATTTATCCGACGAACTTATAAACGATTACGTCGACAAAGGGTTAGGGCTTGACAAGGCGGGCGGATACGGTATTCAAAACGGTTATCCCTTCGTTAAGGAATATATAGGCAGTTTTACAAACGTCATCGGACTACCGATGGAAAAAATAAACGAATTACTTAAGGAGTTAATATGAGTAGCAATATGATAGCCGTCGATATAGGCTCTTCAAACACCGGTATTTATCAAGTCGGCGCAAGCGTCGTTTTGTTCGAACCGAGTCTTGTTGCGTTTTCGACAGACTCGAACCCTACCGTTAAGGAGGTCGGTTTCGACGCCAAAAAACTCGTCGGAAGAACAACCGGCAGTACGGTTATCGTTGCGCCGGTTTTCGAATCGCGCATAACGGACGAAAAAGCGTGCTCGCTCATGCTTAACAGGTTTTTAAACAAAATCACGGTAAAACGTTTTTCGTCAAGACCGTCAGTCGTGTTTTCCGTTCCTTGCGGAGTAAGCGCAAGCGATATAAAAACGGCGGAAAGGGTTTTGCGTAATTCGGGCGTAACAGACTACGTGTTCGTGGAAGCCCCCGTGCTTACGGCGTTGGGATTAGGGCTTCCTATGACAGACGCGTCACCCGCGTTTATCGTCGACATCGGCGGAGGCTCGACGCAAATCGCGGCGGTATCGCTCGACGGAATTATTTGCGGCATAACCGTAAATATGGGCGGCATGAGTATCGATGCCATGATTATTAACCATATACGAGAAAATTACGCTATAAGGATAGGTTCTTTAACAGCCGAGGTCGTAAAACAAAAAATTTGCTCCCTTATCGAGGGCGATATGACGACTATGGTCGTAAGCGGTCAGTCAGTCGAAACGGGCAGACCCCATTCGATAAGAATTTCCGCCGAGGATTTAAAAGAACCGATTCAAATGTTTTTCGACAAAATATTCCAAATTACGGGTATGGTTTTATCCAAGCTTCCCGCAGAGGTTTCTTCTGACGTAAGAAAAAGCGGTATTTATTTTTCCGGCGGCGTTTCGCAAATGCCCGGGCTCGAGGAATACTTCCGTGAAAAGATGGGCATACGTGCAAATATATATAAGGACGCTCAAGCCGCGGTTATTTTAGGCGGCGGTTATTTAGCCGAAAACAAACAACTTTTGAAAAAGTTAAGAATCAATAAAACTTAATTTAAAAAACGCAAGTTTTTATAGAAAAACAAAGACGGACTTTAGTAAAACGCTAAGTCCGTTTTTGCTTAAAAGTCTGCCTATATGCCCGTTATCGTACTTTTTTAAAGTAATGCTAAGAAAAAAGCCGCCTGCTTTTAAAAGCGGGCGGCGAAAATACTTAAATTAAGTAAAAAGAAAGAAAATGTCACGGATTTTGTTATACGTTATCGGTTTTTTCTGTGCCTTTATCGTTCATTTTCTTGATTGCTTCGCCGAAAAGATGATTTCTTTCCGGGTGGTAAATTGCCGAAAGCATTCTGTCTTTCGCAAACGGGACGTCTTTTTTTATCGAGGCGATAAGTTCTTTTACGTATTGGCGTTTCGTGTGCTTGTCGGCGGGACACGGGTTGTGGATAACGGGTAAGTTTTTGGAATACGCCGAAACGTCTTTTTCCTCGATGTATATCATGGGGCGTATTACGGTCATACCCGTCCTCGAAAGATAAGTAACGGGCTCGAACGTTGAAAATCTGCCTTCGAAAATCATTGATAAAAAGAACGTTTCTACCAAGTCGTCGGCGTGATGCCCCAAAGCAAGCTTGTTGCACCCGAGTTTTGCCGCGACGGTATTTAAAGCGCCGCGCCTCATTTTGCTACAAAGACTGCAAGGGTTGGATTCTTTACGTATATCGAAAAGTATTGCGCCTATATCGGTTTTTTCGACAACGTATTCCACACCTAAGTCATGGCAATAATTTTCCATGTCTAAAACTTCTTTTTCGTCGCAAGCTAAACCCATATCGATTCTTATTGCGACGACGGAAAACTTTTTAGGGTAAAAGACTTTTAGTTTTGCCATAAGCGTTAAAAGGGTAACGCTGTCTTTTCCGCCCGACAGACCGACGGCAATGCGGTCGTTTTCCTCGATCATATTAAAAACTTCGACAGCCCGTCTTAAGGGCGATAACATTTGCTGTGTAGTCATAAATTCCTTAAAAAATCTTTACAACAAGATATTATTGTGTTAAAATATAAACGTAATACTTTTATCTAACTTATGATATAATATTTTTAGACAAAAATCAATTTTTTGAATGCAATATGGCAGATATAGTTGTTGAATTTTTACAATCCTTTATAAAAAACCCTTATGTTTTGGTCGTTATCGTTGCGATGTTTCCGCTTATAGAACTTAAAGGGGCGATACCGATAGGGCTTAAGTCGGGTCTTAAACTTTACGAAAGCGCCCTATTTTCCTATTTGGGTTCGACAATTATCGTTATACCGATATTTTTCTTGCTGATATATGTTTTTAAATTGCTTAAAAAAATACCTTTCGTGAAAAAAGTAATTTATAAACTGGAAGCCCTCTTTGAAAAGAAAGCGACAGAGTTGTCGGCAAAATCGAACGATAAACCGAAAGAGGTCAAAAGAAGGTTTTTGATGATTTCTCTATTTGTATTTGTCGCGATACCACTTCCTTTAACCGGGATATGGACGGGCGCGGCGATAGCGGTTTTTTTGAATATGAGTTTTAAAGATTCCTTGTTGCCGCTTGCATTAGGTAACTTTGTCGCAGGGACATGTATTACCTTATTAACTTTCTTTTTCGAGCCTTACGTCGACTTGATTATTACCGGGATGCTGATTATTGCCGTAATAATGCTTATAGTTTTGATAATAAAAATAGCGCTTGCCAAGCCTAACGTTCAAGACGACGGAAATAAAAATCGTCGATAATCGACCTATAGAGGCACTTTTTAAGTAAAAATGGAAAAAATCAATTATGACAAAGCGTTTACCGAATACGTAAACAAATTAGAAAAAAAACAAAAACTTTTACTTCACGCTTGTTGCGCGCCGTGCTCCTCGAGCGTTTTGGAGAGGGTAACGCCGTATTTTGACGTTACTTTGTTTTTCTATAATCCCAACATTACCGAAAGGGAAGAATACAATAAAAGATTAAGCGAACTTTATAGATTTACAAAAACCGTTTACGGCGATAAAGTAAACATAGCAGAGGGCGAGTTTAACCCGCAAAAATTCTTTTTAAACTCTAAAGGCTTAGAAGACTTGCCCGAGGGCGGAAAGCGTTGTTTTTACTGCTACGAAGACAGATTGTATGAAACGGCAAAAGCGGCAAAAGTCGGTCTATATGACTGTTATTGCACTACTTTATCCGTAAGCCCGTATAAAAACGCCGAAAAGTTAAACGAAATAGGCAGCCGAATTGCCGAAGAAATCGGCGTTCCTTTTTTACCGTCGGACTTTAAGAAAAAGCAAGGTTACGTAAGGTCTATCGAGTTATCAAAAGAGTATGGGCTTTACCGCCAAAACTATTGCGGATGCGTTTTTTCTTACGAGGCTTGGCAAAATAAAAAAGATAAATAATAAAGTTATTATAAAAATTTCGGCAGTTTGAGTTTATTCCTTTACAAACTGCCTTTTTTATTATAAAATATAATAAGTATGTTAATTATTAAAGAGATTGAAAAAAACAGCATAGGCGAAGAAATCGGCTTAGAAGTCGGCGACGCGGTTGTAAAATTCGACGGACACGAGGTCGTCGATATTTTGGACTACGTTTATTACGACGCAAAAGAAAAGTTTACGATGACAATCGGTACGCGCGGTAAAGAGGTCGATTGCGATATAGAAAAAGACGACGACGAAACTTTAGGGCTTACTTTCGAGTCCGACGGCTTAGATATGAAACTTTGCCGCAACAATTGTATGTTTTGTTTTGTTCAGCAGCTCCCCAAAGGAATGCGCGAAAGTCTTTACGTAAAGGACGACGATTACCGCCAAAGTTTTTTATGCGGAAACTACGTTACCCTTACAAACGTAACGGACGGCGACATCGAAAGAATCATAAGGCTTCATCTTTCGCCGTTATATATTTCGGTGCACACGCTGTACAAAGATTTGCGCCAAACCATGATGGGCAACCGCTTTGCGGGTAAGCTTTACGATATGATAAAGACTTTGACTGACGGCGGCATCGAAATACACGCGCAAATAGTTTTGGTCAAAGGCGTAAACGACGGAGTTGCCCTTAAAACGACGTGCGAGTATTTAGCGCCTATCAAAAACGTAAAAACTTTGGCTGTCGTGCCGTGCGGAATATCGGGACACAGAGAAGGTCTTGCGAAAATCGACGATATCGACGGGGAGTACGCAAAAGGTCTTATCGATACGGTCGAAAGTTTAAATAAAGAGTTTGGCAGGAACTTTATTTTTGCCTCCGACGATTTTTACGTTCGCGCGAAAAGACCTTTCCCGAGATATGACGCTTACGGCAATTTCGATCAGATAGAAAACGGCGTCGGAATGTTTAGCGCATTTATACACGATTACAACGAAGTGTGCCAAAAAACGGCTTATAGGCGGACTTTTCTTATCGTTACGGGCGTTGCGGCAAAGCCGTTTATCGAAGAATACGCTAAAAAAACCGAAAGTTTCGTCGAAGGGCTTAAGGTGTATGTCATAGCGCCGGTAAACAAATTTTTCGGGCCGACGATAACGGCTTCGGGCTTGCTTACGGGCGGAGACGTAAAAGAAGCGATACTTAATTTCGACAAAGATTTTGACGAAGTCGTGTTGCCGAAAAACATGATGAAGGAAACGGAAAACGTTTTCCTCGACGGTATGACTTTGGAAAACTTACAAAAACAAATCAAAAAACCCGTAAAACTTGCGGACGTTCAAGGTAATCATTTCTTTAACGTCTTGGCGGGGAAGGAGTGATTATGAAGCCGATTATTGCCATTGTCGGAAGACCTAACGTCGGTAAATCGACGTTCTTTAATAAAATAACGGGCACGAAAATCGCCATCGTTGAAGACAAGCCCGGCGTTACTCGCGACAGGATTTATTGCGACGCCGAATGGTGCGGGTATAACTTTACGATGATAGACACGGGCGGTATCGAACTAAAAAGCGAAGACGAGATGTGGCAACACATTAAAAAACAAGCGGAAATCGCTATCGAAACAGCCGACGTCATTATCTTTATGTGTAGTGCCAAAGAGGGCGTAACCACCGCCGACAGAGACGTTGCGGAAAAACTTCGCCGTTCGAAAAAGCCCATAGTTTTGGTCGTTAATAAACTCGACAACTATAAACGTGAAGATTTGTTCGAGTTTTACGAATTAGGCTTAGGCGAGCCTTTCGGCGTTTCCGCAGAGCAATCCAAAGGTTTCGGCGATTGTTTGGAAGAAGTTTGCAATTACATTTCCAAAATAGAGGAAGAGGACGAAAGCGACGTCGTTAAAATCGCCGTTGTCGGAAAGCCCAATGCGGGTAAGTCGAGCCTTGTAAACACCATACTCGGTTATGACAGAACCATAGTGTCGGGTATTGCCGGAACGACAAGGGACGCCATCGATACGCCCTTTACGCTCGACGAACAAAAATACAAAATAATCGACACCGCCGGTATACGCAAAAAGAAAGCCGTCGACGAAGATATCGAATACTATTCCGTTATAAGGGCTTTCGGCGCAGTAAGGCGTTCGGACGTTAGTCTACTCGTCGTCGACGCAACGCAAGGGCTTACCGAGCAAGACGTAAAGATTGCGGGCTACATTCACGAACAAGCCAAGCCTTCCGTTATAGTAATGAACAAGTGGGACGCCGTCGAAAAAGATACTTTCACCATCGAAAGTTTTAAAAAGAAACTTAATTGCGACCTTGCCTTTATGGATTATCATAAAGCGGTGTTTATTTCGGCAAAGACGGGACAAAGGGTTCCCAAAGTTTTGTCTACGGCGCTAGAATCTTTAGGTAACGCAAAAAGAAGAATTACCACGGGTACGTTAAACGACGTCATAAACGACGCGGTAAGAATGAACGAGCCGCCTTCGTTTCACGGTAAGCGTCTTAAGATATATTACAGCGTGCAAGACGGCGTATGCCCGCCGACCTTTATAATTTTCGTCAACGATTCCGAACTTGTTCATTTTTCATACAGAAGATATATCGAAAACGTTATACGCAAAGCCTTCGATTTTACGGGCACGCCGATAAGAATAATCTTCAGAGAGAAAAACGAGGAATAAAATGAATTTTACGTCTTTATGGTGGTCTTTTGCCTTGCTGATAATAGGCTCCTACCTTTTGGGAAGCGTCAACAACGCTATTATATATTCGAAAATCCACGGCAAGGATATCCGTAATTTGGGAAGCGGAAACCCGGGAACAATGAACGTCAGTCGTACGTTAGGGCTTAAGGCGGCGGTCATAGTGCTGTTTTTGGATATTCTAAAAGGCGTAATACCTACGCTTATCGCAACGCTTGCCTTTTCCGACGAGGTTTTCGAGTTTTCAACCCTTCCCGTAAGGGAAATGGCAAAATACATGGCGGGCTTTTTCGTGGTTTTAGGGCACATCTTTCCTTGTTTTTATCGATTTAAAGGCGGAAAGGGGATTGCTACCACGATAGGCGTGTTTTTGGTTTGCGATACCGTTGTCGCGGTGATTTTCGCAATTGTCGCACTGCTTTTCATTTTGTCGACGGGAATAGGCTCCATGGGGTCTTTTTTGGCGACGACGCCTCCCGCGATTTTCGCAAGTTTGCATATTTACAAAGATTATCTCGAGTTAGAGCCTAACGTCGAATACAGAATCGCTTATCTTATCTTCGTAAACGCATTTATTTTAGGAATAGTCGCGCTTACTTGGATTGCACACAGGCAAAATATACGGCGCCTTTTGTCGGGGGACGAGCACCCTACGGAATGGCTGCAAATGATAAAAGACATTAAACTTAAAAGAAAATTGAAAAAACAAGCCGAAGCGGAAAAACTTAACGCCGAGCCCGATAAAAACGCGGGCGAGAACGATAAGTAACCGTTAGATGTTTTAGCCGATATGAAAAAAGACTTTGAAATTACAAAACAGTTATCTACGCCGTATAAAGCATCGTCCGTATTTACGCTTTCGATGGTTGCGGTAATGGGCGTTTACGTTATAATGAGCGTCATTGTGTCGCTGATAAAAGATAAGGTCGATTTAGATAAAAGCCTTATCTACTTTTCGGCTAACTATTTTGTTATAAGTCTTGCCTTACTTATCGGCTTTTTTATAACTTACCGAAAAAACAAACTAGTCCTTTACGACGTAACAAATTTAAAATTCAGCAAAAAGTTTTTGGCGGTAATTCCGCTGATTGCTTTGGGTGCGCTGTTCGGTCTTAGCAATTTAAACGACTATTTCGTTTCTTTATTGGAACTTTTCGGCTACGTCGCTAACACGGTAACCCTTCCCGGTAAGTCGGCGGCTGCCGTTATTATGACTATAATTTTCGTTGCCGTTATTCCTGCTTTTTCGGAAGAACTTGTTTTTCGCGGGCTAATGCTAAAAGGTGCGGAATATTTCGGTAAACTTCAAGCGGTTTTGGTTACGGCGGCGGCGTTTTCGCTTTATCATATGTCGCCCGCGCAAACTGTTTACCAGTTTATAATAGGCGTTATTTACGGGCTTGTGGCTATAAAGTCGGGTAGCGTAATACCCACTATGATACTACACTTTTTAAACAACTTTATAATAATTACGATTTATTACTTTTTCCCCAACTTTTCGGTTGAGGGCGTAGGTAAAATCATAATAACGATTTGCGGCGTTTTAGCGCTTTTAGCGGGGCTTTTTCTAATGCCGAAAGGCGAAAAATTAAACGATAAAAAAGATTACAAAAAGCAAGAACTCGTTGATTATTTAGGATATTTAATCCCCGGGTTTTTGATTTGCATCGTTATGTGGGTTGCAAACCTTTTTGCGTAATAATCGGCTTATAGGTGGACTTTTATGGTAAAAATCAATATTGTTGCCGTGGGTAAGGTTAAAGAAAATTACTTTTTAGACGGAATAAAAGAATATCAAAAAAGACTTTCTAAATACGCTAACGTTCAAATTACGGAAGTAAAAGAAGAGAATTTTTTAAAAGGCGAAACCGAAACCGAAAGAAAGCAAATTATCGAAGCCGAAGCCGAAAATATTTTGAAAAAGGCGAAGGGAAAAACAATCGCGCTTTGTATCGAAGGCGAAAAACAATCGAGCGAAAAGTTTTCTTCTTTAATACAAAAATATATCGACTGCGGCGAGGAAATTACTTTCGTAATAGGCGGCTCGTACGGACTATCGGAAAAAGTAAAAAAGATTGCGGACAAAAAGTTGTCTTTTTCGGATATGACCTTTCCGCACACTATGGCAAGACTTATACTTTTAGAACAAATTTATAGGGCTTTTACCATTATCAATAATTCGACTTACCACAAATGAAAGATATTTTTATGTCAGCCGCTTTAAAGGAAGCCAAAAAGGCTTTTTTAAAAGGCGAAGTCCCCGTGGGCGCCGTTGTAGTCAGGGACGGTAAAATAATTTCAAAAGCCCACAACGAAAGGGAAAGAAAGAATGTGGCGACCTGTCACGCCGAACTTTCGGCAATCGAAAAAGCCTGTAAAAAACTCGGTAGTTGGCGGCTTGACGATTGCGAACTTTACGTTACTTTAGAGCCTTGCATAATGTGTGCGGGGGCTATTATAAACGCGAGAATCAAAAAAGTTTACTTCGGCGCGAGAGAACCTAAAGGCGGCGCTTGCGAAAGTAGGTTTAATTTGCTTTCTTCGGGCGTTCTGAATTGGCAGACCGATTACGAGGGCGGCATTATGGAAGAGGAGTGTTCTACCCTAATAACGGATTTTTTCAAAGCGCGCCGCAAAGAAAATAAAATTAAAGATACGGAATTTTAAAAAAGGCAATTACTTAGTTTGACTTAAATTTCAATTTCAATTATGATATAAGTGTTACGGGCTTTTCCGTACGACAAAAATAAACATAAGGCATATTTTTAGTTAGGAGGCAGCATGATTACGCATAATACCGAATTGGTGCTTTTTAGCGGTAATTCCAACAGACCATTGGCGGAAGCCATAGCAAAAGAACTCGACATGTCTTTATTCAGCGTCGAGGTAGGGCATTTTTCCGACGGCGAAACAAGTGTTCACATCACTAACAGCATTCGCGGTCGCGACGTATTTATTATTCAGTCGACCTCTTATCCCGTAAACGAGAACCTTATGGAACTTCTTGTTATGATAGACGCGGCACGCCGTGCGTCGGCGGGTCGTATTACGGCGGTTATACCGTATTTCGGGTATGCAAGACAAGACAGAAAAGCCAAGCCGCGCGATCCGATTACCGCAAAACTCGTGGCGGATATAATTACGTCGGCGGGTGCGGACAGGCTTTTGTCGATAGACTTGCACGCACCACAGATACAGGGCTTTTTCGACATCCCCGTCGATCACCTTGTCGGAAACCCCATTTTGTGTCAATATTTCGAAAAGTACGCAGACGATAATTTTGTCGTCGTTTCACCCGATATGGGCAGCGTCGGCAGAGCGAGAAACGTTGCCTCTAAGTTAAACGTTCCCATGGCGATTATCGATAAGCGCCGTCCTAAGGCAAACCAAGTCGAGATTATGAACATCATCGGCGACGTAAAGGGTAAAAACTGTCTGTTGGTCGACGATATGGTAGATACCGCGGGCACTTTGTGTTTCGGCGCGGAAGCACTTCATAAAGCGGGCGTTAAAAAGATTTACGCTTGCTGCACCCACCCCGTTTTAAGCGGTCCCGCAATCGAAAGAATTAAAAATTCCTACATCGACAAACTTGTAGTTTTAGACACGATAGAACTTCCCGAAGAAAAGAAAATCGATAAAATCGAAATCTTGTCGGTCGCTCCGCTTGTCGCAAAGGCGATAAAGTTCGTTTATTCGGACAAGCAGATGGCGGATATTTACAACAACTAAGCGTTTTTAACAATGAAGGTTATAGCAGGACTCGGTAATCCCGAGAAAAAGTACGAAAATACTTATCACAACTTAGGCTTTATAGCAATAGACAACGTCGCTAAAAAGTTAAACCTCGAGTACAAACTTAAAAGTTCCCTTAAATGCGCACTGTCGGAGGGCAGATATAACGGCGAAAGGTTTTTACTCGTAAAACCGACGACTTATATGAATTTAAGCGGCGAATGCATTGCTAAAGTATTGGCGTATTACGACGTTCGTGTCGAAGACCTTTTGGTTATTTACGACGATATCGATATAGAAATAGGTCAAATACGTTTTCGCCCTCACGGTTCGGCGGGAACGCACAACGGAATGCGTAATATTTCGGCGCTTATTAAGAATAACGAGTTTAGACGGTTAAGAATAGGTTCGAAACCGCAAAATCCCGAAATTCCGCTTATAGATTACGTGCTTTCGCAAATTCCCAAAGAACAGTACTCCGATTTAAACAAGGCTATTGACAGAGCGGGCGACTGCGCGATAGACTTTTTAAAAGGCGCCTCGCCCGACGATTTGATGCAAGAATACAACAAGCGCATTTAACTTAACAGGTTTTTGTGCGGGTGGCTATGCTTAACAAATATATACAACCTAATACTAATCGAGATTTGATAAATCTTTACGACGATACCCGCAGCGGAAGTTCCGCTGCGGTATTTGGCGTATCTAAACCGCTTGCCGTTTACCTGTCTTCGCTTATCGAAGGCAGGGTGCTTATTTTATGTAAAGATATCGTTACGGCAAAAAGCGTTTACGAAGACCTTTACGCTTATACCGGCGAAGAAAGCGTTTACCTTCCGCCCAAAGACGACGTTTTACTTTACAAAAAATTTTTTAACAAGGAAAGTTTGTTTGCCCGCATTACGGCAATAGACAAAATTAACCGAGGAACAAGGTTTATAGTTACCGCGCCCGAAGCGTTAATGCAGCCGTTTCCTTTAAAATTACCTAAAATAAAACTTTCCGTTGCGGGGGAAATCCCTTTAGACGAACTTATTTCGACTCTTGTCGAAATAGGTTATAAGCGGACGGAATTTTCCGAAAATAAAGGAGAGTTTTCTTTAAGAGGGGACATTTTCGAGGTTTTTCCCGTAAACTCGCAAGAGGCTTTTAGGTGCGACTTTTTCGGCGACGAGATTGAAAAAATAAGAATTCTCGATACGGTTAAACACGTGGGCTTAGATGAGGTAAGAAGTTTCGAAATCTTGCCCGCCGTTGATTTTTTAATTGAAAAAGACGAGGTTAACGGGCTTATAGACCGACTTTCCGCATCTTTTAAAAAGTTAAAAACACTTAGACAGACCACAAAAGCAAGGCAGATTGTAGGCGAACTTAAAGAGGTTTTGGAAAGCGGAAACTATTCCGACTACTCCTTATCGTTTTTGTATCCGCTCTTTAAAAATACGACCTCGGACTTTTTTAAACTTATATCGGGCGATATAACTTGCGTGTTTGTCGAGCCGAAAATGATTGCCGATTCGATAAACGGAATATATAGAGAACATTTCGAAAGATGTTCGGGTCTTTACGACGCGGGCGAGGCTTTATCGTTTACCTCGCGCCAAATTACCGACAGCAATGAATTTTACGGGCTTTTAAAATCGAAAAAGGGCATAGCGTTTCAAAGTATAGCGGCGTCTACGGATTTTTTTAAACCCAACCTTACATTTAGACTAAACGTAACGGCGGTTCCGAGATACGTTTCTAAGCCGGAGGATCTTCCCGTTGACCTTGGCAATTGGCAAAAACGCGGCTATAGGTCGATTATCGCCGCAGGAAGCAGCGAAAGAGCAAACAGACTTAAAGACAATTTGTATTCTCAAGGGATCTTAGCGGTCATCACCGACAGCCCGAGCGCTACTGCGGGCGTATATATTTTACCTTCGTTTATAAACACGGGTTTTGTCTTACACGACGAAAAACTCGCGGTTATAGGTACGTGCGACGTCTTTTTAAGCGGCGTTAAGGATAAAAAAGTTATACGTCGAAGAAAAGACACCTTTACCGCACCCGAACCGGGCGACTTTGCCGTACACGAAACGCACGGCATCGGTATCGTGCGCGGGACTGAAAGAATTTCGACTTCGGACGGAACTAAAGATTACGTGGCGCTCGAATACGCCGGCGGGGACTTTTTATATGTTCCCGTAGAGCAATTAGATAAACTTACCAAGTATTTAGGGGGCGAAAAATCCCCGCACCTTAATAAAATAGGCGGGGCGGAATTCGACAGAATAAAACGTCATGCAAGGGAATCCATTTCCCGTATGACGATAAACCTTAAACAACTTTATCGCGAAAGGGCTGAAAAGAAAGGTTTTAAGTTTTCGCCCGACAACGAAATGACTGCGGAATTCGACGACGCTTTCGAATTTGCCCTTACCGAGGATCAAGCGCAATCCGTCGCGGAAATCAAAAAGGATATGGAAAGCGATAGGATAATGGACAGGCTTTTGATGGGCGACGTGGGATTCGGTAAAACCGAAGTTGCCTTCAGGGCTGCCTTCAAAGCCATACTCGACGGAAAGCAAGTGGCTATTATGACGCCTACCACCATTTTAAGCGAACAGCATTACCGCACGGCGACGGAAAGGTTTAAAGGTTTCGGCGTAAAAATAGCCGTATTAAACAGATTCGTTTCCTCTAAAAGACTAAAAGAATACCTTAAAGGCATAGCGGACGGAAGTTACAATCTGATAATAGGTACCCACCGCCTTTTGGGAAAGGACGTGTCCTTTTATGATTTAGGTTTGCTTATTTTAGACGAAGAACAATGCTTCGGCGTCGAGGCAAAAGAAAAACTTCGTTCGCTTAAAAGCAGCGTCGACACGCTTACAATGACCGCAACGCCAATCCCGAGGACGCTTCATATGTCGCTGTCGGGAATACGCGGAATGAGTTTGATTAACACTCCGCCGATGAAGCGTATACCCGTACAAACTTACGTTTTGGAAGAAAGCGACGCAACCATACGCGACGCCGTTTTAAAGGAATTATCCCGCGGAGGTCAAACCTTTATTTTATACAACCGCGTTGAAACGATAAATGCGTTTAACGGGCATATAGCCTCACTTTTACCCGAAGCAAAGATAGTTGTTTGCCACGGTCAGATGGATAAAAGAACGCTCGAAAACAACATTATGGCGTTCTATAACGGGGAATACGACGTTCTTTTGTGCACTACAATAATAGAAAACGGCATCGATTTGCCTAACGCTAACACCCTTATAGTAATAGACGCGGACAGATTCGGACTTTTTACCCTTTACCAACTAAAGGGAAGGGTCGGTAGAAGCGACAAAATGGCGCACGCTTATTTTACTTTTAAGCCCGATAAAGCAATAGGCGAGGCGGCGTATAAAAGGCTTTCCGCCCTTGTCGAACACAACGAACTCGGCAGCGGTTATAAAATCGCCATGCGGGACCTCGAAATACGCGGTGCGGGTAACGTTTTAGGCAAAGAACAGCACGGGCATATGGATAAAATCGGGTACGAACTTTACTCTAAACTTTTGCGAGAACAACTCGGCGAAGTCACCAAAGATTACGAAACCGAACTTGATATTCGTCTCGACGCATATATCCCAAACGATTACGTGTCCGTTGCCTCGTCGAGGATGGACGTATACAAGCAAATAGCCGAAATAACGTCGGACGACGACAAAAAGCGGGTTGAAAACGAACTTACCGAAGTTTACGGAAAAATGCCGAAACAAGTGTGCAATCTTATTTCCGTATCCGAACTTAAGTATCTTGCAAGGAAGTTAGAGGTCGTTAAAGTTACTGTTACGCAAGAGTGCGCCACGCTGATTTTTAAAGACCTTAACGCTTTTTCGGACGGCGGGCTTAATGCCTCTCTCGCTAAATTCAAGAAAAACTCGGCATTATCGTTTACCGAAAACCCTGTCGTAACGCTGTCCGCCGGGGCTCGAAATGCCGAAATCAACTTGTCGTTGGCGGTCGAATTCGTAAAAAATTCCCTTGCAAATCGAAATTAGACGTTAACTTTTTTCGTCAAAATATAAAATAAATAAAAAATAGATGCGAATACCGCCTCAAAAACCTTGATTTACTTCTTATAATTTAGTATAATAGTCAAGTACAAGTGGCGCTTGGCGGTTTCCGCAAGCAAAAAAGGCGCTAAAAATTACAAATAATATCCGTCGGGTATCGGCTTTCCGCCTCGAAATCTATCGGTGCGAAAATTAAGGTCTGCCCGCCGCAGGAGAGTTTATGAAAAAACTTATCGCAAAAATCGTAACTTTGGTACTTTCGGTAACGTTCGTATTATCGGCGTTTGCCGCATGTGATTGGGTTACCACCATTGTTGACAGAGATATGGACCAAGTTGTCGCAACGGTCAATATTTCGGCAAACACCACGGACGAACAACTCAAGAACAAGTTAAACGACGAAAAGATTTATAAAAGAGATCTTATCGCCGGTTACATGTCCTACGGCTATCAATACGTTACGTCTTACGGCTACACCGCAAGCCAAGCTTACCAAGTAGTTTTAGACAACGTAATAAGCAACAAGGTCATTGTCCAACTTGCCAGATACGAACTTTCAAAGACTTCAAACGTCGAACTTAAATTCAACGTAAACGAAGACAACAAAGGTCTTAACGCCGATTACGTTCAAAATCTCGAAAAATATTTGAGCGAGTACGAAATCGCCAATGCGCTTTATCTCGTTCGTTCTTCCGTAAACTCCATGGTTACCACTTTTGAGGAAACCGAAGACGACGAAGACGAAAAGGAAGACGTTACTTATACCGCGCGTACTACGCCTACCGCAGATGAGGACGAGGACGAAACCGAGGAAGAATTAAAACAAAGAAAGGCAACCGATTACGAAATCAAAGTTGTCGAAGCAACGCTCGAATACGACGAAGCGGAAACCGTTCCCGTTGCGTTTACCGAACTTGTTGCGTCTAATCCTTCCGTGTACGATTTGAACATGTACTTGTTCAATAATTACAAAATCGACTTTAACTCTTCGAGAGAGAGAAAGCAAGCCGCAAGTCAACTTTTCGATTATCTCGAAACCAACGGTCTTAACAAAGAAGGCGACAAGTGGGCGACTAAAGCCGAAGATAAAAAGTCCGACAAGGATAAATATTACGACTACAATAACCCCGAAAATTCTTTGAATTGCACTTATTTCGAAGCACTTTTGGTTTCTCGTTTGGAAAGCGCGGTTATTTCTAAGTATGAAGATTCGCTCGTTTCTTCCGTAGAGGCAAACGAACTTACCGAAGAAGGTCTTTGGCAGCAATATCAAAGCGAATACGCTACTCAGGAAGCATTGTACAGAAACGACATCGAATCTTACGAAACCGCTTTAGAGGGCGCTTCCGATACCTCTTTCGTATTATATACGCCCCATCAAGGTGCTTACGGTTACGTTACCAACCTTTTAATAGGTTTTTCCGACGAACAATCTACGCTTTTGTCTAACTATTCTTCCAAGAAAGGCGTTACCGAAGCCGACATCGTTAAGTACAGAGCGGGCCTTTTACAAAGTTTGGAAGCTTACGACCAAAGAACTACTTGGGTACAGTTAAATTACGGTACTTATAGCGAAGACGACGCAAATAAGGGCACTTTCGAATTCGGTAGCGATTATAGGGTTTCTTCTTTGGAATCCGTTAAAAACTTTGTCGGTACGGTTACCGCCAAGGATAAACAGGGCACTACCGAAGAAGACGACAACGGCGTCAAGAAGGGCGCTTGGTCTTATACCGAAGTTACCCCGACCAAGATCGGTTTCGAAACATTTTATAACACTTATGTAAAAGAACTTTTAGGCGACGCTAAGTACTTCGAGGCAGCTAACGACGCGGATAAGTTCGGCAAGGTTACTTATACCGACGAACTTTACGACAAGTTTAACGACTTGTTATTCGCTTTCAGCACTGACACCGGTTGCTTAAATAAAGAATACGGATATCTTTATTCCGACTTCACGAGCGCTTCTACTTACGTAGAAGAATTCGCGGCGGCGGCTAAACTCGTTGTCGAAAACGGCGTAGGCGCATATACGATAGTCGCAACCGATTACGGTTATCATATCATTATGTGCACCAAGCTTGTCGATACTCCTTACGAAATCAGCGAAGACGGTAAGACGAGTTTCGTTCAAGACCTTTCTCAAAAAGGTACGCTCGCATACAATTACAGAGAAGTTAAAAAGAACGCTGTCGTAAGCACCGAAATCAATAAACTCGTCGAAAAGATTATCAATCCTTATCTCGACGAAGAAGACGATCAATACTCGGTTACGCTTTTCAAAAAGACTTATGACGATCTTATCACCGAAGAGGATGAAGACTAATTCGGTTTTAAGGTAATTAAAAACTCCTCGACAGGCACGTTTGATGCCGGTAGGGGGAGTTTTTGTATATATCAATATATATAAATAAAGCGAGTATATAAAAAGTAGCGAGCGTTATATTATACGTCCGCTACTTTTTGTACGTTAATAAAGATAAACCCGTGCAATCACAAGGTTAATAGTTTTTATCTATTACGTAAAAACCGCTTTCGTGATCGATTAAAACGATACATTCCGCGTTGAGGCGTTTATAGAAATCAATTGTTACGGGGCTTATCCACACGCTGTTTAATACGTCGTTACAAGGTTCCAAATATGCGACTAAATTGTTTTGCATTGCACATCCGTTATCGCTTTTTTCCGATGAAATCGGAAAAACAAGCGCGACGACGGTATCCTTGTTTAAGTCGTTATATGTTAGATATGCTATGGGGTCTTCTTGTGTTTTTGCTTCGTTAATCCTTTCGGAATCGTTAGGCAAGTAATCTAAAGATTGCAAAAACGTTACTTTTTTCGCATTGTACTTTTTTATAAAAAAATCAATGCTTTGCGTAAAAGTAAACCTTTCGGTTTTATAAGTTTCGTTATACGTAGGTGCGCCCGATAAACTTTTTATCTCGGTATACGCCAAGGGGACTTCCAAATTGAGTAAATCTTTTTTTAGAGCCACCTTTGTTAAAAAGTCTATGCCCTCTACCAAAAATTCTATTTTTTCCCGTTTTTTATCGCGTTTTTTTATGAATAACATTTTTTGTTTTAATATTTAAGTATTCGTATGTCTTGCTACGCTCGAAATTCAACTTTAGCGGATTACCATTGCCAGGTAGAATAGCTATTCGCTAAGATTTCTATTGCTTGTTCGAGAGCTGTATCACAACATTTGTATAGCGGACTCATCCAAGCATGGTCAAGAATGTCGTTTTCTTCCTCAAGATAAATCACCAGACCCTTTTTGCTCGGCGGATAAGGGCCCGTGTATTCCCATTTCGTCGGAACGATTAAAACTTTTGTTCCCGTTTTAGGCATATACGAGTATTCCGTTAATCTATCGATAGCTTCTTCGACTTGAATATAACGCTCAACATATTTTTCCCCGCGCGGTAGATAAAAAATTGATTCATCCATCGAAACTTCAAATGCGTTGAACTTTTTCATTAAAAAATCTACGCTTTGTTTAAAGGAAAACCTTATTCTCCCTTTGCTGTCAAGTAAAGTAGGCTCGCCTACGAGCGAACAGATTTCCTCATAAATCCTTGCTTGGGTAGAAAGTTCTTTTTCTTGTTTTTCTACTTTTTCCTTAGCGATACGTTCGTAAATAAGGTCTTATTTTTGTTACCGTTCTTTTTCTTTTTCATAATTTAATTATTTTTGCCGGAATCTCTCGATAACGGACTTATAGGCGGGTTTATATTAAGTGTTTGTTGTTTTATTTTGTCTGAAGTTCAATTTTTGCAACGCACACGTTTACAAAATATTACGGCCACAGTCATAACAGTTATTCGTTAAAATTGCTATTTCTTCTGCCAGATCTGTGTCGCAACATTTGTATAGCGGACTCATCCAAACATAGCGAAGAACGTCGTTTTCTTTCACGAGATAAATAGCCTCTCCTTCTTTAGAGGGTGTGTGTGGTCCAAGGTATTTCCATTTTATCGGAACGATTAATACTTTTGAAACCATGTCTTCAGAACAATAACATCCGGATAAAGCGTTAAGTGCGTCTTCGCCACGAGGACGATAAAGTTCGAAGAAGGTCTCTCCGTTGGGTACATAATAAAAAGATTCTTCTATCGAAACTTCAAATGCGTTGAACTTTTTCATTAAAAAATCTACGCTTTGTTTAAAGGAAAACCTTATTCTGCCTTTGCTGTCAAGTAAAGTTGGCTCTCCTACAAGCGAACAGATTTCCTCATAAATCCTTGCTCTGGTAGAAAGTTCTTTTTCTTGTTTTTCTACTTTTTCCTTAGCGATACGCTCGTAAGCAAGGTCTAAATTATAGCTGTAATTATTCTTGTTTCCGTTCTTTTTCTTTTTCATAAATATTAAACCTTGGGAAATCCGTAAAAACTATGTATCGATATTTCTACTCCTCGAATATATCCTACTCTTTCGTGATCGGTGTTTCCTATACATGGGTGATAGTGGTCATAGTAACCAGATTTAGCTGTAATGTGTTGAGAATAATAGTCGTTAGGCCAGACTAATGTCAAAATATGACGTGCTCTTTTAGGACGAAACGTATAAATACTGTAACCCGCTTTAAGTACTTTTTTTGCATTTTCTAAAGAAATCGCCTCGGGGCAGATAAGCATATCGCCGTCGGTACAATCAGAAAACTTATGTGCATTTTTTGAAGTAATAGGTATTACGATATAATATACTTTTCCAGTTTGTACTTTCTCACTGATTTCAACTGTTAATTCATACGAAAGTTGTTCAAACTTATATTTTACTCGATTGATGAGCTCGGTTACGTCGGAAGAGGAAGGAACCGTATAGCCGAATTCAGAATCCGTATAAGTAGGAAACGTTCTGTTTTTTTGGAAAAAACCTACCATACAAACAAGCAGGGCACCGAGAAGATAAACCGTTCCGGTTGAAACGGTTATAGCAACACGCGGAGTGGCTTTATTAGTTACGGCATTAGTTGCGTTAGGAAAATCGATATTCGATTCGATTTCTATATCGTCGTCATCGTCTTCGAAACCATCGTCTCCTCCGTCATCAAAAACATTGATTACGGTTGTAGAATGGTCGTCAAATTCTAATTCAACCGTACCGTCAAAATATTCGCCGTAAAAAACGGGAGTGACATACATACCGTCATCCAAGCAATAATCTTCACAAGATAAAACCAAGCGTGTCCTTTCGTCGCCGTCGGCGTTATAATGAATAGTTATGTCAACGTAGGCGTCGTCTTCTCCGTCGAGAGAAGAGTCAATATCGGACGCTGAAAACAGTTTTGTGCCGGTATAGATATATTCAGTTTCGCTTACGTGCGTATAAACAATCGATTCGACATTATACCACCATAAACAATCGTAGCAAAGTTCCTCTGCTGTATACTCTATATCGGGATCGTATTCGATCGGAGTATAGTCGGGACGATCGTCGTATTCGATCATGTAATACTCATCGGATGCGTGTACCGCATTGATTGTTTCATTGGGGCAAATAAATATTCCGCAAGTAAACAGCGCTACTACAAGTAAAAAAGAAATTAATTTTTTCATTTAAGCTACCTCCTTTTTTATGAATTTTAAATTTATGTCATGCTTAAATGTTTTTTGTTAAGGCTGACGTTAAAATCAGTAGATTTTGCCTTTCTAAGATAGACAGTAAGCGGATTCGACCTTTCTTTTGTTGTCGGTAAAAACGATAAGTTCGGTTTCCAAAACGAGACTGTTCGACGCCGGGCTTATGTAGGCGTTTTGCAAAACGCCGAAAATTTCGCTCAATATTACAAGAACACCTTCTTTTTTTGCAGACTTTTTGCCCAAGTTTTTGCAAGGGGATTGTAAAACGTAAGCGACCGGATTAGCCGAGTAACCGAATTTTGCCTTTAAAGGCAAATCAAGGTTGCTTCCGTATCTTTTTGCTTGTCTTAAAAGCGAACTGTCTTTAGGCAAATAGTCGACGATTTCATTATGAGCGATTTCTACGGCGGAATATTTTTCTTTTAAATACGACGTTACTTGCGCAAATGAAAATCTTTCTTTACCGCGATAATCGGTTTTACACGGGCTACCGACAATTTTGCAAATTTCGTCGTAAAGGACGCGTGTAAGTTCTTCTTGCTTTTTGATTTTTAATTCTTCTTCGCAAATAAATGCGTCTAAAGACGCGTCTAAATCCGCTTTCGTTTGTTCTATTTCTTTTTGTTTAAGGTTCATAACGGTTTATAAAAAGTTAACTTTAATGTTTGCGCATAGTATATTAACACTAAATTACCTGTTTGTCAATGGTTTGTGTGAAAAGGTTATTGCAATTTATGTGAAATTTTGTTTAAATTTACATTTTTTTTAAGTGTTGGTCTTTTATTCGGGTAAAGGTGATTGTTTCATAAAAAACGCACGCTTTCTTATACGTAATGCATAATGAAGGCGTGCAAAATTAAAATATGCGGTTTTAAGCATTAGTCTTTAACAAATGCCGAAAGTTTTTCTTGTAAAGACCGCTTTGTTTTTTCCATATCGTAATCGAGGTCTTTGCGATTTTCGAAAGAGGAAATATTTTCAAGCGCTTGTTTTAAAAGTCGTATTTCGGCATCGGTAAAAAAGCCGTAACTTAATTTATAGTCGTCGGGAATATAAAAACCGCCGTTTCTTCCGTGTCGAACGGCAATCGGTACGGACGCAAGCGTTAGTTCGTCGATGTATCTAAATACGGTGCTTCTCGAAATTTCGAAACGGTTCATTATTTCTTTTACGGTAATTGATCTTTTGCTAAGCAATAAAAAGACTAGTTCTATAAGTATCTGAAATTTCATAAGGTTACCATATCATAAAGTTATTATAAGTCAATGATAACACTTTGTCGCCGTTTAGTCAAACTTTAGCGTGTGAATGAGGGCTCTTTCCGTATTTTTTAATTATGTTTGCGATGTTTTGACTTCCGCAAACGTTTTTAAGGCTTTTCATATTGTCGATATATTCCCGCCTTTTTTCTAACGTTGTTTCTATATGCGCAGAAAGCGAAGAAGGCGTTAAGTTTTCTTCCGACAGCATATTGCAAGCGCCTCTTTCGTAAAAGTAGCGTGCGTTAAGTATTTGGTCGCCCCTCGACGTTTTTTTCGTTAGGGGAATAAACAAGGTCGGTATTTTTAAATTCATAAGTTCGAACGCCGCGCCCGCGCCCGCGCGGGAAACGCACAATGAAGCGATAGAGTATGCAAGCGACATGTCTTCTAAATAAGGAAGCCTTCTATAGCCGCTTTTTTGTAGCGGTGGCGTGGCTTTTCCGCATAAATGAATTACATCGTATTTATTGCATAAGTCGGGCAATAAGCCCGTTATCGCATTATTTATCGTTCGGCTTCCGCTGCTGCCGCCCATGATAAGAAGTACTTTTTTTTGTCCGCTAAATCCGAAAAACGATAGCGCGCGGCTTTTTTGCAAGGTGAATTCTCTTACGGGCGGGCCGGTAAAAATCCCGTTTTTCATCTTGCCGCACACATTGTCGAAAGACGTTAAAACAAAGTCGCTTTTTTTAGCAACCAATTTATTGCTCAACCCCATCGTGTAATCGGATTCGTGTACGATTACTGGTATTTTTAATCTAAATGCCGCAAAAGTGACGGGTAGCGCTACGTAACCGCCTTTAGAGAACACGACCGAAGGTTTTAGCTTTTTTAAAATATCCGTTGCTTCGTTAATGCCTTTTACAAGAAGATAGGGGATTTTTAAGTTTTTAAGCGTAAAAGACCGCACAAGTTTTGTCGTAGTTATGCTAAAATACTCGAAGTGTTTACTCATAAGTTCATTTTCGATTCCGTTTTCGGAACCTATATAATAAAACTTGTCGAAGTCGTTTTCTATATACGGGTACACGGCAAGGTGGGGAAGTGCGTGCCCTGCGGTGCCTCCGCCTGTCAATACAATGGATTTCATACTATATATTATGCTAAAAGCGCCGTTTTTTATCTTAGCGAGGCGTTTTTTTATTCTTTTTGCCTTCTTTTATAAAAAATTAATGTGAAATTTTTCAAAAACTATTGAAAAAGTTAAAAACATAGTGTACAATATATATATGAGCAAAATAATAGGTATAGACGCAGGTACTACATCGATACGTTCTGCCTGCTACGACACGAAAAACGGAAAACTGAAAATTATTAAACAAAAGTCCGTCGACCAATACTATCCGCATCCGGGCTGGGTTGAAGAAGACGCCGAGGAAATCTATTTGTCAACGCTTTTGTGCTTAAACGACGCGCTCGATTACACCAAGTTAAAGGCAAAGGGTATAGGCATTACCAATATGCGTGAAACCGTTGTCGCTTGGGATAAATTTACGCAAAAACCCCTCTATAGGTCGATTATTTGGCAATGTCGTCGCACAAAAGATTATTGTGAGGCGTTAAGCGAAGAGGCAAAAACGCTGATAAAAGAGAGAACGGGGCTTGTCGTCGACGCTTACTTTTCGGCAAGCAAAATACGTTGGCTGTTAGATAACGTCGACGCCGTAAAAGTTGCGTTTTCGGAAGGCAGGCTTATGGTCGGCACTATAGAAACCTATCTTATCTATAGGCTGACGGGCGGAAAAAGTTTCGTAACCGACGTTACAAACGCATCGAGAACTATGCTTTTTAATATACATACGCTCGATTACGACGAAACGCTTTTAAATCTTTTCGGGATTTCCCGCGATATTTTGCCCGATATAGTCGATAACGACGCAAACGTGGGCGAATATGTTTACGAAGGCGTATCTTTTCCTATATGCGGAGTGATAGGCGACCAGCAATCGGCGCTTTTCGGACAAAATTGCTTGCAAGCGGGCACGGGTAAAATTACTTACGGAACGGGGATGTTTATGCTCTTTAACACGGGAAGCGTCATAACAGACTCGCGGAACGGAATTTTATCCACGGTTGCTTATAAAACAAACGGCGAGGTGTGCTATGCGTTAGAAGGCTCGGTGTTTAACGCAGGGACCGCAATACAGTGGCTTCGCGATAAAATGGGTATAATTACGGATGCGGCGGAAAGCGAACTTTTGGCAAACTCCGTTGAGGATTCGGGCGGTGTTTCATTCGTTCCCGCCTTTACGGGCTTAGGTGCGCCCTATTGGAAACCCGACGCAACCGGGCTTATTACGGGTATTACCAGAAACACTTCCCGCGCCCATATCGTAAGAGCGGCGCTCGAAGCCATGGCGTTTGCCTCGCGGCAACTGTTTTCGATAATGGAAGACGAAAGCGGAATAAAACTTAAAGTCATCCGCGCCGACGGCGGTGCCGCCGCAAACGGCTTTTTAATGGGGTATCAAGCGGACGAACTCGGCGTCAAGGTGGAGGTTCCCGCTTCGACTGAATCTACAGTACTCGGTGCTATTAAACTTTGTATGAAAGGACTTTCGATCGATGACTACACGGGGGATGGGGCGGTAAAAACCTACGAACCGCGAAATAGTCACGACAAAGAATATAACGATTGGCTTAAAGCCGTAGAAAGGTGCGTATTATGAAACGTTTGAATTTTACAGCTTACGACGGAAAAAGAATTTCCTATGTCGAATGGGATATTGAAAACCCTAAGGCGATAGTCCTTATCGCGCACGGCATGTGCGAGCACATTTTAAGGTATACTTTTATTGCCGAAAAACTAAATACCGCAGGTTATCTCGTTATCGGCGACGACCATAGGGGACACGGCGAAACGGATAGGGAAACTTTCGGCTTTTCTCAAGGCGATATGTATAACGATACCTTAAAAGATATGGCGACGCTTTGCAAAATGTATTCCGAAAAGTACCCCGAACTCAAAATAATATTGTTTTCGCATAGCTACGGTTCCTTTTTGACGCAACGTTTCGTCGAGGAATACGGTCGATATTTATCGGGCGTAATATTCGGCGGAAGCGCTTCGATGGCGGGCATGCTTCCCGTTTTCGGAGGGATCGTTGCGGGTATAGGATGTACTTTTAAAGGTAAAAACAAACCCGCTAAACTTCTTAACGATATTACTTTCGAAAGCTACAAAAAGCAATTAAAACGCGACAGCTTTATTTCTACTATAGAAGAAGAGGCAAAACGTTACGACGACGACCCGTGTTGCGGATTTATTTGCTCGTATAATTTTTACAGATACTTTTTTAAGGGACTTAGACAGGTTTATAGAAAGAAAAACCTTGCAAAAATCAATCCCGATATGCCTATGCTTATCATGAGCGGCGCTAACGACCCCGTCGGAGGGTTTTCAAAACTTACCGAAAAGCTTTACGATACTTATAAGCAAATCGGCGTAAAAAGCGTAACGCTTATTTTGTACGACGGCGTTTTGCACGAATATCTAAACGATACTTCGAGGGAAGCCGCCAAGAACGACATAATTGCTTTTTGCGACTCCGTCGTCGGCTGACATAAGTTGTGTTTGACTTTAAAATTGCCCGATAACGGGCTTATAGCGCTACTTTTTATTATTTGGTGGATATATATATGAATTACAAAACTAAAGGTATTAACGCAGAAGAAATCCGTTTTAAACTTAATCCCGTAAAACCCTCGCAGGAGACCGTGCAAGAAAAACCATTGTTTCAACGTCAGGTAAAAACCTCGAAGGTAAGCGAAAACGAAATGATGATAGTTTTGACCGCTAAGGTAGAGTCTACCGAAACGGCGCCGAAGATTTTCGATTTATACGTTTCCTTTGTCGGGTGTTACGAAGTTTTCGATTTGCAAAACAAGGAAGATTACGAAAGTTTTATAGCGCAAGCCACGCGTGAACTTTACCATTACGTGCGCAACGCCGTGATAACGCTTACGGGCTCGGCAAACGTATTTTCGGTAATTTTACCGATAAATCCGCCGTATTTCCCTATAAATTGACGTTTTTTAACAAAACATACACTTATTTTTAACGTTTATGTAAAATTACCAATGTATACTTGTATATACTTGGGAAAAATTATGTAAACAGCGGTGGACGAATGAAAGAAAAATTTTTTACGATACCTAACATTTTAACGCTATTTAGAATACTGCTTATTCCGTTTATAGTATGGTCGTATTTTTTAGGGCGCAAAACTTTTATGGTCGTATTGATAGTGTTATCGGCGGTGTCGGACATAGCGGACGGAATAATCGCACGCAAATTTAATATGATAACTGCGGTCGGAAAAGCGCTCGACCCGATTGCGGATAAGCTGACTTTACTTGCTCTGCTCGTACTTATGTGCGACTACATAAAATCGCCTCCGATCTTTGTGCTTTTGGTTATTTTTGCCTTAAAGGAAACGGTAATGGGGATTGAAGGCATAATGGTTATACGCAAAACGGGCACGACTTACAGCGCAAACGTTTTAGGCAAGGCAACCACAGTCGTATTGTACTTTAATATTTTGTTGCATATCGTGTGGAAAAAGATTCCTTATTGGACGTCTTGCATAGTTATGGGAATAAGTATTTCTTTCGTATGTATCTCGTTATTGGTATATACTAAGCAAAATTTGCGTAGAATAAAATCTTGTAACGACTGTATAGATGAAAACAAAAAATAAAAAAATTCAAACGGTATCGATATTTGTGATAAATTTAATTTTAGGCATATCGATGACCATAATCATGGCAACGTTTTTAAGTACCGTCGAATGGTACTTAAAAGTGCTTATCTACGGGCTTATAACGGCGTTTACGGTATCGTGCGCCGTTTTTGCGGTTCTTGAAAAGGAATCTTATTACAAAACCGCCTTTGTTTGCAACGTCGTAACGGCGATTTTCGTAGGAACGTTTTTCCTTCTCAACGTATTAGGGCTTTTCGACGGACTTAAGGACTTGGTAAAAATAAAACAACTTATCTTGGACGCGGGTGCTTACGGGTACGTAATATATATTCTGCTTCAACTGTTTCAAGTAATTATTTTGCCCGCTCCGGGGTTTATCTTTTATCTTGCGGGTACCGCAATATACGGACCCGTACAGGCTTTTTGGATTTCTTACGCATCCGTCGTTTTAGGTTCGGTAATAGCGTTTTATATAGGGCGCCTCGCAGGGAAGCCCGTGGTGTATTGGTGCGTCGGCAAAGAAGCGACCGAAAAGTACGTCAATATTTTAGGAAACAAAGGAAACGTTTTGTTTTTTTTAATGCAACTTCTTCCGTTTTTTCCCGACGATATATTGTGTATGGTTGCGGGGCTTACAAAGATGAAGTTTACTTTCTTTTTTGCCGTTATGCTTTTTGTTCGCCCCGTATACATTGCAGCGGTGTGCTTTTTCGGCACGGGCGAATTAATACCTTTCAGCGGGTGGGGAATTCCCGTGTGGATAGGGATTTTCATAATTTTTGTTTTGATTTTTCTGCTCTATTGCAAATACCAAACAAAAATTGAGGAAAAGTTTAAAAATATTACTAAAAAGAAAAGTTAATAATAAGCAAAAAAACGTCGGGCAAGTTTTCGCCGGACGTTTTTTTGTCGTTTATAAACAAAAACACGTTAAAAACCGACCTATAGGTCGGTTTTCGACGTGTTTTTGGGAAATTAAGATAAAATATTTTTGTTATTTTCGAGTTTAAAAATCCCTTATGCGAAAGTTGAATTAAAAGTTATCGCGAGAAGGTGAACTGTATTTAAACGGTTATGTTTTTTGAGAAAAACAGTTTTTTATCTTAAAATTTATTGCAAGGTATAAAAAATGTGTTACAATAAAATCGCCACATAATTTAATCAACAGGATCGTAGGGGAGTACTCTTTATTTTTTGTGTAGGGGTTACTATACTTTATTTTAGCAATTTCAAGTATGAATTTGATAAAAATGCAAATTCCGGCTTGAGATTGCGGAAGAGTACCCGTCTTGTTGAGAATTGTGTGGCAACGATAGGAGTTTGCGTTTTTTAGTGCGTTCTTCTATCGAAGTCGCACTTTTTTATTTATAAAATTATAGGAGGATGAGAAAATGAATGTGGCGGCAAACGTTATTAAGTACGAAGGCAGCAACGACATATTTGTATGGAAACACCCGTGCGAAGATTTCAACAGTTACACCCAGCTTATCGTGCACGAATCGCAAGAAGCAATTTTTATGATGAATGGGCAAACACTTGATTTATTCGGCGCAGGGCGGTATACGTTAAAAACGCAAAATATTCCGCAGATAGGTAAACTTTTGAATAAACTTGCTACCGACGAAACGCCATTCCATTGCGAGGTTTATTATATTAATAAGACCGTTCAAATGAGTGTTAAATGGGGAACCGACACAAAAGTCCGGTTTACCGAGCCAACTTACGGCGTTCCTATCGAGATAGGCGCATGCGGCGAATTGAATTTAATGGTATCGGATTCACGCAAACTACTTGTAAAACTCGTCGGTACGATGCAAGGCGTTGCGTGGGGTGCCGTCGGCGATGGTTTTACAAAATCTTTGGAATCGTCTTTCCGTCCCCTTATTTCGACGGCGGTAAAAGCAAATCTTGCAAAATGTATTAGGGAAAAAAACATTGACATTTTCAATATTGACGAAAACTTAGAACTGTTATCTAAAGAATTAAGAAAAAGTCTTGTTACGGGTTTTGAAGAATACGGCTTAACCATTCCTAATTTCTTTGTTACCCACGTTGCGTTGCCGGAAAATGATTGCAACTTTAAGCGTATGAGCGAACTCAGAACCATATCTTTGCAAAAGAAAATGGTTGAAGCCGATATGGCGGTTAGAACCGCAATAGCCGATAGCGACGCACAAGTGACCGTTGCCGAACGTAGAAATTTATTGGAAAAAGAAACTACCACAACGGAAATAGCCCGCCGTGAAGCCGAAAGAAATTTAATCAAAGCCCAAGCCGAAGCACAGGCAGCTAAAATGGCGGGCTTTGTCGAAGCCGAAGTCATGCACGCAAAAGGTTTCGACGGAAAGGATATTCTTCAAGCAGAAGTCCAAAAAGCCTACGCCGAAGGGCTTGGCAATATGAGCGGCGGCGGTGACGTTTTGGGCTTGGGTGTGGGAATGGCTGCAGCGGGTACGTTAGGCGCCCAAGTAGTTAGCGCCTTAAAAGGCAATACTTTTTTAAATAATGTAGACGGAAATAATTCTGCTGAGCAAAAAATGTCTTTTAAAACGGCAAAACGTTGTCCTGTTTGTCATGAAGATGTCCCTGAAAATTCAAAATTCTGTTTAAGTTGCGGAAACCGCATGGACTTGTTAAGCGATGACGAAATCCAATGTCCTGCATGCAAACAAGTAACTAAAAAAGGCAAGTTTTGCATTCATTGCGGCGCTTTATTGAAAGCGACTTGCGAAAATTGTGGAGCGGAACTCCCCAATAACGCAAAATACTGCTTAGAATGCGGGAAAAAATTATAAGGAGAATGCTTTTATGGCTAAAAACTTTAAAAATTTTATAATAATTTGGATAGTCGAATTTATTTTGTTTGTCGGGGCAACTTTTTTGGCACCGAACAAAATTTTTGGCATTACCCGTTTTGATAAAGTGATATTTTGGATTGCTTTTTCATTAGTCGTACTTTCTTTCGCATTAGAACTTGTAATCGCTTATAAATTTATAAACGAAGAAAACGATATGAAAACTTTTTTAAGAATTCCACTTATGAAGATAGTTTGCACGTCGGTTACGATTTGTCTTGTAGTAGGATTACTATTTATGTTACTGCCTGTTATTCCTACATGGATAGGGGCGTCGGTGTGTTTGATGGTCACGGGTCTTACGGTGATTGCTTGCGCGGTGCCGTCGGCAGCGGTAAATTACGTTAACGAAATCGACCAAGAAGTAAAAGTGAAAACTTTTTTCATTAAAGAACTTTCGGCAAACGCCGAAGCGCTCCTTGGGTGTGCCAAAGGTGACGAGGTAAAGGAAGAATGTATAAAAGTTTACGAAACCATAAGGTATTCCGACCCGATGGGCGTTGCTTCTCTTCACGTTATCGACACTAAGATTGCTAACGAGTTTTTATTGTTTTCGGATGCGGTGAAGAAAGGCGAGATCGAGAGCGTTAAGCCTTTGGCTGAAAACTTACTTGCGTTGATAAAAGAAAGAAACGTTAAGTGCAAACTTTTAAAATAAAAAACATCGTAACCAAATCAAAAACATAATTTTACAAGAGATAATTTTAATTTAAGGAGATATTTATGGCGACATTTCATTGCAAAATGTGCGGAGCGGCACTACAAATAGACTCGGACGTTACGGTAATCGAATGCGATTATTGTCACGTAAAGCAAACTTTACCTAAATTGGACGACGACAGAACAATCAATATGTACGATAGGGCTAACCATTTTCGGCGCAATAACGAGTTCGATAAGGCAATCGGTATATACGAACAAATTTTAAACGAGGACGCGACAGATGCCGAAGCTTACTGGTCGATTGTTTTGTGTAAGTACGGCGTCGAATACGTAGACGATTCCGTTACCCGTAAACGCATACCAACCATACATCGAGCTCAATTTACTTCCGTTTACGATGACGATAATTATAAAAAGGCGTTAAACTATTGCGATACTTTGCAAAGAAGCGTTTTTGAAAACGAAGCGAAAATAATAAACGAAATTCAAAAAGGTTTTCTTTCAATTTCCCAAAAGGAACCCCCTTACGATGTTTTTATTTGCTATAAGGAAACGGATGACAACACTAAAGAACGTACTCGAGACAGCGTACTTGCAAACGACTTGTATCACCAATTAACACAAGAAGGTTTTAAGGTGTTCTTTTCTCGCATTACCCTTGAAGACAAATTAGGCACCGCTTACGAACCTTACATATTCGCAGCGTTAAATTCGGCTAAAGTTATGGTTGTAATTGGCACCAGGCGCGAATATTTCGATGCCGTTTGGGTTAAAAACGAATGGAGTCGTTTCCTTTCGCTTATTAAAAACGGCGAAAACAAAATTCTTATTCCCGCATATAAGGATATGGACCCTTACGATTTGCCCGAAGCTTTTTCTCACCTTCAAGCCCAAGATATGTCAAAACTCGGCTTTATGCAGGATTTGATTCACGGCATAAAAAAAATTGCCGGCGATAGTAAAAAATCTTCCGCTAATCAAAAGGGAGGCGCTGCAAAAGTCGAAGTCGGCGGCAACGTGGATACTTATTTAAAAAGGGTAAGTTTATTTTTAGAAGACGGTGATTTTAGAAGCGCACACGAATATTGTGAAAAAGTTCTCGATATCGAGCCCGAAAACGTTTTAGCCTATTTAGGAGAATTAATGGCCGACTGCCGCATTCATAACAAATTTGAATTTCGTGATTGCGAAAAACCTTTCGACGATAATAACAACTATAAAAAAATAATGCGTTTCGGTAGCGAAGATTTAAAAACGGAGTTGTCGCGTTATGTCGATCATATAAAGCAAAGAAATGAAGAAATCCGTTTGTCCGGTGTATACAGTACGGCTAAAGGGCTTAAAGATAACGGAAGCGAAGCTGCCTTAAGACAAGCCGTTGAGTTGTTTAATTCGATAAGCGCATATAAAGATTCGGAAGAACTTGCCGCCGAATGCGACAGACAACTTGTTGTTGTACGTGAAAAACAAAGACAAGCCGAACTTGAACGTGCAAGACAAGCTCAACTTGAATGCGAGGAGCGCGTAAAACGAGGAGATCTTATTCGCAAAGAAAGTTTGCTTCAAGACGCTAACCAATTAGCGTTAAAGGCATTCGATGAAAATCACCATACTTATACAAAAGAGTGTTTAGATGCGATTAAATTGTATGCGCAATTATCAGGTTTTAAGGATGCGGACGAAAGGCGTAAGGATTTAATTTTAAAACAAGCAAATTATATGGCGACTTGGCGAGAATGGGTTTGTAGTAACGGACGGACTGACAGTGAGTGGTACTATGATACAGTACATTATGAAAAAGCCGTTGAATTGTATTCGAGTATAGCGGGCTACAAGGACGCAGATCAGAGAAAAAATCAAGTTTTGGTAAAAATAGAAAAGTTAAAACGAGGCAAGTCTACTGCTAAGACTATTTTGTCAATTATAGGTCTGCTTGTTTGTGTTGGCGATGCAATACTTACTTTGTATATAAAATCCGTTGAATGGAATAAAGTGGGCGTAGATGTTGTTATGTTTCTTCTGACTACGGGTATAGTGCCGCTTGTTAACGGATTGCTTGGCAAAATATGTGTGAAAAACATTCGCGGAAGTTATGGTGACGCATGGTGTATTTTCTGTTGTGTTTACGGCGTTGTAAAGACAATTTACGGATGTTTTGCATATTGCGAAGGTAGCGTTTTTGGATTTATAATCATTTTTGTTTTAGCTTGTACAATTTCGGTTTGTCCTTTTATCGCATTGCGGGAGATGAATATGAAATAGAGATACTAATAGTTTAAAATTCATAAGCACGAACGGTAATTTCTCGTCCGTGCTTTTTTGATATAAAGAAAAATCACGCGATAGTCGCGTGGTTCAGTAGAGGTTTACCGATGAGTCTTGAAATAAAAACTCCGATTGTGTACAATAAAATTAAGACCTGTCAGTCAAAAACAAATACACAATCGGAGGATATTAAAATGAAAGATGTATCTAACACCACAAATAGTTTAGCACATACAAAATGGAATTGTAAGTATCACATAAAAAGTGTCCATAAAAATGTGCTACAACAGTAGGAAGAAATAAAACTGCGAGTGCAAAATACATACAAAACCAAATAGAGGAAGACAAAATAGACGATCAAATAAGTATAAGCGAATACATAGACTTGTTTACGGGTGAGTCGGTAAAGCAAAGCAAAATAAAAGCCAACAATAGGTGGCAGATGGGAAAGCGGTGCAAGTGTCAGTCAAATTCAAGCGCGAGTAGAGCCGCTGGTACCATGCGCTTGATGTGCCAAATCAAGCCACCGACTTGGCCAGTGGTACATGACTAGGAATAAAAACATCAAAAATCGGTCTATAAGCCCGTTATCGGTGTTTTTTGCTTGTTATTTCGTTATAGGAAAAACGGGAATCGACGCAAGATAAATAACGTCGGTTCTGTCTTTTGCGGCGCTTTCGGCTAAAACGAAAGCCTTTTTATGTATTATGCCGCCTGAAAGTTCGACTAACTTTTCTAAGCCCATAAGCGAAGCCCCCGTCGAAACAACGTCGTCGATAATACCGACTTTCTTTCCTTTAAGCAAATCCACGTCGTGTTTAGATAGGTAAAACTGCTGTTCTCTGCCTGTTGTGATGGAAGAGTCGATTTTTACTTCGATACCGTCTTGCATGTAAAGTTTTTTGGACTTTCTTGCAACGGCGTAAAAGTCGTGGTTTAATTCTCTTGCGATGACGTGCGTCAGTTGCAGACCTTTAGATTCCGCAGTAAGCAAAACGTCGCAGTCGCTTAAAAGTTTGGATAATTCCTTTCCGCAATGCTCGGTAAGGCGTTGATTGCCGTGTAGGTTGAAAAACGCTATTTCGAGCGTCGGCGATATGGGAAGAACGGGAAGATCTATTTTAAAGCCTTTAATATCAACTGTATAAGATTTCATAATCATTACCTCTTTTCGATGATGGGTTTTCGTTAATTGTCGAAAATTATCAGGGGAACGGTCATTTCTTTCGTCAGCGACGTATGATGCCCCTTGAAATTAAATTTTTTCGGCGATGGTAAAAATAATTTGTTCGTGTCCGTGCCGATAGCGATATAGTCGCCCAAAAGATACCCGTACTCGCCACGGCTTCCGAAATAATTTTCCTTTATAAGGGTTTCGGTTTTGTATAGCACGAAGTCTTTGCCGTAACGCTTAGTAAAAAGTTTTTCAAAACTTTCTTTACATTCGGGTTTTACGATAAAAGCGGGGGTTCTGGCGTCTAAAAAAGGCGCGCATAAAAGCATATCGTTAAGTTCCGTATCTTTATAAAACTCGATTTCTCCTTCGACGTCGATTTGACCGTGGTCCGCAACGACGATAAACAGCGTGTCTTTTGTCGTTTGTTGCAAGTTTTCAAGCCTTTCGGATATATCGTTTATTACACGATTTGCCTCAGCGCTCGTTACGCCGTAATCGTGCATTGTCATGTCGGGGTCGGGACAGTAGGCGAATACAAAATGCTTGCCTTCTTTATCTAAAACGGACTTTATCCCGTCTATACATTCTTTCGGAGTGTGCGCGATTATCGAACTACTCTCTTTGCCCCTACAGTACCTTGGCATAACGGTTGTAATTTCGTAATCGGTATTTGCGTAGTCAAACCAATAATCGTCGCTTTGTTTTATAGGGTATTCGTAATCGACGCGTTCGCCCGTTTCTTCTTCGACGTGAGGAAAAAGCGCGACGTTTTTATTGATTTCGTTAAAATGAAGTATCCAACCGAACCAGCCGTGCTCTAACGGAAGTTTGTTCGTGTTAACCGACGTGGTTGCGTTGGTGGTTGTGGAAGGAAACGTCGACGTAAGCGTGGCAACGCGGTTTTTGTGCAAAAAACCGTCTTTCGGGTGGTTTATGTCGAGCGGGTGCGTCCCCATACCGTCAAACAAAGCAAAAACTACGTTTCTGTAATTTTTTTCCAAACGCTTTTTTAAGTAAGGAAGAACGGGGTTATTGTTCGGCGCACCTAAATATTCGGCAAGCGTTGCCGTAACGTTTAAAATACTGTTGTTAAAATCGGGCTTGGTAAATTGCATTTTTTGTCACCCTCCTTTTTACGGTGTTTTTACTTCTTTGGGAATGCACGTAATATTATAACACAATATGAAAATTTTTCAAACCTTTTTTAAGAAAAACTTAATATATTCAAAAATTAATTTGGTTTTATCCGCTTAAGAAGAAAACGAGACAACGCTTAGTTTAAACAAACACCGCAAGACTTAAAAAATAAATAGGGTATAAAAATTTTCGATTTGACGATAATAATCTAATAAAAACCAAAGATAACGGGCTTATAGCCCGACTTTTATGTCAAAGTACAAAAAAGACCGACGTGAGCAGCATAGACTAACGACGGTCTTTTATGTCAAAGTACAAAAAAGACCGACGTGAGCAGCATAGACTAACGACGGTCTTTTTGTGCAAAATTGCACGGTTTTAAATAGTTTGTGCGGATTATTCTTTTAACGATCGCTTAAAATGGAACGCAAATATTATTAAATGACGGATTGTTATTCCTTTTCCCATACAGCATACAAAAGCGATCCGTTTTCGATATGCAAGATATCCGCGAGGGTAAGTGTATAAGTACATGTATAAGTATATGTATAAGTTTCATTTTCTATGGTATACACTTCGGTATATACTTCGGATACCATATTAGTAGCCTCTTTGTCTAAAGCCCAACCGACGAAGACATACCCTTGACGATATGGCGGCACGATATAGCCGCTTGTCGTAGCAGTATTGTTTTGGGCGGATTGCTGATTATATTTTACTAAGACAAAGTAGTTTACGTAAGGCATATCCTCGTCATATGCAAATTCACACGAACAAACAAAATTGCGGGAAGACACCATCTTCGAGTCATAGTTGTGTGCTGCATATACGGTATGACTGCCGGAATTGTTAAACGAGAAGTCTCCGAAAGCGTTTTCGCTTACAACGGTGTTTCCGAGTAAAATTGCCGAAACAGGGCAATCGAAGAAAGCCGACGCGCCGATTTCGGTTACGCTTTCGGGAATACAAATATGTTTAAGGTTAATACATTTCGAAAAGGCGTTTTCGTCTATTGTCCGTACTCCGTTTTGTATTGTGATGTCGGACAAATAACGACATGATTCGAATGCGTTGTTTTCAATAACTTCTACGGAAGATGGAATGTTTACTTTTTCGATATTCGAATAAGCAAAGGCGCAACTACCTATTGTTTTTACGCCATTCGGTATTACGCTGCCGGAGCAGCCTAAAATAAGTGAGTTGTCGGATTTACGTATTATGCAATTACCCTCGCTTCTAAACGTGGGGTTATTTGCGTCAACGGTAATAGTTTCGACGTGTGGCGAATACTTAATTTGTTCGGCTGTAATCTCTTGAATCGTCGAGGGATAATTAATAGCATTTAAATTTGTGCATTTGTAAAAAGCATAATTCTCAATTGACGTAACCCCGTCCGGTATGTCGATTTTCGTTAGTTCGTCGCACCCGTAAAAAGCGTAACTTGCGATAGATTCGACGCCATTCGGTATTACGCTGCCGGAGCAGCCTAAAATAAGTGAGTTGTCGGATTTACGTATTATGCAATTACCCTCGCTTCTAAACGTGGGGTTATTTGCGTCAACGGTAATAGTTTCGACGTGTGGCGAATACTTAATTTGTTCGGCTGTAATCTCTTGAATCGTCGAGGGATAATTAATAGCATTTAAATTTGTGCATTTGTAAAAAGCATAATTCTCAATTGACGTAACCCCGTCCGGTATGTCGATTTTCGTTAGTTCGTCGCACCCGTAAAAAGCGTAACTTGCGATAGATTCGACGCCATTCGGTATTACGCTGCCGGAGCAGCCTAAAATAAGTGAGTTGTCGGATTTACGTATTATGCAATTACCCTCGCTTCTAAACGTGGGGTTATTTGCGTCAACGGTAATAGTTTTTAAATTACCACACCCCGAAAAAGCTGTATTTTTTATGTCGCTTAAAGTTGCAGGTAACTCGATTTCTGTTAATCCGATACAATCTTTAAATGCATTTTGGCCGATTAGGGTAACCGAGTCAGGAATGTCGATCGATACTAACGATGTGCATCCGTAAAATGCCGAACCTGTTATTGTCGAAATAAGAGAGGGGAGTATTATGCGTTTGAGACCGGTGCACTTTCGAAACGCCCCTTGGCCGAGTTGAACGTCTTCACCTAAAAAAACGACGTCGGTTAAATAGTTGCAATTGTCAAACCCGTGTTCAGCGACCTTGGTAACGGTTTTTCCTTTGATTTCTTCAGGTACAATCATTACACCGCGATAGTCGTCTTTATCGACAGATAGGATTTCGCATTCCGTATCGTTGTTTATAAAACTGTAGTTGACACCGGAAACGATTTCGGCATTGTATTTTATTTCGTTTGACCACTCGGAATCGAAAGAAATTTTCAAATCACCGAGTGCCATAACTTTTGCTACGTTTTCTTCTTTTAGCAATGCGCGATTTTTTAATTCCTTAGTAAGCATCAATATGTCAAGTCGGTTTTCGGTTGTTTGAAACTCCAAGCCGTTAATATCGACAACGTAACTTTCGGCACCGTCAACCGAAGCCCAAGTAAGCACGTAGTCGGAGACATTTAAATTGTTTGGCGTCGATAACACCCCGTCGTCTTTGCTATTGCAAGAAGTAAATACAAAAAGACATAAAGATAGCGCACACATCAATACAAACAATAATTTAAGCACATTGTGTTTCATATCGATATACCTCCGTAGTTATAATTAGATTGAGCAGTAATGACTTGTCGGTTTTATGGAATCGGATCATCTTTGGGGTAATCAGAAAGGAGTCCGTTACACGAAAACATCCATCCTCCTATTCCGGTCCTGACTGCTTTATGGCTTATCTCGCAGGCGCCGTCACTGTTATGCCAGGAATTAAGATCTGCATCGCTTAGAAAGTCTACTATGATATCATAATAATCTGTATTCGCATGGGCTTCGTATTTTGTTGCGTGGTTACAACTGAATATATAGTCTTGTGGATTGTATATGTACATGGGAATAGACCTATCCATGATCACACTTATTTCATCGATGCTATTAATCCAACTAGTAGTTTCGTTGTATCCCATTAATGCATTGCCAATTGCATATATGTGATCATTATTTATGTATTCGGAAAAACTTTCTGCGTCGTTTTCGTAATCAAGAGCAGTAGAATAGGATCCGTTTGCCTGTAGAGTAAAAATATCGTAAAAGATATTGTTTGAAGATCACCAGAATATTTTTATATTTTTATTACTGCACAGAGATTCACAGGGAAAGTCTGGGGCTTGATATTCCGAATTATATACTCGTTTTAGGTAAGGGATTAACCAATTGGCAATAAATGAATTGTTGAAATCGCTACTGCTTGAATAAAAACTATCGTCTAACAAGAAAGTACAGTTTTCTAATTGTGCCGTACCGCAATCATATTCCGCTCTTAAGAAAATATTTATTAGGAACATACTGAATATATCTGTATTAACATGAATGTCGACATAATCTAAAAAATCGGTACAATTTTCAAACAAGGCTTCTTCCGTTCCGCAAACGAACATAATTTTACATCCGTTTGATTTCATCTCGTAAAACAAACTACTAAGTAGATTAAAAAAGACGGTGTTTGTGTCGCTAAACGTATTTCCCGATATAAATTTATTAATTTCGACGATAACGTAAGCATTGTTTATTCCGTACATAAATTCGTAATATTGGCTTACACCGGCGCCCGCCTCAAGTTGTGTCCAATTATAAAGATAACAAATATCAACTATACCTTCAGTCAATAAATTTGTTCTATAAGATACACAATGTGCGTCATCGCTAAAATAATATAGTGTTTTAGGTTCGGTTTCGTCATCTGCGTACGCTTTAGTGACGGGGTTCGAAAGTAGAAGCGTGGGGATAATCAGTGCCGAGACAATAATTGGTATAATAAAGAACCGTGCAATTAATCTTTTCAAAATAAAATTCCTCCAATAATCGTATTTTTAAGTTAATCTATTAAATGCTGAAATTTTTTACAAATACATATTGCTGTTCAATAGTAATCAACTTCACATCATCTCCTTTTATTTCTCGCACCACATTTTTGTAAGCGGTTTAAGGACAACTGTTCCTATAATTCTATAATAGCATAGGAAACAAAATTTGTCAATAGTTTGCAAATATTTTTTTGACAACATTAAATTTTTTTTATTAGGCAAAAAATAAATAGGGTATAAAAATTTTCGATTTGACGATAATAACCTAATAAAAACCAAAGATAACGGGCTTATAGCCCGACTTTTATGTCAAAAGGAGAATTTATTGTCAAATCAAAGCGTTAAAATTTGCGGGATAAATACTTCAGAACTTCCCAAAATCAACTGTATGCAGTGTAACGAACTTATCAAAAAAATGCAATCGGGCGACAAGTCGGCAAAAGATAAATTAATCCTTGCCAATATGCGTTTAGTGCTTTCAGTTATCAAAAAAATAAACGTATCTACGGTTTCTAAAGACGATTTGTTTCAAGCCGGTTGTGTGGGACTTATAAAGGCGGCGGGTAATTTCGATTTATCTGTCGGCGTTAAATTTTCCACTTATGCCGTTCCCATGATAATAGGCGAGGTAAAAAGGTTTTTGCGCTCGAGAAACAGTATGCGGGTCGCGAGGAGTATTCGCGATACGGCATATAAAGTTTTAAAAACCCGCAACCAAATCGAAAAAGAGTACGAGGAAGCGACTTCTTCGGAAATCGCAAGACGGCTTGCCATTAAAGAATCCGAAGTCGCTTACGCCCTCGACGCGATATCGGACACTGTTTCGCTTTATGATCCCGTATACAACAAAGAAGGCGATACCCTTCTTATTATGGATCAACTTTCGGACGAAATAAATACAGAGGAGCGCTGGACCGAAAACGCCGCGCTTAAAAACGCTGTTTTTGGCTTGGGCGAAAGAGAAAGAAAAATCATTTACTTAAGATATTACGAGGGCAAAACACAGACTGAAATCTCCGGCGAAATAGGTTTGTCGCAAGCGCAGGTTTCGAGGCTCGAGAAAAACGCACTGTCGGCAATTAAGAATAAAATATCTTAAAAAATCGTCAATAATCGACCTATAGCGGCACTTTTATGTATCGAGCCGTGTGGTTTTTCGTATACACGGCAAATCAAAAACATAAAGTTTACGGTTTCGGCATATGATAACACGGGTAAAAATTTTATGCAGGTTAAATTTTCCGAACTCAAAAAGAAAAAGGTCGTAAACGTTATGGACGGCAAAATGCTCGGTTATATATACGACGTTAATTTCGATTATCCCGAGTGCAAAATCACTTCGTTTATTTGCGGAGACAAAAAGTCTGTGTTTTGCAGAGAGGAATACGTTATTCTTCCGTGCGACATCAATAAAATCGGCGACGATACGGTGCTTGTGTGCTTAAAGGAAAGAAATTCCGATATGCGCCATAGGCGAAACGAGGAAGAGTAAATCTCTTGGGCATAGCCGAGTGCAATTATTCTCAAGTAAAAACCCTTTAATTTTGGTAATTGGTATTGACTTTTTTGCGTTTATATAGTATACTTTAAAAGGTAATCTTTTGCCTTGCAGCAAAATCTTTGCAAAGCAAAAACTTTTTATATTACGTTTAACGTACTAATAGCGATTAAAAAGGATTTTAAAGGGATGATGAAAAAAGCATTAAAGTGTTTTGTATCTACGTTAGTCGCGCTCTGCATTTTGTTTTCCGTCGGGTGTTCGACGGGCGCCGAGCAGGATAACTCGAACGGCGGAGGAAGCGCCGATTCGTCTAAGACAGAAGATAGTTCTTCTCTCGGCGGCAATTACGACAACCAAAATTATTTAGCGCCGACGTCGGCACATGTGCAAAGCGTAAAACTCGGAGACGACTTTTCCGTTACGAACGATGATTTTTACGAAGACTTTTCCAAGGAAGAAAAAGACCTTTATTATTCCTTGTGGGAGACCGACGTAAAAATTACGGTTTCCGTCGATATCGAGCCAAAGGAACTATATAAAATTCAAGAGGCTTACGAGGATTACGTAAATACGGGCGACAAAACGAAAGCCGATACGTATAGACGTTGCAATCTTACCGTAACAGTAAACGGCGTCGATTATTATTACGAAGAAGTCGGCGTAAGGATGCGCGGCAACACCTCTCGTCGGAACTTTTGTAAAAGTGACGGCACAATGTATGATTTCGTTCATTTGCGGTTTAATCTTACAGAAACTTTTGACGGCGACGAGTACGAAAACGGTGCGTGGGGTAGCGATATTTATCACGAATGGACGGATAAAACAATTCGCAAACAAAGAAAAAACAGAACTTTTGCCACGATGGAAAAGTTCTATTATAAGTGGAATAAAAACTTCGACAATACTTATATAAGAGAAGTTTACGCCAACAAAATGTTTCAAGCGTACGGAATTTTGGCGCCGCATATTACGCTTTGCCAAATCAAAATCAAGCAAAACGGAGTTATGGAAAACATAGGCGTCGGAGGGCTTTACGAAACTGTTGACAAAAAATTCATCAAGCGCAATATGGAAAAATCGCTCCAAGGAGGCGACTTATATAAGTGCGGCTACGTTAACGGACCGGCAAACTTAAAAGACGTCGCCAATTACGGTGTGGAAACCCCGACTCAGCGTTTTACTTACAGTTTAAAAACAAACGACGACAGGGACGCGCCCGATTATCATCATAACGCTCACCTAAAGGCGCTTATAAATACGCTAAACTCGTTAGACGTTTCCGACAAAGACTTTGTCGAAACGCTGAATACGGTTTTGGATACCGATTATTACACGACGTATGAGGCTGTAAATTATTTGCTCGGCAACCCCGACTGCATAAGACATAACGCAAACAACTATTATTTGTATTTTACACCGGACGGTGTAGGTTATTTTATCCCTTATGACTATGATAGGTGTTTGGGCGTTACGATGGAATGGAATCCCGACGGTAAAGCGCTTGTCGAGGAACAACCCTTCGAAAGGCAAGGTCCGAACTTTTATATTGACGCGCCGCTATATGTAAAAACCATACTCGGTCTTCGCAAAAACACGTTAAGGCTCGATTATAGCGCAAAACTTAAATTGATTTTGAAAGGGGAATGGTTTTTATACGATAATTTTTCGACAATGTACAATAGTTACGCTAAAAATTATTCCGACGCGGCAATGCCCTCGCAAACCGTTATAAACAACGTAAAAAATAATTTGAGAACGTATTTGTTCTATTTTTCCGAAGACGGCGCCGCATTAGGCTCGACTTCCGAAAATATGCAGACAAAAGCGTATTTCGAAAGAAAAAGAACCGTTGCGGAAAGCTGTTTATAATAAAAAAGTCCCTCTATAGGTCGGTTATCGACTAAAAAGAGGGATTTTTTATAACTAAAATTTAGAATATCGCGGATAATGCGGCATAGATAAGCTTGGATAAAAACGCCCCCAAAGGAAGCAGTATGAAAAATCCGAAAACAATAACAAACAGGACTATCCCCGCAATGTAAATTACACCTTTCGTGAGGCTAAACAAGGCTATCTTTTTAACGATGAAAAATATCAGAAGCCCCAATAAAAGTGCACCTATAAGCCCGAAAACGGCATATTTTATATACGGAGAGCGGTATTGTATCGTAACTAAGTTAACACCTTTGTTTAGCTTTATAAGCATAAAGTCAAGGTCGTTGTCGATAAATTCGGAAGATTTTCCGTTTATCGTTACTTTATGTCCGCCTAACTTTACGTAACTTAAGAAAAGATAGGTGTTATCGTCGGCTGCATTACAAGACACGGTAAACGTGTTTCCGCCGGATATGCTAAAGTCTACTTTATTTTTCCATACGGTGTCGTAAAGCGTTTCGTTATCGCCGTCGGGATTATAAACCGTCTTTGTCTGTACGCCGTAATATTTACAGTAAGCGGCAACGTCTTCTTTTGTGAGTTTTCCGTTTAAATCTTTAATCGTTATGACGTAGGAGGCGTAACGACTTTTGTAATAATTAAGGTAGATATCTTGACCTTTTTCAAGTTTTTTTGCGCTTTCGTCGTTGTAATCGTGGGCTTTACAGTAATATACGTCGAATTCTTCGGGAAAATCCGTAGTTAAAAACCAATATGAATGTTTTGTTTCGATAACGACCGAAATTTGAAAAATTCCGTTGCCGAGGTCTAAAACAGCACTGTCGTATTCGTCGCTGATTAAAAGCGGGTATTCGTCGCACAAAACGCCTTCGCCGCCTAAAAAATTATAAAGTTTATCGAGTTTTTGCGCGTAATTAAGCCCGTTAAACTTCAAATCCCCGCTTTTAACGGTGAAAGCCGTCGGGAAAACCGCTTTGTTTTCGTAAATCGTGAAATTGTTTAATTCGGTGTAATCGAGTTTTTCGATATAAGGTCTGTCGACTGCCGATAAATACTCGGTATTTTCGCCTCGGTCTTCGCGGTGAAAATAATACTTGTAGCCTAAAAGCATATCGCCCAAAAACATTCCGTTAGTGCTTTTTGCGTTGTTGATGCCGTTTCCTAAGTATTTGAAAAATTCCGTCGCGGTAAAGTTTTTGGAATCGACTGCCGATGAAAAAATCGCAAAGGAATTCGTGTGCGTGGTTAGCGCAGCGTCGGCGGTTAACGAATCCGTAGTGTCCTTTATCCTAAAATAGCCGTTGTTATTTTCGTCGTCGTTTGAGATAAGACTTATGGCTTGGTCAAATTGTTCGTAATACGTTGTGCTGTTTTTGTTACCTTTCACCAACGAAACATTATATAGACCGAGGCTTATGGCAATCGTAACGCATAGAAACGTAGCGATAATTTTTAGGTCGCATTTTCTTTTTAAATAGCACGTAAGGCAAATCGCTAATGATATTGCAACAAGTAGGGCATAGGGACCGATGTATTCTAAGCCGCCTAATGCGTGTGCGAAAAGCGAATAAAATCCGTATGAACTTTCAGAGTCCTTTGCTTTATATATTTTGTCGATAACCCCTATGATTTCGTCGGCAAAAACGGCATAAAGCACACTAAGTAAAACAGTGACGCCGATAATTAAACCGAAGACGATATTTTGCTTTACGCTTGCTTTGTAAGGTTTAGGCTTACTAAGGGTCCATTCGGCGGTAAGTTTCGAAGAGACGAAGAAAAGATAAAACGAATGCAAAAAACCAAACCTTTGCGCATAACCTAAGTAAGAACCGAAATTCAAAAGGTTGCAACATTCGTCGACAAGCACGGGCATTAAAAGTAATACGCCTGTTGCAAGTAAAAACCTGTCTATAGGTCGATTAACGCCGTTTTTTACGAAATAGACGAGCGTTAAAAACAAGAAAAACACATCCGATATTATATAGGTCAACTTGCGATAAAGATGCGTTGCGTCTATTGCAGAGCCTAAATTATCGAAAATAGAAGTGCTCCTTTCCGAACTAAGATAGCATAAAAACGAGGGGACGAGTACCGGTAAAGCCATTGTTACCGAAAGTAGTAGGGCAAGGCAACTTTTTACGAAAACGTCTTTGTTTGGTCTGCAAACAAAGATATAATAGAGAACGATTATCATAAATACGATAATCATGGCAAACGAAGCGAGCGAAAAGCAGGTGTATATCATTAATGCATAGGCAATTGAAAAGTATAATATTTTACCTTCGCTAACGATTTTTTTAAACCCGATTACCGTAAACGGCAGATAAATCAATAAATCGAGCCAATTGATGTATGTGTTTGCCACAAATACGTATCCGCAATAGGAGTATAAAAGAGCAAAAACAATGCGCACGGTTTTACTGAGGGAAGGAAAAACTTTGCCTAAAAAATAGAGCGCCGAAAAGCCTATTACAATAAGTTTAAGCGGTAAAACTATCGAGACGCCGTAGTATACGTTGCCGCTTCCGAAAAGCAGAAAAATCCAAGTGAACGGACTTATAAGACAATAGCAAAGCGTTCCGAAAACATCCGTACCTCCGCCCACAGCGGTTGAATAAAAGAGCGATGACTTTCCGCTGAAAACATCAAAAAGGTGTTCTATAAACGGTACTATTTGCGCAAGCATATCGTAACTTGCTATAATTTTATCGCCGAAAGGGTAGATTTTATATATCGAAAGCGCAAATGAAAACAGTGCGATAATAAACGTTGCGACGAAGATATAATGATAGCAGTCCCACAAACGAAAACGTAGTTTTTTAGTAAGGCTGTCTAAATGCCTGTTTTTAGAAAAACCGTCGAAAACGGGCTTATAGGCGGACTTTTCCGCATTCTTTTCCGCTGTTTGATTATTAAAAATATGTTTGTTTGTTTTAGAAAAGATCATACTATACACCTATGATATGATTTTACATTTTACCATATGAACTTCGATTTTGCAACCAAAGTTACACAAATTAAAAAAATGTGTATCAAATCCTTGATTTTTCAAAAAAATTATTATATAATGTTTCGGTAATCAAAAAAGCGGTAATTAAGTTGCGCTTTATTTACAATAAGCGCTTTTTTATAAGTTACAACTCAATATTACGGAGGCATATCGAAGCGGTCACAACGAGGCGGTCTTGAAAACCGTTTGGGTTCACGCCCACGGGGGTTCGAATCCCTCTGCCTCCGCCACGGAAAAAGGAAAGGCTTTGTCCTTTCCTTTTTTCGTGTATAAAGACATGAAAGAGGGATTCGAACGGGCGGGAAGTCGACTTGCAATGGTTAGTTTAAATATTTTCAATGCAAGTCGACCAAAGGACCGTTGAATCGGTCGTTTGCCGCACAGGCGTGATAGCAAAACAAAAGTTTTGCGGAGCGAATCCCTCTGCCTCCGCCAAAGCCCCCCGAAGTTTTTCGACTTCGGGGGGCTTTGATAGTATAAAGAGGGGTTCGAACGGGCGGGAAGTCGCCTTGCAAAAGAAAGAAAAACAAGAACGTAAGGCAAGACGACCAAACGGCAATTGCTCTTGCCGTTTGCCGTACAGGCGTGATAGCGAGGCAAGATAGGTAAAAACGAATTGTAATTGTCTTTGACGATAGTCAAAGCATAAAGGGAGTAAGAGCCTAATAGGCGGAAGCCGAGCGGAGCGAATCCCTCTGCCTCCGCCACGGAAAAAGGAAAGGCTTGTCCTTTCCTTTTTCCGTGTATAAAGACATGAAAGAGGGGAACCAAGCGGGCGGAAAGTCGGCTTGCAACGGAAGTTTGTTTTTTATGAAAGCAGACCGACCAAACGCAACGATGTTGCGTTTGCTTAGCCGTTAGCGAGCCAAATCGATTAAGTTTTAGCACTGTTTAATTTGCAAAATCTTTGTTAAACTCGTTTGTAATACGGCAAGTATTACTTCATTCGTTTGCCTCTATTTTTCTAAATTTAACAGCGTAAAAATGCAAAGCACCTTATGTTTACGCAAAAGCGTCTCGTAATTAATAGAATATTTGCAAAACAAATTTGACTTTTTTAGATAAAAACGGTTGCAGAATGCAGCAGCCTATGATGTAATCTTATTGATTGATAAGTCAGGAGGTTGTAACAGATGGATGAAATCATAAATCATCACGAAAAAAGAAAAAACGAGATCCTTGAAAAATGCTTCGAGTGTTATGCCGAGCAAGGCTTCGGAAACGTGGGTATCAAAGGTTTAGGAAAGTATTGCGGATTTTCTTCCGCCAACTTATATGCTTACTTTACCGACCTTGACGAGTTGGTCATTCAAGCCACCGAGCATTGTATGTCGAAAGTCGAGGACGACTTTATGTCGCTTGCACCGACGGGGGCGGACGATCTGGAGCGGTTTATAAGCGAAGTACCGTATTGGACGGCGGAGCATCACGGCAAACAGTATCGCTTAATGTATCAGATTTACACCAACCCCAAATACCGTGAACACGGCAAAAAATTCTTCGAGGGCGTAAACAAGCGGTATTCCGACTATGCCGACGGCTTGGCGGAAAAGATCGGATTTCCTTCCGACGTATTGCGACCGATGATCTTCGTATTTGTTCGCGCTTGCGTGCATTACGCACTTTACGAGGACGAATTTTATTTGCAGGAGCAGCTTCGTTTCTTAAAACAAAGCATTGCGCTGTTCTACGAAAAATACAAGCCCCAAGCATAAAATAAAACAAACGCAAGAATTCAAAAACGCACAAAAGGGATATCCCTTTTGTGTAGTATTAATATACTACACAAGCACCCCATCGGAATTGTAAACGGCGGTGAGCTGTTACAAAATAAAACAGGCTTAGTTACTTTGAGGAGGTAATCATATGAAAGCCAAACGAAATCTATTTGTTTCACTTGTCACTTTGACGCTGCTTCTTTGCTGTTCCATGCTTTTCGTTGCATGCAGTAGTGATGCAAGCGCAATCGACAACGACACGGTTTCAAGTCAAGCCGATTGTATAGCTGCCGAAAGCCTTGTTGCAAGCAGTGGCGATGCGGACTTGGACAGTGGCGACACGGTTACAAGTCAAGCCGAGTGTACAAATACCGATAACCTTGCCTTGGCAACCGCACAGCGTGCAACGACTGTGGATAAAAGTAATTCCCAAAAATCCGCAGCAAGGGCAAGCACCTCGTCTACAAAGACGGGTATATATATCGGCGGCGGAGAAATAACAAGCGATAGGCATAACGGCGGAGGGTGGAGCTACAATTTTAGCACCAATACGCTAACGCTGAACGGTTATTACAGCGCTACAAGCTTGGATAGCACCTTAGGGTTAACCCATGAACGTTTTCCCGATTTTAGCGGTAAATCGAGCCAAGCTCACCTTGCGATAGATTCCTCAGTGTGCTCCTCTCTTAATATCAAGGTAAAGGGGGAATACGCTTCTTATTTTGGCGACATCGACGATGCGGATGATTACGACAAGGACGGTTCTATTTATTACGGCATTTACGCCCCGGGCGTAGATTTGATAATTGACATCGAGGACGACTATGCCCCGATGAAATATAACCCCACTTATTATCCGCTGCAGATTTATACGCACAGAGACGCCGTGTACTGTAAAAATTTGACTCTCACGGGCGGTGGCGGTTTGCGAGCCGATTCCTGCATCGGCAGCGGTATTAATTGCCACGACTTATCTGCGACCTATAACCGTATAATAGCCCGCACTCAACACGGCAATAATATATATAACGGTATCATTGGTCATGCTACTGCCGCAATATTGGCAACGGGCAGCGTCACTTTTACGGGGGCATCCGTTGATGTGTATGTGCACAACACCGCACCCAAGGTTGGTTCGATTTGGGCGGCTTTCCCGATAGACGTTTACGGAATAAAGGCAGGCTCTTTGAACATCAAGGGCGGCGCAGGCGTTACTGTTGATATGGCGTTTATCTCCGATGTTACTAAAAACGTCACATTCAAGGCAACGGGCATATATGCATCGAGCTGCACTTCGTATGACGGCGGCAGGCTGTACACCAAAATTACCACCCACGACACAATGCCCGACAATGCATATTTGAGCGGTTTCAATATAGAGGATTATGCATATTTCCTTGGCGGTAACACAACGATACAAGGCGAGTTAATTAAATCGGGGTCAAAAAGCTTCAAGCTGGAGTCTTTTATGCACAGCTTTCCGCTCCCGTTTGGGACGATGTCCACAAGTATCGAGGATACAAAGTACAACTATACGGCAAACATAAGCGCCCTCTATTTGCGCAATAACATCGGCACGTTGCAATACGCACGGAACATTTTGTTCAACGATGCAATAACGCTTTCAAGTAGCATAATCGATATGGCGGACTTTGCCGATGTCAACGGTTACAACGTTTATTCCGTATCCGGCGATTGGAAAATAAAGCCGATTGCAGGCGATACTACAAGCACCTTTGTTGCGCTGGACGATAGCATTTCGCTGGAATTGGGCGGCGGCAATACCTACGGTGCGTTTAATTTGTATACATATACGGGCGCGACGATTTACTTTTCCGGCGACGGAATAGTCAATTCGTTGAACGCAGACGGTTGCAACGAATTAGGCGTGCGGAGATTTGTAAGCTATGGCTCGGTAAACTTCCGTGGAGGAACGGTAAAAAGCGGCTGGATTAACAGCGGCTGCGACGTTATTTTTTACGGCGGAAATATCAACGTCGCTTACGAGGACACGTCAGAGAGCAGTCCTTACCGCAAGTGGACGTTCGACTTCGGCGAATATGCCGACTCGGTAAACTTCCAAACAGACCTCTCGTTTTCCTCCGGCTCTTACGATAGCACCGGACTTTATCCGATAGACGGCAAGCTGTACTCTTGGGATAAGTATCAAACGGTCGGCTTGTCGTCCAGATTGTTTAAGTATGCGGTGGTTAACCCGACCGACGGATACATGTACTACTTGTATCCCACGGCGGCAGAGGCGGAAAGAACGTTTTCTATGTATCGCTTGGTCGAAACCGACGTGTTTGTCGGCGGCAATGCGGACACCAAATACTATTTGGCAGACGGCGACACGCTCACAATATCGGTCGGCACATTTGCAAAACAAGTAACAAGACCGGTAACCACGTTCGGAGGCAGTACGTCGACCGAGATATTGCAAGGCTCGACAACAACGACCGTCCCCGACGGATTTACAGTGAATTGGACTTGCACGGATAGGGACGGGAAGGTTACGAAACTCGGCTCGGGACTTAGTTTGACGGAGCAAGTCAAGGCTCTCAAAGATGACGGTAGCGTGTACACCTGCTCGATACGTCAAGGCAACACGCAAGTGAGCGAGTTTAATGCATCCGTTTTCGTGTTCGATTACAATCCGACCGGATTGGCACCTAAATTGGTGGGCAAAGACGAAACGAAAAGCTTTACGTTTTCCTTCGACGATTTCAAGGGATATAACGATTGGATAGCAAACAATTATAACTTTATCTGGCAAAAAAACGAGGACGGCAGCGGCTTCGTGGATATTGCGGGAACGGAAAATCAAAACACGTTTTCTGTTACCGTCGAGAGCGACGATTCGTACAAGGTGCTGTATCGTGTGAGATGTTATTCGAGCAAATATTATGTGTCAGGCACGGCTTTTAAGTCTTACCCGACGTATTACACGACCACGACGAATCTGACGTTCAGAGAACTACCGTACTTTAGCGGCGGATTAAGTGTTTCACCGGCAGATAATTACGCGGGAGTGACCAAATATTTTTCAATCAACTTAAAAAACTGTTATATGGGCGTTGTCGATTGCTGGTACGAATATAGCACCGATGACGGAGAGACCTGGCAACGCGCCTTGGACAATCCGGCTTTTAAATCCGGGCTTAGTATTATTTTTTCAACTAAGTATTTGAGCCCGTACGGAAACTCCGAAGTAACGGATAGCTGGTATGGCAGCTTGGGAGTAGAAGTTACTTTTACTACAGAAATGAACGGCTGGAAGCTACGTTGCGTTATGCGATCCGGCGACTACACGGTATATTCGAACGAGGCAACGTTTACGGTTCTCGATTTTGCGGGATTTATCGTTCAACCGGAGAGCACCGTCACTTTAACGTCGTCCGATTCCTTGTCGTTAACGGCTGCTTTCGATGAGGATTACACGGACGGGGACGGCAACGGCATATCCGACGTGACCTATGAGTGGATATACGAAACTTGGTCGAACGGCAACTATGATAAAGTCAATACCGAAAACAAAATCACCGCGACTACGCTGTATTACGAAAACGTATCGGGGATCGGCTCTGTTTCGAGATACAGGTTGCAGGTCAAGTTTAAGTACAAGAACGTGAATTACACAAGATACAGCGACTACGCCTATGTGTACATCTTGTTTCCGCCCGCATTCGATGACGGCGGTGTGGTTATAAGTAATATGGCGGACGGCATATATACCGAGGGCGACGGCGCGTCTTGGAAAGTAGACGACAACGGCGTATTTTTCCACTATTACAAGACCTATCAATTTGAAATAAGCACGGACGGCGGCGATACTTGGCAAAGCGTGGGCGATGTGTTTACGCAGTCGTACTTAAACACGGTGTTCACCTTTGACTTGCAGAACTTGACCGTGGCAGACGGCGGCTTATACCGCTGCAAGGTTAGCATATCGAAAAACGACCTTACCGTGTGCTCGTACTCGGACGTTGTGAGCGTGGGGGTTATTTCCGATCTGTCGATAGACGATTCGCAAGGCTTGGCGGCGACAAGTACGGGCAAGTTTATCATGTCCGCAAAGCACGAGTATTCAAGCAATGTGAGCGTGACGTATCAATGGCAGGGATACGATTCCGTTCTCGGTTGGGTGGAACTTGCGAGCGAAAACTATTTCGATACGGATAAGCAAGCAATGTATATGTTCGGGGCTTCGCTGCCTTCCTACGAAAAATACAGATGCTTTGTGGGCTACAAGTTGAACGACGATATTAGCGTTACTGTTTACACAAACGAGGTTGCGCCGGTATTGGTGCTTGCGCCCATAATCACGGCTGAACCTGTCGACCAGACCGTCTGGCTCGGAAGTGCCGTTAAGTTTATATTGCAGATAGATAATCCGACAACAAACTACACGGTGCTTTGGGAGATAAGCAACGACGGAGGCGTGACTTGGGAAAGCGCAGTCGCTCCTATTCAGTGCGAAGCGGGCGAAACAGATTATTCCCTGCTGTGCAATACAACGACCCACGGCATGAACGGCGCAATGTTCAGATGCACGGTCACCAACGCCATAGGGGACGTGTTCGAGTCCGTTGTTACGGAGCCCGTGACGCTCACCGTGAGGAGCGGTTATGTAAAGACGGAGCAAGAGCTTCTGGATGCACTGCGGAACGGAATGACAGAGTTTAAGCTTCTTGACGATATATCTCCGAGCGCAACTGTCATTGTTAATAATAATATCACCTTGGATCTCGCCGGTCACATCTTAAGCTATCAAAATTCGGAAGCTTCGGGTAGCGTTATCAGAATCGTCAATGACGCATATCTTACCATCACCGACAGCGATCCCGGCGCGGTGCATTCGAACACCGACTTGCCACTCGGCGGGCTCATAAGTGGCGGCACGGGATGTGTGCTTAGTGCAGACGACGGCTCCCTTGGCGGAGGTGTCTTGATAGAAAAAGGCGGGCTTATATTTGCCGGCGGCACAGTATATGATTGCCGCGCGACGTACGGCGGCGGCATATATGTATCGGCTCTGTCGTATCTATCGCTCGAAGGCGGTTCCGTTGAAAATTGCAACGCAACGGAAGGCGGCGGTATCCATTCGGAAAGCGATATCGATATCAAGGACGGCGGCATTACAAACTGCACGTCGAGCGGCACGGAAAGCAACGGCAAATCCGACGCATTGTATCTAAAGGAAAGCACGCTTAACGCATCGGGCGGAATCGTGGACGGCACCGTGCACTTGAAAGAATCCGCCGTGGTTATGCCGGAAGGAAGCGTTAGTTCTACAACTTTTAATCGAAACGTTTATTGCGATAACTCTGCAATCAAGGGCGGATTTTATCTTTCCGACGTGGAGGGCGCGGATACTTCAAACTCTTTCACCGTAACGTACCTAAACGGCGACCAAACGGTAACAAAGCTTGTTGTCGAGCGTGGACAAAAAGCAATAGCCGTTTCGCTGCCGGCGTACGACGGCTATATGTACGTTTGGCTCAACGGGGACGTTGCATACGACTTTGATAAGCAAGTCGTCGCGGACTTGGTGTTGCGCGCTCAATGGTACGTTACGGCAGAGGTTGCCGATGATTTGACTGACAAACTGGATAAAACGCAAACCGAGCTTGATAACACTAAGACCGAGCTGGACGAAACAAATGCCGAGCTTGATAACACAAAGTCGGAACTAAGCGACACAAAATCGGAACTTGGCAAAACCCAAACCGAGCTGGATGACACAAAATCGGAACTAAGCGACACAAAATCGGAACTTGGCAAAACCCAAACCGAGGTTGCCGATGCTCAAAGCAAGATTGACTCGCTAAACGGCGATTTGAGCGGTGCGACGGAGAATATCGAGGAGCTTAACGACAAACTAAGCTCTGTTACCGCTTGGATGATTGTGTCGATAGTTTTGTTCGGCTTGTCGTGTGGTGCGATTGTGCCTTTGCTGATGTTTTTTCTTCGAAAAAAAGGGATTAAGTAACAACGGCATTCGTAAAAAATATACCGACACGATTGAATCGACGTAATGTTTATATGTGCATTTGTTGCTACCATTGGCGGAAAAATTGAATATAAAAAATGGGACTGTCGCGTTAAGCGACAGTCTTTCAATGTAAAAAAAGATTGTTGAATAAACTTTCGACTTCTTTATCTGAAATAATTGCCAGACATGGTATGAAAAACGATTTAGATTGCATTGCCGTGTTAGAGCTACTAATAAACTTGACCTTATAGAAATATTCATAACTTGGCGACAAATCGCGCGTATAGTCAAGAATTCGCCCGATGCCTTTTGAATTTTTTTGTAATAAACTTATTTTTAACAATATGAAAGGGATTGAAAAAATCAATGATATCTGTTTTTTTGATTACGCGGCTTTCCAAATGCTTGGCGAAACGCCGATAAAATGTTAAAATATCATACGACAAACATATTTTACTTTTTTAAACTGTTTTATCGGAGGAAAAATTATGAGCATTTATTTAGGCGCGGCTTACTATCCCGAAATGTGGGACGATAAAGAGGTAGAGAAAGACATACAAAGGTGCAAAGACCTCGGTATAAACGTTTTACGTGTCGGGGAATTTGCTTGGGGCGAAATGGAACCGTCCGAGGGAAATTTTAACCTCGAATGGCTCAAAAAAGTCGTGGACAAATTATACGAAAACGGCATTTACACGATTATGTGTACGCCGACGGCGACTCCGCCGAGGTGGATGCTCGATAAATATACCGAAATGCGTCTTGTTATGTCCGACTTAACAAGAACCGACGTTGCTTCGCGTTGTCACGTTTGCAAAACGTCTAAAATCGCAAGAGAGAAAAACAGAATTATCGTTACGAAACTTGCCGAGGCGTTTGCAACGCATAAAGGCGTAATCGGGTGGCAAATCGACAATGAAATTTTCCCTTATGACGGCGGTTGCTATTGCGAAAACTGCAAAAGGGCTTTCAGACTTTGGCTGAAGGATAAATACGGAAGCATTGAAAATCTAAACAATGCTTGGGGAATGGTGCGCTGGTCGCTTAAATACGACGATTTCGACGCCGTAATGCCCGTATACCCTAAACAATGGAAGCATCCGTCGCTAAGAAAGGCGTGGTGGGATTTCCAATGTCGTCAAATAAAAACTTATGTTGACGAACAAGCCGAGGTTTTGCATAGTTTCGGCTGTAAAAACGTCGGTACGGATATGATGCAGCACAACGATTTAAGTTATTACGAGGTAAACGAGAACTTGGACGTCGTGCAATTCAATCATTACCAGCCCGCGGAAGAACTTTCCGAGACGGCTTTTTCCTACGACTTTTGCCGTGCGGTAAAAGACAAACCTTTTTGGGTAACGGAAACGCAGGTGGGATGGAACGGCAGTATATACGCCGATTGCGGTTACAGAGCGATGGGCAACTGTTACGTAAACACTTGGCTTCCCGTAACAAAAGGCGCCGAAATGAATATGTATTGGCTTTTCCGCACTCACCCCAACGGACACGAATTAGGGCACGGCGCGCTGTATTCCGCCGTGGGGAGGCCTTATCGCGTCAGCGAGGAAGTAAGAAAAGCCGCTAAAGACATAAGTTGCTGCCGAGGCCTTTTGGAGGGCGGTAAGATTAAAAGTAAAATTGCCTTACATTATTCTTCCGAGGCGATGAATCTTTTTAACGTTGCGCCGCTTGTTAAGGGATTTAAGTATCGTACCGAACTTTTGAACAAATTTTATTATGCGTTCCGCCACCACAACGTCGACGTAATCGACGTGTCGCACGATTTGTCCGAATACAGCGTCGTCGTTTCGCCCTTTTTAGCGTACATAAGCGAGGACTTGAAAAATCGCATTACAAAATGGGTCGAGGGCGGCGGAACTTGGATTGTCGGACCGATGTCGGACGTTTTAGACAGCAACGTAACGAAATACACGGACGCGCCTTACGGCTTTTTGGAGGATTTTGCGGGCGTTTATACAAAGTATCAAAAACCTGTCGATAACGACGTGTTTACGGCAAAATGGTCGGACGGCAGACCGTGCAGAACGGGCGTTAATTTCGATGCGTACGAATGCTTGGACGGCACCGAAAGTTTAGCGACGTACACTTGCGAAGAATTTTACGGGTTGACAGTCGTTGCAAGTCGCAAGGTAGGCAAGGGGAAGGTAGTATTATTAGGCAGCGTCATTGATCATAACGACTTACTTAAACTTGTAGGCGTTGCGCCTATAGCGGAGGCGAGTTTGAACGTTATATTGACGGAGCGCGACAACGGCGTCGTGACCGTAGTTGAAACGGAAAATTGTCAGGGTTACGTCGTTTTGGAAGATGACTATATCGACCGTATTACAAACAAAAAACTTTGCGGAAAAGTTACGGTAGCGCCGTATGAGGTTTTAGTACTGTCAAAGTGTTAGTTTTGCCTCGTTAGCAAGGTCGTCGTTTTGTTTTTACATACCTTAGCCTTTCGTTAAAGAGTTTTTTAAACAAGGGATTATTCGCAATCAAAATAAACCCTACGTTTGAAAGGTGCGACGCTTCGCTATAAAAAGTCAAAGTCGGCTATAAAAGTAAAAAATTACCGATAAATCGAGGTTTTGGGCGTTAAATAAAAGAAAAATCTTTAATAATGGCGCAGAATAAGCGTATTTTGTTGATTTTTATTCCGTCGTGTGATATAATCGGTATATAAACAGCATATAAGGAGTGTAGTTATGAAACACATTAAGACTATCGAAACGCGTAACCTTTGCGAAAGCGCTAAAAACGGCGGTTGCGGCGAATGCCAAACTTCTTGCCAATCCGCTTGTAAGACAAGCTGCGGCATTGCTAACCAAAAGTGCGAGAATTCCAAAGAAAGCAAATAATTAAAGGATAATAATTAAAAAGAATAGGTCGCCTTACTTTCCGTCGGTTTGTCGAATTTTTCGGCACGGGCGGCACTCGGGCGGCTTTTTCTTTGCGTGTAAAAATGGTACATCAATATAAATTAAACGGATACGATATAGTTTTAGACTCTTCATCGGGGTCGGTGCACGTTGTCGACGACATTGCTTACGATATGATAGCGGGTTATGAAAATACCGCTAAAAACGGGCTTATAGCCCTACTTTTAGAAAAATATCCTAACGAAAACGCCGAAGATTTAGCGGTTTTATACGACGAGATTTCTACGCTGAAAGAAAACGGTAAGTTGTTTTCAAAGGATGAATTTAAGCCGCTTGCCGGTAAGTTAAAACAAAAAAGCAGCGGTATCGTAAAAGCACTGTGCTTGCACGTTGCCCATACTTGCAACTTAAACTGTTCGTATTGTTTCGCAAGTCAAGGAAAATATCACGGCAACCGCGCCGTTATGAGTTACGAGGTCGGTAAATGCGCCCTCGATTTTCTCGTGGAAAATTCGGGAACGAGGCGCAATTTGGAAGTCGATTTTTTCGGCGGAGAGCCGCTTATGAATTTCGATGTCGTAAAAAGGCTTGTCGCGTACGCGCGTTCCATCGAAAAAAAGAAAAACAAAAACTTCAGATTTACGCTTACGACAAACGGTATGCTCATAGACGATGACGTTATAGAGTTTTCCAATAAGGAAATGAGTAACGTCGTGCTCTCTTTGGACGGCAGAAAGGAAGTTAACGACCGTTTCAGGGTCGATAAAGACGGCAACGGTAGTTTTGACAGAATTGTTCCGCTGTTTCAAAAATTCGTCAAGGCGCGCGGCGGTAAAAATTATTATATGCGCGGCACGTTTACCCATCATAATCCCGATTTTCTAAACGATATTAAGGCGATGTTGGATCTTGGCTTTACAGAGCTCAGTATGGAGCCCGTCGTTTGTAAAGAAGACGATCCGTCTGCCCTTACCGAAGAGGACAGGGAAGTCGTTAAAAAACAATACGAAGAACTTGCCGTGCTTATGGACGAGCGTAGGCGCCAAGGCAAGCCGTTTACTTTCTATCACTATATGATAGATTTAAAGGGCGGACCTTGTATTTACAAGCGTGTTTCGGGCTGCGGAAGCGGAACGGAATACATGGCGGTGACCCCTTGGGGCGATTTGTATCCTTGCCATCAATTCGTGGGCGAGGAAAAGTTTAAATTGGGCAACGTCTTTGACGGAGTTACTAGCAGGGAAACGCAGAAGGAATTTGCCGACTGTAACGTTTATACGAGGGAAGAATGTGAAAATTGCTGGGCAAAATTATACTGCGCCGGCGGTTGTGCGGCGAACGCTTACCACGCCACGGGGTCTGTCAACGGCGTATATAAAAGCGGCTGCGACCTTTTTAAAAAGCGTATCGAATGCGCAATTATGTTAGAGGTTTCGAAGGAACAGTCTTAAACTTACAAACTATATTTCGAGCGGTTTTATTGCCGATTTATTATTATGACAAAAACCCCTGTTTGCGATTTTATAAAAAAATACCGCAAAATATCTAAGCGGTTTCATATGCCCGGGCACAAGGGTGCGGGAAAAGTCGAAAAAGACGATATTACCGAAATTGTCGGTGCCGATGTTTTGTATTCGCCGAGCGGTATTATTTTGCAAAGCGAAAAAATAGCAAGCAAAATATTCGAATCGAGTGCGACGTTTTTCTCTGTAGAAGGTTCATCGCTTCTAATAAGGGCGGTAGTGTATTTGCTATCGACACGTCGCATAGGCATGCAATCTGTAAAAATCGCGGCGGCACGCAACGTTCATTCCTCCTTTATTTCGGCTTGCGCGCTTTCGGGCGTTGACCCCGTTTGGCTTTACGGCGACGAAGACAATATGATGTCGACAAATCTTAATTTGGTTGCGTTGGACGCTTTTTTAAAAGCCGAAAAGCCGCTTGCGTTATATATTACTTCACCCGATTACTTGGGCTATAGGTCGGTTATCTCGCAAATTTCAGACATTTGCCACAAATACGGAACGCTTTTGGTCGTCGATAACGCACACGGTGCTTATCTTAAATTCGTAGATAACAAAAGTCATCCGCTCGACGCGGGCGCGGATATTTGCATCGAGTCCGCACATAAGACCTTGCCTTGTCTTACGGGTACGGCGTATCTTCATTTCGGAAAAAATTGTCCCGACTATTTTTTAGACAATGCAAACGATGCTTTAAGATTGTTTGCTTCGACAAGTCCGTCGTATTTATTAATAGAATCCCTCGATAAATTTAACGGTTTAGCCGAAAAGTACGCCGAAAAAGTAAAAAAAACCGTTTGTTACGTTTCCGAAGTTAAAGAAGCGTTGAAAAAAGTCGGATTCGATCTTTGCGGCGACGAACCTTTAAAAATTACTTTAATGCCGAAAAATTACGGTTATTTAGGCACGGAGGTTGCCGAGTTTTTAGAAAAACACGGCGTTTATGCCGAGTTTTTCGATAAAGACTACGTAACCTTTATGATATCCCCGCTAAACAAAAAATCGTCAATCGATAAACTGTGCGCACTTTTGAAGACTCTGCCTAAAAAAGACGGGATTACAACGAGCCCTCCGCGTAGGGTGGTAGGCGAAAGGGCTTTAAGTATTCGCGATGCGGTATTTTCCCTAAAAGAAGAAATCCCCGTAACCGAGGCGTGCGGACGGGTTTTGGCGGAACTTTCGGTATCGTGTCCGCCGGCGGTGCCCGTGCTTTGCGTAGGCGAGGTGATAACAAAAGAAGCCGTCGAGGCTTTTACCTATTACGATATAAATAATGTTAAAGTAGTAAAAAGATAGGCTATAAGCCCGTTATTTAATATTTTAAAAAAACAAAGCGCTCTGCAAAACTTGTTTGCAGAGCGCTTTTTAACGCTTAAAAACGCAAAATATTTAATATAAATTACGACTAAGCGTAGTTAAAACTAATTAAGCGTTAGCTTGTTTAACCTTTTTGCCGAAGCTGAGGATTACGATAGCGCCGGAGATAGAAGCTAAGAAAGCAACTATTGCGACAACCAACGTGATTGTGCCGCCACCGCCGAGTAATGCCGCTATAGGTTCAAAAGCAGTGCCTTCGAGACCTTCAACGATAGCCGCTAAGGTTACGTAACCGATAATATCGGATACTAAAGCCAAAACTGCTTCGATTATCATAACGATTGCCGCAAAGGAACCTGCTTTTTTACCTTTAACGGAAAGGTTGTTGTTGATGTCGATGGCAACGTTAAGGGTTTTCTTAATCGAATTAAAGCAAATGCAAGAAAAGACGAAGGAGATGATACCGAATACGAGGCTTAATACGTTTAAAGTAATGCACCAGATTACTATGTTTCCTACAAAGCCTAAAATCGAGAAGACGAACTTAATGGTATAAGGCGTCTTGATAAGTTTAAGACCGCCGACGGCTTCTTTTTGCTTTTTAGCTTTAGCAAAGGTAACCCATAAACCGGCAGTAATAAGTATGTCGAATATTACGAGTAAGATGTTACCGATGTTTAAAGATACGATATTACCGATAAGACCGGTGAAAAGGTTGATCGTGGAAACGATACAGAAAATAAGCATGAACAATGAGGAAGCAGGACCGAAGTAAGCCTTCTTTTCGGCTTCGGTTGCGGGTGCTGCAACGGGTGCTTGTTGCTGAACAACTACAACTTGGGGTTGCGGCTGAGGAGCGTAGTAAGGTTGTTGCGGCTGTTGAGGTTGATAACCGTAGGGTTGTTGAGGTTGTTGACCGTAGTAAGGTTGTTGCGGCTGTTGAGGTTGATAACCGTACGGCTGTTGAGGTTGTTGACCGTAGTAAGGTTGTTGCGGTTGTTGACCTTGGTAACCGTAGGGTTGCTGACCGTAAGGTTGTTGAGGTTGTTGAGGCTGTTGTTGATTTACGTTAGGTTGTTGATTGTTTTGTAAATCATTGTTTGCATCAACAAAGTTTTGATTGTTGTCATTGGTATTGTTCATGACAAAAACTCCTTATTATTAATAATATATACAGCGCCCTCTAAGAATATACCGGCAGATGTATCCCTTATCTTATGTTTTCACGCGAGCTAAAGCCCGATTTTTCTTAAAAAAGAGTATTTTTTGTGAATGTAAACCGAAAAACGGTGAAGATGTTGTGAAAAACGTTACTATAATAATATTACGATTTAAGTTCTTTGTCAAGTAATATTCGCTTAATGCGGCGGAATTTTTACAAAATAGATACAATAATTGTCATTTTACACGTCGAAATTAAAGTAAAATTCGCCACAAAAACTTTTGTTTTCGGTTTGGAATTATTCTTTTAATTATCGACTTATCTTTTTTAAAATAAAAATCGGGCGGACTTTTTTACAAAAAGTCCGCCTATAAGCCCGTTATTCGTCGTTTTAACAATTTAAGCGGTTTGTTTTTGCCCCCTTGAGGCTACAAACGAAGCAAGAGATTTCGAACTTAACAAAATCATCCCGACAACAATAGTTACCGCCATATCGGGAAGCACGTATCCCGCTTGATAGACAAAGCTGTATATAAACGGATTTTGCGTCCCGGAAAACGCGGCAAAAGCAAATGCGCCTGCTAAAAAGTGCATTATAAATCTCGAAAGCCCGCCGATTACGGCGCCGAAAGCAAATTTAAGTTGCGGCATTTTTTCGAGTTTTTTGTTTTTTGCGAATATTCCGCTTAAGCCGACTGCGCCGAATGCTAAGGGGTAATCGAGCAAGAACTGAGCGGGGTGTATGATATACGGGTCTTGCAAGGCTTGCAGTAGTCCGTATATAAGCCCGACGAAAACGCCTTTTTTGGTTCCGAAAATATAAGAATACAACATAAGGGGCAAAAGAGAAGCAACCGTTATCGAGCCGCCTTGGGGCATTCTTACTATTTTTAAATAAGAAAGCGCGTAACTCATTGCGATAAGTGCGCCCGCATACGTTATCGAGCGCGTGTCGAAACCTTTATATCCTTTATCGAAAATAAAGCCCGCCGCAACAATAATTACGGTCACGGTAATTGCCGCAACATACAGCCACAAGGAATTGACGTCTTCTTTGTTTAGTCCGTTAAGTTCGGCACTGTCGCCGCTCGAAAATCTAATACCCATCGCAATAAGCGTTACGATAAACAATATTCCCGTGATTAAAAAAAGCAGTTGCTTTGTTTTTTTGCTTTTTGAACGGGTAAGCAAAACAGCCGTTACCAAAATCGATAAAACAAGCAGCGAAAGCGGCAGCAAAAGTAAAAGGTTCAGTGCGCCGTCTTTGGCGTCTTCCGAAAAAGAAAGTGCCATAAAAATCAAACTTAGCGTGCACGCATAGCAAACGGCAAAGGTCAAACTGCTTTTTACAAGTTTTTTTCGTTTTTCCGTGCCAAGAACGGCAAAAAGAACGAAAAACGCTATAACAAGCGCCGCAGTAAGCCAAATGGCTACCGTTCGCAAAGACAGCAAAGGCGTATCGAAACGCCATAAGTACCAGGTTGCGGTACTAAGTAAATTAAAGTACATAAAAAAACCCTCCGTAAAGAGGGCGCCAAAATAGAAAAAATACCTTAATATAATCCCCGTCAAGCATTACCTTGTTAGGTTCAATGGGTATAATCTCAGCCAAAAGGCACCCCGTTATTAAATTTATTGTAACACTTAATTTTTCGGTAGTCAACGGAAAACATAATGATTTTCAAAAAGTTTTTTAAAAATTAATAAAGCAAAAAACTTCGTTATCGGTAAAGTTTATCATAATCGGCATTTTTGTCTGCATAAGTTAACGTAGGAAATTTTTATGCGGAGGAAATATGGATTACGATATTTACGGCGACATCGCCGAAAGAACGGGCGGTGATATATATATAGGCGTCGTCGGACCCGTAAGAACGGGCAAATCAACATTTATTACTAAATTTATGGAAGAAATAGTGCTTCCTTGTATGGACGGCGATAAAAAAAGCGTCGCCGTAACCGAAATGCCGCAGTCGGGTTCGGGAAAGACCGTTATGACGACCGAACCGAAATTCGTCCCGGGTGAGGCGGTTAAAATAAACCTCGGCGGTAAATCGGCAAAAGTAAGGCTTATAGATTGCGTGGGGTATTTGGTCGACGGCGCGTTAGGCGGCGAGGAAGACGGCGAGGCAAGGCTTGTTACCACGCCTTGGGATAAAGACCCCGTCCCCTTTAAGGACGCAGCCGAAACGGGAACGAGAAAAGTTATCTCGGAGCATTCTACGTTGGGCGTAGTTGTTACCTCCGACGGAAGTTTTACGGATATAAAAAGAGAGGACTACAAAGCCCGTGAAGAAGAAGTTATATCTGAACTAAAGTCCATCAATAAGCCGTTTATCGTTGTTTTTAACACTAAAAACCCGAGTAGCGACGAGACAAAAAAGACTTGCGAAGATTTACAAACAAAGTACGGCGTCAGCGTAATGGCGGCTGATATTTTAAATATTCGAAAAGAAGGGCTCGAAAGTATTTTGGGCAAGGTTTTAGAGGAGTTTCCCATGCGTACTATAGATGTGGAAATTCCGTCCTGGATGCGGGCGTTATCGCCAAACGGAAATATTTTGAGCGAAGTATTGTCGAAAATAAAAATCGGCGCTAAAAACGTAAACAAAATGAAAGACCTCGAAAGTTTTGAAACGATTTTCGACGATTCGGAAATTTTCGAGCCCGTAACGGAAACTTTTTCCGATATGTCAACAGGAAAAATTACTTTAAAGTGTCTTTCTAAGCCCGGTGCGTTTTTTAGGGCTTTGTCCGAGGCGTCCGGCGAAACGGTCGATAGCGAAGCCGCGCTTATCGATTACGTGAAGGAACTTACCGACGCAAAGAAAAATTATTACAAAATTAAGGACGCCCTTCATACCGCCGAGTCGGACGGTTACGGTGTGGTAAACGCGGATTTTAAAGGAAGCGTCGTCGATAAACCCGAAATCGTTAAAAAGTCGGGGCAATATTGCGTAAGGCTCCGCGTCGAGTCGAAAAGCCTTCATCTTATCCGTGCCGATATCGTAGAAGAGGTCGAACCCGTTTTCGGAAGCTACGAGCAGTGTGAAAATTTTGTAAACCTTATGGAAACCGAAGGTTACGACGCGACGGTTTTCGGAAGACGTTTGGATGAAGTTATAAGCGACGCACTCATAAAAAAATGCTCGGTGTTGCCCGACGGAATGAAAAACAAATTCAAACGTGCGGTTACCAAAGCGGTAAACGAAAAACGCACGGGCTTTATATACTTGCTTATTTAAACTTTATAACTCGTATAGCGCTTTTTATCGCGGTATCCGTTCGAATGCGTAATTCTTTTTATCTAAAATTCGCGTTCGGACGGATTTTTCTCGTATTTTACTTTGATTTTTCGGTGTTTTGAGGTAAAATAGTCACGTAACAAGTGTTTGGGCGGTTATAGATAACTATGAAATACAAACTTATCGCGTGCGACGTAGACGGAACGCTTCTAAATAGCGAAAGAAAACTTACCGAAGAAAATATAGCAGCCGTAAAAAGAGCGGAAAAAAGCGGCGTTCGTTTCATAATTTGCACGGGGCGCCCGCTTAGCGGTATAAAAAGTTTGCAAGAAGCGTTAGGGCAGGAAAATTGTTCGGCAATAATTTATAACGGCGCTACCGTTATAGCGGACGGCAAGGAAATTTATACGCTGTCGATAGATCCAGATACGGCAAAGACAATCATAAGAGAGGGTGAAAAACGAAACACAACGCTTACCGTTTGGCAAAATAACGCGTTGTACGCCAAAGTTCCTTGCGCAAAAATCGATTTTTACAAAAAACTTGCGTGCACCGAGCCCGTTTATACAGACGATTTATCGGAAATTTGTAATAATCCCGTTACCAAAATTGTTTGGTATGACGACCCTTCGACGGCAAGTAGGTACGTTCGCGAAATGAATGAAATCGTAACGGGTAAAGCATCTTGCTGTTTGTCGAGAATAGATTTTTTGGAATTCGTCAATTGTAATTGCTCGAAAGGTACGGGGTTAAAGGTTTTGGCGGATTACTACGATATAGACATATCTAAAACCGTCGCGATAGGCGACAATTTTAACGACTTACCTATGCTTTCTGCGGCGGGGCTGTCCGTTGCTATGGGAAACAGCGAAGACGAAGTAAAACGGCAATGCGACATCGTTACCGACAGTTGCGACAACAGCGGAGTCGCAAAAATAATAAACGAACTTCTCTCTTAAGTAAAGGAGATATATTATGAATGAAATATTGTCTGTCGAAAAATATGTCGGCAAGCAGGAGTTTTTAATCGAAAAGTCCGCCTATAGGTCGATTATCTACTGTTTTTTTGGTACGTTTACGTTAAGCGACGGCACAAAATCCATAGAGGCGGGAAAGAATCAATTCGTTTTACCGAAAAACGATAAAAGATACGTATTTAAGCAAAGCGACGCGTCTACGGTATATATTGTTAATATCGAAGACGGGGCGCTTTCAACGGCGGAAACCTTTAAAGGGGATGACGACGAAGGGTCTCCGATAGGCTTTTTTATTGAGGAGGCGCATAAACGTTACCAAGGTGATTACGTAAAAAAGGAAATCTATCTTAACGCATTGGGCGGCGCTGTTTCGGCATACGTTTCGGCAAAAGTCGGAAAAAGTTCTTCCGACGGTTTTTGTGAGGTCATATCTAGAGAGATACAGTCAAACGTAAGTAACGTTGATTTTAAAACTTCCGAGTTTATAAAGACATTGCCGATAAGCGGCGATTACGCAAAAAAAGTATACAAAAAAAAGACGGGGCGTACCCCTAACGAGTACCTTACAAAATTAAGGCTCGATAAAGCAAGAATGATTTTGTCGGGAACCGACAGGTTTAATTATACCGTTAAAAAAGTCGCCGCTCTTTGCGGATACAAGGACGCGCTTTATTTTTCGCGCCTTTTTAAAGAAAGGTTTTCCTACTCGCCAAGCGATTACGCGCATAGGTTCGACAAGCCTAACAAAACGAAAAAAACACCCGTCGGCGGCGTAGTCGAAAACATTACAGACGATAGCGATAATAGTTGATAACGGGCTTATAGCCCCACTTTTAGGTGCAAAATGGATAAAATCGAAACGTTAAGTCAATATATTAAAGAAGCAAAAAGCATTGTATTTTTCGGCGGTGCGGGCGTATCGACGGAAAGCGGTATTCCGGATTTTAGAAGCGTAGACGGATTATACAGTCAAAAATTCAAGTACCCGCCCGAAGAAATTTTATCTCATGATTTTTTCGTAAACAATACTTCGGAGTTTTATGATTTTTATCGTAAAAAAATGATTGCTACGTACGCTAAGCCGAATGATTGTCATTATGCTTTACAAAAACTCGAATCGGCGGGTAAATTGGACGCCGTAATAACTCAAAATATAGACGGGCTTCATTTTACTGCGGGGTCGAAAAAGGTTTACGAACTCCACGGCTCGGTGCTTAGAAATTATTGTACGAAATGCGGAAAGTTTTACGGAGTCGATAAAATAATCAACAGTATAGGCGTGCCAAAGTGTAGTTGCGGCGGCACGATAAAACCCGACGTTGTTTTGTACGGCGAAATGCTCCCGGAAAAAGAAGTCGAACTTTCGATAAGCGCTATTTTAAACGCCGATTTATTGATCGTTGCGGGAACTTCCTTAACGGTTTATCCCGCTGCGGGCTTTTTGCATTACTTTAAAAACGGGAAGATCGTCCTTATAAATAAAACGGAAACCCCGTTTGACGAACGTGCCGACTTAATTATACGCGATAGCGTCGGAAGCGTTTTTAAGAGTGTTGTTTCGCAGTTAAATTTATAATAAAATATTTTACCTTTTTATAGAGGTGCCGATTTTTTATTGGCTTTACTTGCAAAAAGTCCCTCTATAGGTCGATTATTGACCTTTTTTGCATATAAAGAGAAATAGCGGCACAAACAACCCCGATTAAATCGATGTTTCGACAACGCTGATTTTGTTGACAATAAGCGGCAATTATATTACAATATTACGTACTATGGGAAGTGAGTCTTTTGCTATGCGGTAAAATTTTTTGCAAAACCGATGTTTTACCGTAAAAATTATTTTTTTACGCTTTCTTATATATAAACTATAGGAAGCAAATCTTTTGCCGTTCGGCAAAATCTTTGTAAAACTGTCGTTTTACTACAAAAACTTGCGTTTTTGTGCTTCCAAGTATGTAATACTTCGAAGTTTCTGCCCCTTGCAAGCAAGGCATCAACTTCTTGTATTATAAACTATAGGAAGCAAATCTTTTGCCGTTCGGCAAAATCTTTGTAAAACTGTCGTTTTACTACAAAAACTTGCGTTTTTGTGCTTCCAAGTATGTAATACTTCGAAGTTTCTGCCCCTTGCAAGCAAGGCATCAACTTCTTGTATTATAAACTATAGGAAGCAAATCTTTTGCCGTTCGGCAAAATCTTTGTAAAACTGTCGTTTTACTACAAAAACTTGCGTTTTTGTGCTTCCAAGTATGTAATACTTCGAAGTTTCTGCCCCTTGCAAGCAAGGCATCAACTTCTTGTATTATAAGACATTTACAAATTAACATAGGATTAGTATTTAATGAAAAATTATTTTACGGCAAAAAGGATTGCCAAAATCGGGATTTTTTCGGCGATGTCGTATGTTTTGTATTTAATAAACATCCCGCTTCCCTTTTTGTTTCCGTCTTTTTTAAAAATAAATTTGTCGGACGTTCCCGCACTGATCGGAGGTTTTTCCATGGGACCGATTGCGGGGGCTATCATAGTGATTATAAAAGTCCTTTTAAAATTGCCGTTTTCATCTACCATGGGCGTAGGGGAGTTTTCGGATTTGGTTAACGGACTTGCGTTTACCCTTGTTTCGTCGATTATTTACAAAAGCCACAAAACCAAAAAAGGCGCAGTCGCTTCGATGGCTATAGGGTCGGGATTATCGATTATTACGTCGATACTATGTAACTTATTGATAATGATACCGTTATACCTTACGGTTATGGGAATGACCGTAGAAATGATAGCGGCGGCTTGCCCCAAAGCGTTTAACGTTACGGCGGAAAACTTTTACATATATTATACTTTCGGCGCGGTTTTGCCGTTTAATATTTTAAGGTGCCTTCTTGCGTCGACGGTAACTTACTTTTTGTACAAATCACTAACTAAACTTATCAATAAAATAGGCAACTAATATGGTTTACATATCGAATTCCCCCGAGGAAACTTTGAAAATAGCGGAGGATTACGCTAAAACACTTAATAAAAACGACGTCGTGATTTTGGACGGCGAAATGGGCGCAGGCAAAACGGTTTTTGCAAAAGGCGTCGCTAAAGGCCTAGGTATAACGGATAACGTAGTAAGTCCGACGTATGCTTATATGAACGATTATAACGGCATTTTGTATCATTATGACTGTTATAGGCTTTCGTCTTCCAAGCAAGCTGTCAACTTAGGGCTTACCGATTATTTCGAGGCGGGCGGCGTTTGTCTTATCGAATGGGCGTCAAATATCGAGGACGTATTGCCGAAATCTTGCAAAATCGTTAAAATCGAAGCGGTCGGTGACCAAAGGATTATTACTTTATGAAATACCTTGCTATAGACACAAGCGGCGATTATCTTGCCGTAATTTGCCGTAACGGCGATATAATAAAAACGCATTATTCCGAAATGCCCGGCGTTAAACACTCGGTAAGTTTAATGCCCGTTATCGAAAACGTGTCGACAGAATGCGGCTTAGACCTAAAGGACGTCGATTTTTTCGTTTCGACAACGGGTCCGGGGTCTTTTACGGGGATAAGAATAGGCGTGGCGACAATAAAAGGCTTTGCCGACGCATACAAAAAACCCGTTTTGCCCGTTACAACTTTAGAGGCAATCGCATATAATGATACAGAGGGCAAAAGGCTTTGCTTAATCGACGCCAAGCACGAACATTTTTACGCTCAAGGCTTTGACGGAAAAGCGGTAACTTTGCCGCCTAAATATATTTCATTAGCCGAGGCGGAAAGTCTTAAAAAAGAATACAAATTGTGCGCTAACGGGCTTATAGACGGACTTAATAACGATTCGGTCGATATGATAAAAGGTCTTATGGGCGCAATAGAAGATAATCTCGACAGAATAAGCGATGACGTCGACAGTCTTCATCCTTTCTATTTAAGGCTTTCGCAAGCGGAAGAAGGGCGCAAATGATTATCCGCGAAATGACAGAACAAGACGTCTTCGAAGTTTTAAAAATCGAAGAAGAAAGTTTTTCAGATCCCTGGACACAAAATATGTTTTCATCGCTAATCGCTTCGAACATATATAAAAGTTTCGTTGCGGAGGAAAACGGACAAATATTAGGCTATGTATCGGTTATCGCCACTTTTTACGTCTTCGAGATAATGAATATAGCGGTAAAAAAAGACCGTAGAAATCTCGGTATAGGAAAGTCGCTGATGGAAAAAGCCCTTTTGACCGCAAAAGAATATAAAGCCGATAAAGCACTTTTGGAAGTGCGTAAATCCAATTTTAAGGCGCAATCTTTGTATGTTAAATTAGGGTTTAAAATCGACGGCTGTCGTCAAGGGTATTACCCCGACGGAGAAGACGCACTTTTAATGTCGCTCGATTTATAGAGGGTATAAAAAATAGTTACGAATATTTGCGGACTCGAAACTTTTGTAAAGGGAGAGGGTCAGCCTTTGCTTTTCTTGCACGGGTACGACGCTTCCAGGGAAGCGTTTTCATATCAACTGGAATATTTTTCGAGGTATTTTAAAGTATACGCACCCGATTTACCCGGGTTTAAAAAGCCGCTTCCTTATCCGTACGGGATAGGGGATTATGCTTTGTCGCTAAAAAAATTTATCGAAGCGTCGGGTGAGAAAGATTTTTGCGTTTTAGCACATTCCTTCGGCGCGCGAATCGTTTTAAAACTTGCGCCCGATTACTCTTTTAAAAAGATTGTTTTTACCGGGGCGGCAGGATTAAAAACAAAAAAAAGCCCGTCCTATTTTTTTAAAAAGTGGGGCTATAGGTCGATTAAACGTGTTTTTGGCGAAAAAGCCGCGGAATTTTACGCTAAAAAACACATCAAAAACGGCATTTACGATATGCCCTTGGTTAAAAGACAAAGTTTTATAAAAATCGTCAACGAAACACTTGACGATAAACTTGATTTTATAAAATCCCCGACGCTTCTTGTTTGGGGACGAGAGGATAAAGAAACGCCGCCGTATCTTGCAAAACGGTTTAAAGAAAAATTAAAGCTTTGCGAACTTGTTTTTTTAGAAGGCGGGCATTTTGTATTTATTGACGATTACCTTTCATTCAATATTATCGTAAAGGAATTTTTAACTCGATGATTAATTACGAGGGTGTGACTAAGTTCGCACAAATATTCAATTCTGAATTTTATATATTTGCGTGCGTTGCGGCGCTTATCAATACGTTGTTTGCGTGCGTTATCGCAAGAAAGTTTATGCAGATAATGCAAAGCGGCGGATACTTAGGCACTCCGTATAGGAAGTGGACGTATAGGCGGGATAACATTTATATTACGCGACTATCGATGATGGTAATGCTGTCCGTTATGGCGTATTTGCTGTTTAGCGTGGTGTTTTCCTACACGAAGCGGCAATGGAATTCTTACTTCGGCTTTGTTTTTTACGCGCTGTTTGCCGTTATATATATACACTTCGATTTCAAGCGAAAAAATAAGGCGCTGCTCGTTATGACGGCGCGCGCCGTAAGGCTTATAGTAACCTTTGTAATTTTATATTATCTTTTGTCGCTTGCAGTGCTGATTGCCGTTCAAATAATCGGGTATTTCGCCATTGAAAACTATTATTTTCTCGACGTAAGGTTCGGCGTATTATGCGTAACGCCGCTACTTATCCCGATGGTTACCGAGCTTGCCAATTTTATCAACAAGCCCTTTGAAAACGCAAACAATCGCAAGTATATCAAACGCACCGAAAAGACGCTTTTAGAAGCCGATAATCTTGTAAAAATCGGGCTTACCGGAAGTTACGGAAAAACTTCCGTAAAGGAAATACTTAAAACTATACTGTCGGTAAGATTTAGCGTGCTTGCAACCCCCGCTTCCTATAACACGCCTATGGGCATTAGTAAAAGCGTTAAACGCTACGACGGAACGCAGGACGTTTTTATTGCGGAAATGGGCGCGAGGCGAACGGGCGAAATTAAAGAACTTGTCGACATCGTTAAACCCGATTACGGAATAATTACGGGAGTCGGCAATCAACATCTCGAGACTTTCGGTTCGGTCGACGCCGTAATGAAAACAAAGTATGAACTTTGTAGCGGCGTGAAAGCGGGCGGTACGGTTGTCTTTTATATCGATAACGAAAACACATATAGGCTAAGTCTTCGCGCGGAAAAGGAAAACCGCGTAAAAGTAATAAAAGCAGGTATAGATAAATCGAAAAATCCCGATGTTTACGCCGAAGATATATCGACCTCGGTACAAGGTACGACGTTTACACTTTGTTTCGGCGAAGAAAAAATAAGCGTCGGTACGGTGCTTATAGGTAAACATAACGTTGGTAACATTCTCGTCGCGGCGGCGCTTGCCAAAGAAAACGGGCTTACCGCGGGCGAGATAGCAGAGGGGATATCCCTAATAAAGCCTATTCGCCATAGGTTGGAAGTTTTAAAAAATCAAAAAGGCGTTACGATTATAGACGACAGTTATAACTCCAATGTCGACGGAACCATTGCGGCGCTCGACGTGTTTTCGGGTTTTCCCGGTAGAAAAATTATCGTTACGCCCGGGCTTGTCGAACTCGGCAAAATGCAAGACCTTGAAAACTTCCGTTTCGGACGAAGGATTGCCGAGGTTGCTTCTTTTGTAATAATTATCGGCGGCGCGAACGCTTATAAAATTCGCGACGGGCTTTTAGATGCGGATTTTCCGTATTCCAAAATCAGAATTTTTTCCACCTTGGACGAGGGCGTTAAATATTTGACGGAAATAACGGAAAACGGCGACGTCGTATTGTTCGAAAACGACTTACCCGATAAATTTAATTAAGTTCTTACGAAAACTTGTTTCGGCAAAACGCCTGAAAACTTTCACTTAAGAAAACGCTTTGTTAAGTTACTTAAGATGAATTTGTTTTCAGGTGTTTTTTTGAAAAATATTATTGTAATTTTTGGCGGAATATCGCCCGAACACGACGTTTCGATTGTTACGGGATGTCTTGCGCTCAACAGTTTAGACAGACGACTTTTTACGCCTATACCTATCTATGTAAATAAAAAAGGCGAATGGTTTACGGGCGACAAACTTTTTAAATTACGCTTTTTTAAAGAGTATTCGGAAAAAAGTCTGACGAGGGTAAACCTTGTACCCGGAGAAAATATTTTGCGCAAATACGCAAGCAAAAAAAAGTTGTGCGTGGTAAAAGGCGCAATAAATTGTATGCACGGCGGAACGGGCGAAAACGGTACTATAGGGGCACTTTTTGAACTTTGCGGCATACCTATTACGTCGCAAGGTGGTTTCGGGGCGGCGCTTTCGATGGACAAAGCGCTTACGAAAACCTTTCTTAAAGGTTTGGACGTAAAGACTCTGCCGTGCGAAACCGTTTACCGCGGAGATTTTTACAAAGACACGGACTATACCGTAAAAACACTTGCGGACAGACTGAAATTACCCCTTATCGTAAAGCCCGCAACTTGCGGGTCTTCGATAGGCATAAGCGTTGCCGAAAGTTATAAAAAACTTTACGACGCTTTGGTTTATGCGTTTAGGTACGACGATAAAGTCGTTGCGGAAAGATACGTTGAAAAATTTTACGAAATAAACTGCGCCGCTTACCGTAAAAACGGTGAAACAGTAGTAAGCAGACTTGAAAAGCCGTTATATAAGCACGACATACTTTCTTTTGAAGATAAATATCTTTTAAATTTGAAAAGCGGTATCGTAAATAAGGAGTTTCCCGCTAAAATACCCGATTACTTGAGAGACGAAATTTACCGTATTACAAAACTCGTGTACGAAAAAGCCGCATTGACTTCTGTTGTAAGAATAGACTATATAGTGGAAAACGACACCGTGTATTTAAACGAAATAAATGCTGTTCCCGGAAGTTTGGCGTATTATCTTTTTTACGACAATATGAGGGGGATAACCGACCTATTGACCGACTTATTGGAGGAAACCTTTAAACAAAGTCTTTCAAAAAAAGGTAATATGACAAGTTACGAATCGGACATTTTATCTTTTAAAGGCGTTGCGTTAAAAAAGTAACTTTGCGTGCGTTTACACAAAAAAAGCCTTGCTATTTTTTTTAAAGAGTGCTATAATACAAAAGTAACAAGTTGGCTGCGCGGCTGCGGTGAAAGAAATTTCAACGAGGAAAGTCCGAGCTTCACAGAGCAGGATGACGGATAACGTCCGCCGAGGGTGACCTTAGGGAAAGTGCAACAGAAAATAACCGCCGATTTTTCGGTAAGGATGAAAAGGCGAGGTAAGAGCTCACCGGCCATGCGGTAACGTACGGCGTCAGTGTAAACCCCATTCGAAGCAAGATAGGAAAGTACCGGTATGCGGCTGCTCGTCGCGGTGCTTTCGCAAAACGTCGCTCGAGTCCGTCGGTAACGACGGAACTAGATAGATAGTCGCGCCAGACAGAACTCGGCTTATAGGTCAACTTGTTATTTTTTTAATTTAATCTGCCTTTTCGGCATAATAATAGGCGAGTGGTTTTTATCTTTTTTAGGATAAAACCCTCGCCTATTTAATATACGCTTATGAAGTTTTTACTATAAATCTCCGCCTATAAGCCCGTTAATGGGTCATTATGCGCAATGCTACGAGAATGCTACGATATTATTCTTTTTCCCAAATTGCATAAAGTTTTACGCCGTTTGGAAGTTTTTCCAAATCACTTTCTTTAAGTGAGACATAACAGGCGGTTTTAGTAAAAACATAAAACCCTAACGAGTATATTTCCGTTTCCTTAAAAAAGTTAACGTCAAAAACGATATCTTTTTCGCTTTCCGTAAGTGACCAGCCTTTAAAAACATAACCTTTTCTTACGGGGATTTCCGCACAGAAAAAGGATTCGTGTCCGACTTCAGATAAAACGTTTTCGTGCGTGTGAGAGATTACATACGGCACGCCGTCGTCATAGCCGAATTCGCATCCGTGAACTTTTGTGGAAAAAACCGCGTAATTTATTGTTCCATATTGAGAAAAATAGTTAGCCCACCCCTTAGGGGTTTCATGCGAGTATACGTCGGTATAAACGGTTGAACCGTACGAAAAAGCGTCCGCCTCGATTGTCTGTATTGTTTTAGGAAGAATAACCACAATTTGACATCTTTCAAATGCGCCTGAGCATATTTTCTCTACCGAGGTAGGTAAAACGATTGATTTTAGCGAGGAACATTCGTAAAACATACTCTTGCTTATGTTTTTCAAATCGGACGGCAACCTTACGGAAGACAGGTTTTTACACTTCATAAACGCGCTTTCGTCTATAGATAATCCGTCGTGTAAATAAACGGTTTCGAGTGTGCTTTCCGAAAAGGCGAATTTGCCGATTTTTTCTATGGTATCGGGAATATTTATCGTTTTCATTTGTACGCCGACAAACGCTTTTTCACCGATTGCCGTCGCACCGAAGGGAATAACACTTTCGGCACAGCCGATTATAACGGTGTTACTCGCTTTTTCGATAATACAGTTTCCTATGCTTGTGCAAAGCGGGTTTGAGTCGTCGACGCAAAGTTCGGTTAGATTTTTGCAGCCGTAAAACGCGTGTCCGGTTGCGGACTCAAAGCTTGCCGGTAAGCGTATACTTTGTAGGGAAGTGCAGTCCTTAAAAGCATTGTCGCAAATGATTTTTAATCCGTTTTCGAAAACAACGTTTTTTAATGAAGTGCATTGTTCGAATGCACAAGGCTGAATTTCGGTAACGCTTTTCGGAATAGTTATATTTTCAAGTAGTTTACAGCCGACAAAACAATAGTCGTCGAGTTTTGTAACATAATCGGGTATAATGCTCGTTTTACAACCTAATACCAAAGAAGAATCCTCTTTTTTAATTATACAATTGTTCTCGCTTTTATAGGCGGTGTTATCGCTATCTACCGTAAGCGTCGTTAAAGAATCGGTGTAAGCAATCAAGTTTGTTCCCATTCGGTTAACCTTTGCGGGAATATGCAAACTTTGTAACGAAGAACACCCTCCGAAAGCCGAATTCCCTATATATTCTAAGGTTTCCGGCAAGTTTATTTCGGTAAGTGCCGTGCAATCGAAAAAAGCATAGCCTGCGATGGATTTTTAACCATAGGGCATTACAACTTTCTTTAGATTTTTACAACTTTCAAAAGCATTAATATCGACGGTTTCTACGGAGTCGCCAAAGATAACGCTTTTTAGATTCTTACAACTTTCAAAAGTCGTACTAGCTATTTTTAATAATTCATTGCTTAACTTAGAAGCGTAAAGACTACTGCAATTTCGAAAAGCGCTGTTTTCCACCTCTGTAATAGAGTCCGACATAATAACCGATTGTAAGTTTTTGCAATCGTAAAAACCTTCCGACGGTATCGTGGTTACGGGTTTTCCTTCGTGTTCGCTCGGTATTATAAGTTTTCCGGACAGCGCTTCTTTATCTTCGGCAAACACCGTATATTCCGTACCGTCGTTGATTAATTCGTATCCTAAGCCAATAGGCGCTTCGATGCTATAATTAAGCGTTTCGGACCAGTCTGAATCGAAAGTGTCTTTCAAATCACCGTATGCGATTACTTTTATTCGATAACTTTTATATTCGTCGGTTAATAAAAATAGGTCTAAACTGTTAGTGTCGGTGGGGTATTCGGTTCCGTCGATATCTACTACGTAACTTTTTGCGCCGTCTACGGCAGCCCAGGACAAAACCTCGTCTTGGATTTTTAAGCCGTAAGGCGTTTTTAAAACGCCGTCGTCTTTATTACTGCATCCTATTGTAAATGCGCTTAATATTACTAACGCAAAAATAACGGCAATTATGTAAATATTTTTTTTGTTCATAGGCAGTACCTCTGTATGATAGTTTCTCCTTTTCGTTTGAGTCAAGCCAAATTTTTTTATGTTTCGGGGTGGGAAAACACAAAGCTTTTTAAATATTTTGCTTAACGGCAACGGGTTGTTTTTTATTGTTTATACATTAGGTTGTGCGCGTATCGCGGAAAAATACTTGCTGTGTGCGCGTTGCAAAAACAGTTGTACTCGTTTGCGTTAAAATTATAACATGTACGAAAAACTTTGTCAATTATTTTTAGTTGAAAACGTTGTTTTTTATATGCGCGTATATTTACCCTGAGCAATAAAACGAATTTCAAAGCCGCGCAGGCGGTTTGTCAAGATAAGGCATATTTTTAAACTTTTTTTTAGTTCGGTAAAGCGCGATAAAAACCTTTTAAAACCTATTTACAAATGTACAAATGCGCTTACTTGCAAGAATAACGGTGTAAAAAATCAAAAAAGAGCGGAAATATCGGCAAAAAACGCGCAGAAAAATGAATTTTCGGTGAAAGTTTAATTTTTTTAGCAAATATTCAAACGAAATCCCGTCTTAAATGATATAATATATACAAGCGGCGGCAATGCTTTGTCCTTACAACGAATTGTTTATTAGGGAAAACTTTTTTCAAACAATCGTTGACAAGGTTTGCGTGCTTGTGATATAATAAATTCAAGGTATGAAAAACTTTAGGAGGCTTTATTACATGAAAAAGAAATTTTCCTTAATTTTGATTTCGGTCATTCTTGCCGTGGCAATGTTATTTACCGCGGTTGCATGCAGTTCTAAAAAAGACCCCGACAACGATACCCCGCCCGTAACGAGCGGAGATTCTTCGTCTACGGGTAGCAACACCGGCGGCGACGTCGTAGACCCGATTGTTCCTACGCCGTCTGACCCGAATACGCCCGAAGACAGAAGCGAGTATTCCGTCGGCGCGGTAGAGGACGCTATAGGTAATCTTTATGTTAAAGATTTGCTCTTTAACGGCGGGGAGACATTGTCCGCAGCGCTCGAGGGCGTGCTTTTCGGCGACGTTTACGGCGACGTTTTGGATACCGCGTTATTGCTTGCGGCATCCCAGATAATGCCCGGATACAACGTCAATTTGGATTCTTTCGACTTTAGCGTATATCGCGGCATTGACGGAAACTGGTACAAAAAGAATTCCAAAGTCCGCGTAAACGGCTGTCTTAACGAAATTTTAAATTACAAACTCGACGGAACGGGTACGCTCGATATCGATTATAGTTTGTACGGCGAAAAAACTCTTGCCGAAGTTTTCCTCGATTATTCGAAAAACGCAGACACTTCGGACATGAAGAATTACATACTCGGCGCGCTTTTCGAACAAAGCCCCGTTATTAAAGGCTTTGCTTACATGACGGTTAACGACGTAAGAACGCTCGTAAACGGCACTTACGAACAAAAAGAAGCCGCTATAGTTAAAAATTTCGGCAATGTTAAGTTAAGCGATATTACCGAACTTTTAGGCAAAGAAATCGAAAACACCGACGCGTTTACGAAAGCGACGTTAAATTTAACCGTTTCCGAGTATTTCGGTATCAAAAACGCCGAAACGACGGAGGACGCTTTAACTCAACTTTCCAAAGTTTATAAAGGCGTTTACCTTGCCGACGTTTTCAAAATCACCGAAGGCGATATCGGATACATTAAAGATTTCTATACGATGACCGTCGGCGGTTTATGCGACGCCGCGGCAAAAGGCACGCTTCCCGAATATGTTTTATCGAATGTCGGTAAACTTACTTTAGACGAAGTTCTTACGGCGTACGTCGATAGTAACGACGAACAGGCAAAAGCCGATTATGCCGAGTTTTATAACGCACATAAAGCAACGCTCGATTTATCTATAAACGACGTTATAGAGGCTTATGAAAATTCCACCCTCGATATGGCGGAACTCGAGGCTATATATGACAGCATAAAAGATAAAGTCGTTTACGGTACGGTTACTATAGACCAAATCGTTCAAACCGTAACTGAGTATATACAAATCACCGACGACGTTATTTCCGGCTTCGATTATAAAGGATTTATTCAAGACGCTTTAAATTCCGTCAAAAACGATTTCGACAAAGACGCGGTTAAGAATCAAGTCGAGACAGTCGTAAAAGAATGGTTGGCGTCTAAAGGCGTAACGTCCGATGCAGTAACCGAATACGTGAAAGAAAATTACGCTCAAACGATTACGGGTATATTTGAAACGGTATCCGGTCAAACGGGCGAAGCACTTGACGCGCTTCTCGAGCAGATTGCCGGGGCAGATCTCGACGAGATTTTAACAGAAGTATCCGAGACTATCCAAGACGAATCTTTCGAGATTTCGAACGCATTACGCAGATTCGTAGATAATTACGGAGATGTTTTGTTGGAACTTGCAAGTCAAAACAGCGAACTTAACGATGCGCTTAAGGCTACTATCGGAAAAGATTTTAACGAAGTTTTAAACGAAGTTCTTGAGATTCTTGCAAGCGAACCTAGCGACGTTCAGAGTATTTTAAACGGCTTCGTCGCTTATTATGAAGAGGTTTTAGTTGAACTCGCGCTTCAGTATAGCGGGATTGACGGCGAACTTATCCAAGCGATAATCGATAATAATACCGTTATAAACGGCGACGGAACGACTACCGTAAACTACGAAGCCGTTTTAGACGAGATCGCTAAAACTTACGGTCAAGAAATGCTCGATTCGTTAAATAACGAAGTTTGCAAGGGCTTGGAGAAGTTGAAACTTGAAGAGGATAAGGTAATATACTGTTACGTTTCCGAAACGGACGGCAATGTTTTCGATATCACCGTAAACGAAGTTATAACGGTTTTACAAGAGGCTGTAAAGAAAGCAGGCGGCCTTGGCAGTAACCTTCAAGGTGCCGTATCCGACCTTTTGGGCGAGGTTAAAGTTTCCACTATCGAAGAAATTGCACTCGATTTGTTATTTCAAATGATTATAGGCGACGGTGTCGTCATCGAATAAACTAAACTTAAAAGCGGAACCGCCTTTAACATATCGGCGATTCCGCTTTTTTAACGATAACGGGCTTATAGCAGGGTTTTTAAACGTTTCTCGTAATTTTCTTCGAGGGCTAAAAGTTCTTTGGCGTAGGCTGAAATTTCCTCGTCTATACGATTTTTTCCGCGGGATAAGAGTTGTTTTAGTTCCGTTATTCCCATTACCGTACCTTTTATCATCATATCGGCAACGTGCGAGCACGAGTCGTCCGTTAACGTGTTCATCTTAACAGACGTATAAAGCATTGCTTTTTTCATGACGTTAACGTCTTTTTGCTCGTAACCTTTTTCGGTCATATATTTCGTAAGGTTACCGATAAATTTTTGATAGCCTTCGTATTCGTAAGAAAGTTCGTTGCGCATTTTTTCCGACGGACATTCGGGCAGGACGTTCGAAATCGATTGCATGGCGATATGCGCGTTTTGAAAAACGGCGGTAATTGCTTCTTCGTTGAGTTTAATATCTGACATAAAATTCACCTCACAGATAAATTGGCTCAAAATCGCGATTTTTATGCAAAAACATTTGACAAGCGGTATATTTTATGGTAAATTATTTAGGAACCGCGCGGAACGGGCTTTTTAAGTCTGCTTTTTTATCTAAAGCGGCGCCCAGGTTATTCGGCGAGATTGGACAGGGAGGTAAATCTAATGTACGCAATTATCGAAAACGGTAGTAAGCAATATCGCGTTTCCGAAGGTGACGTCGTTAAGTTCGAAAAGCTTAACGCTAACGTAGGCGACAAGGTAAGTTTCAACGTTTTATTGGTTTCCGACGAAACCGGCATTAAGGTAGGTAGCGACGCTGCTTCTTTCAAAGCCACCGGCGAAGTACTTAAACAAGATAAATTCAAAAAGATTATCGTATTTAAGTACAAAGCTAAAAAGCAAGAAAGAAAGAAACAAGGTCACAGACAACCTTTCACGGCTGTTAAGATTGAGTCTATTTCAGCTAACTAATTTTTAAATATGGAGGATAATAATATGTTTTTATTCAGATTATTTGCTCATAAAAAGGGTGTTGGCTCCTCAAAGAACGGTCGTGACAGTGCTGCGCAACGTTTAGGTATTAAGCGTGCGGACGGTCAATTCGTTCTCGCCGGCAACATTCTCGTTCGTCAAAGGGGTACTAAATTCCACCCCGGCAAAAACGTAGGCATCGGTAAAGACGATACGTTGTTTGCACTTCAGGACGGCGTCGTAAGATTCCAAAGATTGGGCAAAGACAAAAAGCAGGTTTGTATCGAAACCAAAGAAAATTAATTATAAGTGCGCCGATAAGTCTGTTATCGGCGCTTTTACTTTATTATGATTACTTTAAACAATAAATTTTTTAGCGTTTATGACACCCTTAGTTGCGGGCAAGTTTTTAGGTTTTTTAAAACCCGAGACGGCGGTTTTATCGTGCTATCTAAGGATAAGGCTGCAAAGATTTACGAAACGGCCGGTAATGTTTGTATCGACACGGATGACGAGGCGTATTTTTCCGATTATTTCGATTTAAGCAGGGATTACGACGCTATTATACGTAGAATAAACGAATGCGGCATCCCTAAAGTTATCGATGTAAGCAAAAAGTATTCAGGTATACGTATTTTAAAGCAAGATACAGAAGAAGCCTTTTTTTCGTTTATAATCTCGCAAAACAATAATATTCCGAGGATAAAATCCACTATAGAAAAACTTTCCGAAACTATAGGCAAAGAATGCCGTTTTAAAGACGTAACGTATCACGCTTTTCCTACTGCGGCGGAGTTTTATTCGTCGGATATGTCTTTACTAAAGGAAGCGGGGCTCGGGTATCGTGCCGAATACATAAAGGAAGCTTCGGAAAAAATCCTTTCGGGCGAAATAGATTTTTCCGCTATGCAAGAACTTTCTACGGAAGAACTCAGAAAACAACTTTTAAAAATAAAAGGCGTAGGCGATAAGGTCGCAAATTGCGTAACCTTATTCGGCTTTAGCCGAGGCGACAGTTTCCCCGTAGACACTTGGATAGAAAAAATTTACCGTGAAGATTTTAACGGCACTTTAACGGACCGCACAAAAATCAGTCGCTATTTTTTAGACCTTTTCGGCGAAAACTCGGGATACGTTCAACAATACCTTTTTTATGCAAAAAGAGAAAAGTTTATATAAAAAAAGACTTTGCTACATAACACCCCTAAACGGTGTATCTATGTAGCAAAGTTTTTTTGTAAAATGCCGATAACGGGCTTATAGGCGGGTTTTTCGGTGTGTTTTTTAATTTAGGTGTTTAATCGTACGGCAAAAGCGGTATTTCCGCGCCCGTATCGTTTTTAGCGATGTCGGACATAAGCGGATGAGGGGGTAAATCGTTTGTAAACTCCGACATATGCTTTCTATAGCGGCGGGGTAAAAAGTTATCTTGAAGTTTTTTGTTTTTTCTTTCTTTTATCGCAACCGATTTAAAATAAGTGCTCCAAAGGTTTTGAAAGTCGATTTCGCTTTCGTCCAAAAACACGGTTACGGGTTTATCGCTTTCAAAAGTCAAAAGGTTTTCGCCGTCGTATATAGTATAGATATTACGTTTAATGTCGTGGATAATAAACCTTTCTTTTGGCATTCTTCTTTTAAAATGAGGGGCGACGAGATCTGCGATGTTATTGTCAGGCTCTATATGGGAATACCATATGCCTTGATCGGACTTTTCGAAACGAATGAAACCGAGCATCCTGTGCGTTTCGAAAGATATTTTCGTTTTAAGCTCGTAAAAGCGTAAGATATCGGGGTCTTTATAGTTATCGAGGATGTTTTTTCTTGCGGCAAGGCATTTTCTTGCGGCGTTGAAAATAACGGTTTCTTTTAGTTCGTCGGATGACCTAAGTACGTAAAAAAGTGCCGATAACAGGCTTATACCCCCGCATTTTATAATTCCTTTCTTTACACGTGCGGCGTTATAGGGTAAAATCGAAATTGATTTTATACGACAATCGAAAGTCGGTTGGTAGTCGCCCGAAAATACTGCGATAGGGATTTCTTTCAAGGTAAAACTTTCGAAAAGAGCGCACAAAATGCCTTCTTCGGTCGACGGTATTTTATATGCTATCATAAATCGCCCCCTATAACGCTGCGTGAAATATCGATAGTTGAAAACATATTCATCTGTTCATACGTGTCGGCTTTTTCCGAAAGCGCCAAAATGTTTTTGACCGCCGAAATTTTTTCTTGTCCGAAGAATTTTCCGTTACACGTAATAAAATGAACGGCTCGTTTTACAACGACGCGCATTTTTAAAAGGTCGGGAAAATCGAGCTTGGAGTATTTTCTTGCCGCAACGATTTTACTCGCGCTTTTAAAGCCGATGCCCGGTACGCGAAGGAGCATTTCTGGCGGGGCGGTATTTACCTCGACGGGGAAAAGGTGCATATTTTTAAGTGCCCAAGCGCATTTGGGGTCTACCGACAAATCGAGGTTTTGTTCCTTCGGCAGTATTTCTTCCGCGGTAAACCCGTAAAAGCGCAAAAGCCAATCGGCTTGGTAAAGCCTGTGCTCTCTAAGTAGCCCCACGGGCTTCGCGGGAAGCAATGTCGTTTTGTCGTTTGCGGGTACGTAAGAAGAATAATAAACTCTTTTAAGACTGAATTTATCGTATAAGCCTTGAGAAAGCCTTATTATTTGTCCGTCGGTTTCGGGGGAAGCGCCTATAATCATTTGAGTTGTTTGCCCCGCCGGTAAAAATCGGTAGTTTTTTTCTTCTCTTGCGTTTATATATTCTTCAGCCATATTGCCCATCGGCAAAAGTATGGACTTCTTGCTTTTTTGAGGCGCTAAAAGCTTTAAACTTTGTTCGGACGGCAATTCTATATTAAAACTCATTCTGTCGACGTAATTAGCGGCTCTTTCAAGTAAAAGTTTGTCGGCGCCGGGGATGCCCTTTAAGTGAATATAACCGTTAAAACGATAAAGTTTTCTAAGTTTTATGACGGTCTCTAACAAAAGTTCCATTATCCTGTCGGGGGAGCCGTCTACCGCAGACGACAAAAACAAGCCCTCGATGTAGTTTCGCTTGTAAAACTCCATAGTGAGTTCGCAAATCTCGTCGGGGGTGGCGGAAGCGCGCGGTACGTCGTTTGAGCGTCTGTTTACGCAGTATAAGCAATCATATGCGCACTTGTTGGACATAAGAATTTTCAATAGAGAAATACATCTGCCGTCCGCCGTAAACGAATGGCATATGCCGCCGTAATTTGCATTACCTATACCGCCGATGTTTTTGCGTGCCGAACCCGAGGACGAGCACGATACGTCGTATTTAGCGCTTTCGGTCAATATTTTCAGTCTGTTTGCGTCTAACATAGATAACCCTTTTTGAAACAAATGTTCTATATTGATTATACATCATCGGAGTTTTTGTGTCAAACAAATGTTCTATAATTGTAAGTATTTAAGAAAGAAAAAGATGTTTTTGCCACAAAATTGACAAAAAAATAAAAAAATTACTTTTAAGCATTGACTTTACGTACCGTAATGTGGTAATATTTAAAAGGTTATAAGTATGATTAACGATAAAGAAGTTTATTTAATTACAGACGAAAAACAACGTCTTTACTACACGGGCTACCAAAGCACGGACGGATATCTTGTTTTGGGTAACGGTTTTTCCTTTTTCGTAATAGACAATCGCTACTTTCACGCGGCGCAAAAACTACTTTCGAAAAAGGGCGTAAAGGTTATATTGGGTTCCGATTACGGCGCTTTAAAGGGCATTATGGAGGAAACTTCCTCTAAAACGCTCGGAATAGATTACACTAAGACGAGCCTTAAAGATTACCAAACCTTTTTGTCTATGGGATACGAATTAAAAGACGTGTCCGACGAGATAAAAGAGGCTATGAAGGTTAAAACGCCCGATGACCTTAAAAAAATCGCAAAAGCTTGCAAAATCGCGGAAACGGCGTTAAAACAAATACTGCCGCTTATTAAAGAAGGCATAAAGGAAAGAGAACTTGCAGCCGAACTCGAGTATCGTATGAAAAAACTCGGTGCGTCGGGTACTTCTTTCGAAACCATAGTCGCTTTCGGTAAAAACTCGGCTGTTCCTCATCACGTTACGGGTGAAACCGTTCTTAAAAAGGATATGGCGGTTTTGATAGATTTCGGTTGCGTTTATAAGGGGTATTGCTCCGATATGACGAGGACGTTTTTCTACGGCAAGCCTACCGATAAGTTTAAGCGCGCGTACGAAGCGACCTTAAAAGCTCATCTTACGGCGGCGGAAAACATTAGAGGCGGAACGGAATGCCAAAAAGCGGACGCCTTTAGTCGCGACGTGTTAAAAGAGTACGGAATGGATAAGTATTTTACCCATTCGTTAGGTCACGGCATAGGCGTTTATATACACGAGGCGCCTGCGGTTTCGCCGCGCGGAACGGGTACGCTCGAGAAAAATATGGTCTTTTCCATCGAGCCGGGCGTTTACTTTAACGACGAGTTCGGTATAAGGATAGAAGACAGCGTCACTATAAGCGGCGACAAAGTAAAATCCTTTATGAGTTTTACGAAAAAACTTGTCGTGCTGAAGTAATTTCATTGTAAACTTAAGACCGATTTCATTCGGCAAAATATAATTTAGGAAAAATTAATCAGGAGAATATATTTATGGTATTAGCAGGCGATTTAAGAAAAGGCGTTACTATCGAGTACGAAGGCAAAATTTACGTCGTAGTTGACTTTTTGCACGTTAAACCCGGTAAGGGCGCGGCTTTCGTAAGAACAACCCTTAAAAACGTTATTGACGGCAGAGTTTTGCAAGTAACCTTCAACCCTACCGAAAAATTCGAAAACGCCATCATCGAAACGAAAAAGATGACGTATTCCTATAACGACGGCGAACTTTATTACTTTATGGACGAGGAATATAATATGATTCCTTTAAACTACGACCAAGTAGAAGATTCCTTAAAATGGATAAGGGAAAACGACCCCGTTACCGTTAAATTCTACAAAGGCGCCGCTTTCTCGGTTGACTGCGAAAACTTTGTCGAACTTTTAATTACCGAATCCGAACCGGGCGTTGCGGGAAACACCGCTACCAACGCAACCAAGAACGCTACTTTGGAAACCGGCGTTACCATTCAGGTTCCCATGTTCGTTAACCAAGGCGACACGATAAGGGTCGACACAAGAACCGGCGAATACATGGAAAGGGTTAAAAAGTAATTTAATAAAACAAAATATTTAAGGGCTTTTACGCCCTTTTTTGTTTGACTTTCGAAAGTTTTACTTTTCGGTGCTTTTTTAATGCGTCGATACAGTCGTTTCGGCGGGGCGTAAAAGGGAAACCGAAGGGATTAAAACAAGCAAGATTTTTTTCTTTAAGCGAGGGCTTTTTATGAAAGTGGCACTTATAACGGGCGGCACTAAAGGTATAGGCTTAGCCGTTGCCAAAAAACTGCAAAAGTCGGGCTATATGCCCGTTATCAACTATTTTTCGGATGACGTTGCGGCGAAAAAAGCCGAAAACGATTACGGGATTAAAACCTATAAAGCCGACGTTTCCGACGAAAAAGCCGTAAACAAAATGGTTTCGGATATTTTGCGGCGTTACGGCAAAATCGACGTTTTGGTAAATTCGGCGGGGATTGCGCTAAAGCAAAAGACGCTGCTCGACGTAGATTACGAAGAAATGCAAAGATGCATATCCGTCAATCTTACCGGCACGATACTTACGACTAAAGCCGTGCTTTTGGGAATGATTTCTTCGGGCGGCGGCGTAATAGTAAACGTGTCGTCCGTGTACGGAAACACGGGCGGCTCGTGCGAGGCGGTGTATTCCGCGACAAAAGGCGGAATAAACGCGTTTACGAAAGCAATCGCCAAAGAATTTTCTTCCGCAAACGTCCGTGTAAACGCCGTTGCGCCCGGGTTTATCGATACCGAGATGAACGCTCACATTTCAGCCGAAGACAAAAAAGCCTTTTGCGAGGATTTGTTGGTAAAGCGTATCGGCGCGCCCGAAGATGTCGCCGACGCCGTCTGCTTTTTGATAGAAAACACTTATATAAGCGGCACCGTGCTTTCCGTAGATGGGGGCATGTGCGTGTAGATTTTTTCGCAACCGTATTTTTGCGGTTGCCTTTTTATTTTAAAAGTTTCTTTTCTTTTGACGATTTCGACAAAAAAATGTCGGATTTTGTAGGAAAGCCTCCTCGGTCGGCAAAATAATTTAGTTATTTTAATATATTTGTATAAAATTATATAGAAAAAAGTCTTGCAAATTTTCAAAAATATGGTACAATATACTTGAAAAAATATATAGAGGTAATAGCTAAATGGCAAAGGTTACCGTATCGACTACAAAGACTCAACAATCAACTACCGATTCTACCAAAAGACGGGTAGGAAGACCCACTAAAAAAGAACAAAATTACGGAACGGATTTACCCGTGTATCTTTATCACGAAGGTACCAATTACCGTTCCTACGAACTATTAGGTGCGCACTTTACCGAACGCGACGGTGTAAAGGGCGTTGTTTTTCGTGTTTGGGCACCTAACGCAAAAGAAGTTTCCGTCGTAGGCGACTTTAACGGTTGGGATACGAGCACCGATCAAATGACGCGCATCAACGCCGCCGGTATTTGGGAATGTTTTATTGCGGGCTTAAAAGAATACGATATTTACAAGTATGCGCTTAAAACACCGTCCTCGGGCGGTTTTAGTTATAAAGCCGACCCCTTTGCGTTTCATACCGAAACCCCGCCCGAAAACGCATCTAAGTTATACGACTTAGACGATTACGAGTGGCAGGCTAAAGATTTCGAGGAAGCGCGTCTAAGTAAGGACGTTTATAATTCGCCTACCAATATTTTCGAGGTCAACTTGCTAAGTTGGCGTAAAAATATAGACGGTTCGCCCTTGTCGTATATTCAACTTGCGGAGGAGCTTGTTCCTTACGTAAAGGAAATGGGCTACACTCACGTCGAGTTTATGCCTATAACCGAGTATCCTTACGAGCCGAGTTGGGGCTATCAGGTAACTGGATATTTTGCTCCTACGTCGAGGATGGGTACGCCTAAGGACTTTATGTACCTTGTCGACAGTTTTCATAAAAACGACATTTCCGTAATAATCGACTGGGTTCCCGCGCATTTTCCTAAAGACGCGTTCGGCTTATACGAATTCGACGGAACTTGTCTTTACGAAGATTCCAATCCATTAAGGCGCGAACATAAAGAGTGGGGAACGAGAGTTTTCGATTTCGGCAAAACCGAAGTTCAATCCTTCCTCGTGTCGTCTGCGATGTTCTTTTTCGACAAATATCATATCGACGGTTTAAGGGTGGACGCCGTTGCCTCCATGCTTTATTTGGATTACGGAAGACCCGACGGCGAATGGGCGCCGAACAACGTCGGCGGCAACATAAATTTAGAAGCCGTTGCCTTTTTGAAAAAATTCAATTCCGCCGTAAGAAGCGCTTATCCCTACGCTATGACGGTCGCCGAAGAATCCACGGCTTTCCCCAAAGTTACCTGGTCGGTGGACGTAGGGGGCTTAGGCTTTACGCATAAGTGGAATATGGGTTGGATGAACGACTCCTTAAGCTATATGAAGACTGACCCGATGTATAGATACTATCATCATAACGAACTCACGTTTTCGATGATGTACGCGTATTCGGAAAACTACGTGCTTCCCATCTCCCATGACGAAGTGGTTTACGGCAAGGGTTCGCTTATAAACAAAATGCCCGGAAACTACGTCGATAAATTCGGCGGAGTAAGGGCGTTTATGGGATATATGATGTCACACCCCGGTAAAAAACTTATGTTTATGGGGCAAGAGTTCGGTCAGTTCGCCGAATGGAATTATAAAACGGGGCTCGAATACTTCTTGGTCGAAGAATACGACGCTCACAAAAAGATGCAGGTTTTCTTTAAAGACCTCAACGAATTTTACAAAAATCACGATGCGCTTTACTCTATAGACAACGGCTGGAACGGCTTTGAGTGGCTTGTTGCGGACGACGCGCAAAACAACGTGATTGCATATGAAAGAAAGGGTTACAGCGGAGAAGTTTTGCTGTGTGTAATGAACTTTTCGGGCGTATCGCACTACGATTACAGAATCGGCGTTAACGGACAAAAATACAAACTTGCCTTTTTGTCCGACGACGAAAAATACGGCGGGTACAATAAATTCGGCGACTGGACGTTTACGGCGGAATCGGTACACGCGCACGGCAAATCCAGATCGATAAAAGTCAATCTTGCGCCCTTGTCGTTTATGTATTTAGTGAAAGAAAAATAAAATCCGAACATAGTCGGATTACTGAAAAAATATATGAGGAAATAAATTATGTCAATTAAAAAGGAATGCGTGGCAATGCTTTTAGCCGGCGGTCAAGGCAGTAGGCTTTACGCCTTAACCAGCAAAGTGGCTAAACCCGCGGTTACTTTCGGCGGCAAGTATAAAATAATAGACTTTCCGCTTTCGAACTGCGTAAACTCCGACCTCGATACGGTGGGCGTTTTAACGCAGTATCAACCGCTACTTTTAAACGACTACATCGGCAACGGTCAGCCGTGGGACTTAGACAGGTCTTTCGGCGGCGTACATATTCTTTCGCCCTATCAGGCAAAGACGGGAAGCGACTGGTTTAAGGGGACGGCAAACGCCATTTACCAAAACTTAACCTTCATAAAACAATATAATCCCGAGTACGTTTTGATTTTGTCGGGCGACCATATTTACAAAATGAATTATGCGTCGATGCTTGCCGCTCATAAGCAAACGGGCGCCGATTGTACGATTGCGGCGATAGAGGTTCCTATAAAGGAAGCGTCTCGTTTCGGTATATTAAACACTCGCCCCGACGGTAGCATTTACGAGTTCGAGGAAAAACCCAAAAAACCGAAATCCAATCTCGCTTCTATGGGTATATACATTTTCACGGCTTCGAAGCTATATAAATATCTCGAAGAAGATTCCAAAAAGGAAAAGACGACTAACGACTTCGGTAAAGACGTATTGCCTTCGATGCTCGATGCGGGCGAAAAAATGTTTGCGTATAAATTCCAAGGCTATTGGAAGGACGTCGGTACTATAGATTCTTTATTCGACGCCAATATGGACCTTTTGGGCGATACGCCGAATTTCGAGTTAAGAGACAGCGAGTGGCGTATTCATTCGAGAAACCCTATCGCACCGCCCCATTACGTCGGTGAAACGGGCGTTGTAAGAAACAGCATCGTTTCGTTGGGCGGTGAAATCTACGGAACCGTCGAAAACGCCGTTTTGTCAGATCAGGTTACCGTTAAAAAAGGTGCGGTCGTTAAAAACAGCGTGCTGTTCAAAGGCGTTGTAATAGGCGAAAATTCCGTTGTGGAAAACGCTATTTTGGACGAAGGCGTTACCGTAGGTAAAAATTGTCGAATAGGCGACGCGGAAAAAGACGGTACGCGTAAAATCGCCGTTATCGGCAGAGGTTACAAGGTCCCCGATAAGGGCGTGGTCGAACCCGGTGCAATCCTCGAAGAAAAGGATTAACCGCAGAATAATTTTTCAATGGGGGAGATACAATGAACGCATTAGGTATTATTTTTTCCAATATACACGATAACAACGTTCCCGAACTTACCATGAACAGAACCATCGGCGCCATACCCTTTGCGGGTAGGTACCGCCTTATCGACTTCACTTTGTCGAGCATGGTAAATTCAGGCATTACCCACGTTGGTTGCGTCACAAAACGCAACTATAGGTCGCTTATCGACCACGTCGGCAGCGGTAAGGAATGGGACTTGGCAAGGAAAAACGGCGGGTTCGTATTATTGCCGCCTTTCGGCGAAAAGGATTCGGACACCCTTTATTCCACGAGGCTCGAAGCCTTAAAAACCATACTCGGTTTCATAAACAGATGTACGGAAACTTACGTCGTAATGTCGGACACGAATTCCGTTTACAACATCGATTTCAACAAAATGCTCGAATATCATATTTCCACGCAGGCGGCGGTTACGCTTTTATATGCGCAAAAGGATATGAGGGATATTTCGGGAACCAACAACATTATCTTAAAGGTTGCTTCCGACGGCGTCGTTAAAGAACTTTCCGTTGACCCGAAAATAAGCGGTAAAGTTAACATCTACGGCAATATCTGCATTTTAAGAAAGGACTTACTCGTTTCGCTCGTGTCGGACGCGATAGCGCACGGCAGACGTCATTTTATGAAAGAAATGATTGCCCGTAACCTTAACGCAATGAAGGTCGTTGGTTATAAACACGTTGGATATTTCGAAGAGATTTCTTCCATGCAACGCTTTTATAACGTTAACTTGGCGCTTCTCGACAAAAAGACGAGGGACGGGCTTTTCGGGGCTTCCGAAATTTACACTAAGATTAAAGACTCGGCGCCGACGGAATACGGTGCCAATGCAATCGTAAATAACTCGCTCGTATCGGACGGTTGCATTATAGAAGGCGAAGTATATAACAGTATAGTCTTCCGCGGGGTAAAAGTCGGCAGGGGCGCCGTAGTAAGAGACAGTATTTTGATGAAAAACACCGTCGTCGGCGACTATGCCAACCTAAACGCGGTTATTACCGATAAAAACGTCTGTATAAGGGACAGACGCGTCTTGGCGGGATGCAAGGAACTTCCTTTCTATTTAAAGAAAGACTTAACCGTTTAATCATAAAAGTCGGCGTATAAGCCGATTAACTGCTTGTTAAGGAGGAAATAATGAGCGATCTGAAAAATAATATGAAAGAAAATAAAGCAGTAGGCAGTGCTAAAAATACGGCACAAACTACAAAAAAGAAAGTAGAGCCCGTTACTTTAAAAGTAACAAAAAAACGTTCCGTCCTCTTTGTTGGGTCGGAGGCAACGCCTTTTATAAAAACGGGCGGGCTTGCCGACGTTTTAGGGTCTTTACCCGTTGCGCTTGCGGAAGACGAAAATCTCGACGTAAGAGTGATTTTGCCCCTTTACGAAAATATGGAAGAAGGGTTTAAAACTCATCTTACGTACGTTACCAACTTTAACGTACCCGTTAGTTGGCGTAATCAATATTGTGGGCTTTTCTACTACAAACGCAAAAACGTAACCTTTTATTTTGTCGACAACGAGTATTACTTTAAGCGCGGTAACCTTTACGGCTATTACGACGACGGCGAAAGATTTGCCTTTTTCTGTCGTGCCGTTTTGGAAACGATGGCGCATCTCGACTACTACCCCGACGTTATGCATTGCCACGATTGGCAAGGGGCGCTCGCAATCGTTTATTTAAGAACGATTTACAAAGATAACCCCGCTTATTCGGGTGTGAGGACTTTGTTTACCATTCACAACATCGAATATCAGGGAAGATACTCTCACGACGATTTAGCAGAGGTTTTCGGGCTCGACAATATGTATTTGCCGGCGATGGATTATAACGGCGGCGTCAATCTAATGAAGAGTGCGCTTGTTTTCGCCGATTACGTTTCGACGGTAAGCGCAACTTACGCAAAGGAAATTTTAACCGATACTTATTCGTGCGGGCTTACCTATGCGGTTAATGATGCCAAAAACAAACTTTGCGGTATCACAAACGGTATCGACGTTAAATCCTTTAACCCCGAAACCGACGAAACCCTTGCGAAAAATTACACGGCGAACGATTTAGCGGGCAAAGCCGTTTGTAAAGAAGAATTACAAAAAGCCCTTTCCTTGCCCGTACGCAAAGACGTTCCCGTTATAGCGATGATTTCGAGGCTTGTATCCCACAAAGGGCTCGACCTTGTTAAGGAAGTTTTGGAAAAAATCCTTGCGCTCGACGTGCAAATGGTGATTTTAGGAAAAGGCGATAAAGATTACGAAAATTACTTTAAGAGCGTTTCCGAAGTTTACAAGGATAAGATGAGGGCAATAATTGCTTATAATCCCGAAATGTCTTCCAAGATTTATTCGGGTGCCGATTTATTCTTAATGCCGTCAAGGTCGGAGCCTTGCGGGCTTTCCCAAATGATAGCCGCGCGTTACGGTGCCGTTCCCATAGTAAGAAGAACGGGCGGATTATACGATACGATAACGCCTTTTAATGAAAGTAGAACGTCCGGAAACGGCTTTGCCTTTAACGATTACAACGCACAAGGTATGTTAAACGTTATCGAGGATGCCGTCGAAACCTATAAAGACGGCGCGACGTTTACCAAAATCGTCAAAGAGGCTATGACGACGGATTTCAGTTGGAATAAATCCGCCGACGAATATAAAAAATTATACCTAAAACTGCTCGGTATTTAGTTTTTACGTGCGGCGTAGGGTTTTAAAATAGATTTTGTTAAATATATGATAAGATGCGCTTTCGGTCACGAAAAAGCCGAAAGCCGAACAAAATTTTATTTTAAAGGAATATTTTATGAGTAACGATTTAACGAAAAAACAGATGAAAGAGCTGATAAGCGGCAAGTTAACCAAGTTTTTCGGCGTAGAAGACAACGAATGTACTAAAGACACTTTGTACAAAGCAGTTGTTTTGACCGTTAAAGACATTTTGCTCGAAAAACGTCAGCAGTACCACGAAGTCACCAAAAAAGACAAGTCCAAAAAGGTTTACTATCTTTGCATGGAATTCCTTCTCGGCAGATCTTTGAAAAACAACGTTTACAATCTCAATCTCGAAAAGAGTTTGACGGACGCATTGAAGGATTTCGGCGTAACGTTAGACGATTTATACGAGATGGAGCCCGACGCGGGGCTCGGTAACGGAGGCTTGGGTAGGCTTGCGGCGTGCTATATGGACGGCTTAGCGTCTCAAAATTATCCCGCTTACGGCTTTTCGATTCGTTACGAATACGGTCTTTTCAAACAAAAAATAGTCGACGGTTGGCAGACGGAACTTCCCGACGAGTGGCTTCCCGGCGGCGAAGTATGGCTTAACCGTCGCTACGAAAAGACTTTCAAAGTTAAATTTGACGGCAGAGTAGAGGAAACTTGGACGCCTAACGGCGTTAAAATCAACCACGTCGACTATGAAGAAGTCGAGGCGGTTCCTTACGATATGCTTATTTCGGGTAAGGACAGCGAAGCCGTTTCCGTATTAAGGTTATGGGCGGCTCGCTCGACGAAAACTTTCGATATGCATTTGTTCTCGCAAGGCGATTACATGCGTTGTATGAAAGAAAACAACGAAGCCGAACTTATTACTAAGGTTTTGTATCCTTCGGACAACCATTTCGAGGGCAAGGCTTTAAGGCTTAAGCAACAATATTTGCTTGTTTCGGCGTCGCTTCAAAACATTCTTGCCGACCACTATAAACGTTATAATACCTACGATAATCTTCCCGAAAAGGTTTCTATCCACTTAAACGACACTCACCCCGCGCTTTCCGTGCCCGAACTTATGAGGCTTCTCGTCGACGAACACGGATATTCTTGGGAAAAGGCTTGGGATATCACGGTAAACACCGTCGCTTACACAAACCACACGGTTTTACCCGAGGCGTTGGAGGTTTGGAACGAAGACCTTATCGAAAGAAGATTGCCGAGGATTTATTCCATTATTAAAGAGATTAACCGCCGCTATTGCGAGTATCTTTGGAACAAATACCCCGGCGATTGGGATAAGATTGAAAGAATGTCGCTTATGTCTTACGGCAAAGTAAGGATGGCTAACATTTCGGTTGTCGGTTCGCACAAAGTAAACGGCGTTTCGGCGCTTCACAGCGATATCATTAAAAACAGTATTTTTAAAGATTTTTATCTCGATACGCCTACTAAATTTACCAACGTTACGAACGGTATAGCGCACAGAAGATGGCTTTGCCAAGCAAACCCCGAACTTTCCTCGCTTATCACCGAATGCATAGGCGATGGCTACGTTCACGACGCTGTCATGCTCGAAGACTTTTTAAAATTTGCCGACGACAAGACCGTTCTCAATCGCTTGGAAACCATTAAGAAGATTAAAAAAGAACAGCTCGCAAAACTTATCGCCGAAAGAAACGGTATCATAGTCGATACTAATTCCGTTTTCGACGTTCAGGCAAAACGTATGCACGAGTACAAACGTCAACTTTTAAACGTTATGTACATCATTCATATTTATGAAGAATTGAAAGCAAATCCCGATAAGGAAATGCTTCCCAAGACCTTTATTTTCGGCGCTAAGGCTGCCCCCGGGTATTATCTTGCGAAACAGATAATCAAGCTTATTTGCTGTTTAGCCGACGATATCAACAACAACCCCAATCCGAAAATCAGAGAAAAGTTAAAAGCCGTTTACCTCGAGGATTACTCTGTTACCGTTGCGGAAAAACTTATGCCCGCAACCGAAATTTCCGAGCAGATTTCTCTTGCCGGTAAAGAGGCGAGCGGCACGGGTAATATGAAGTTTATGATTAACGGCGCGTTAACCGTCGGTACCGAAGACGGCGCAAACGTCGAAATGCATCAGCTTGTCGGCGACGACAATATTTATATTTTCGGCTTACGCGCAAAGGAAGTCGAACAGTTGTGGGCAAGCGGTTACGATGCGGCTTCATACTACGTCAACAATCAAAAAATCTTTAGAATAATCAATGCGTTAAGAAAAGGTTTCTCGGGCGTAAGCTTTGAAAACTTTGCACAGTATCTTACGTCCAATAACCCCGTTGCCGACCCGTATATGTGCCTTGCCGATTTCGCGTCTTATCTCGAAACCAAGGAAAAAGTCGACAAGGATTACACCGATCGCACGGCGTGGAATAAAAAATCCCTCGTTAATATTTCCAAAGCGGGATTCTTTGCGGCGGACCGTTCGATACGCGAATACGCAGATAATATTTGGAACTTAAAGTCGGTTACCAAAAACGGAAAATAATTGTTGATTCGGCGGGCTTCGGTGTTTTTCGCTCGCCCGCCGATAATACCGTTTTTGTATCGATAAACGGCTTATAGGCTGACTTTTACATACTAATGTTTAAATACAACCCGAACTTAAAAAGGCACAAATCGATAATCGGTGCGATTGATAAAGAAGATAAATTGAATATTTCGGTCGAGACCGACGCCAAAACGGTTAACATACTTATCGCTAAAGACGGCAACGGTTACAGTAGATACTCGATGGTTCGTTCGGGACCAAAGGGTGATTTTTCCGTACGATTCGAAAATTTGAGCGTAGGTCTTTATTTTTATCATTTCGAAACGGAAGACGGGCTTTACGGCGCGGATAACGACTTAAACGCACGTTTTACGCCTTACAAAGATTGTCGCGATTATCAACTGACGGTTACCGAAAAAGATTACCAAACGCCCGATTTTTTAAAGGGCGCCGTATTTTATCAGATTTTCCCGGATAGATTTTGCAGAGGCGGTAACGCCAAGATAGAGCAAGGAAAGGTTCTTTGTAAAAATTGGGGTGCTACGCCGACGTTTAGGAACGCCGACGGTAAAGTTTTGAATAACGAGTTTTTCGGCGGCGACTTTAAGGGTATTTTATCAAAATTATATTACCTAAAAAGTTTAGGCGTCAGCGTCGTCTATCTAAATCCTATAGTCAAAGCTTTTTCGTCGCACAGATACGACACGGGCGATTACTTAAACGTAGACCCGCTTTTGGGTACGGAAGACGATTTAAAAACCCTTATAAAAGCGGGCGAAAAGATAGGTATATCTTTTATTTTCGACGGCGTTTACAATCATACCGGCGCGGATAGCAAATATTTTAACAAATATTCGACGTACGACAGTGTGGGGGCTTATAATTCGAAAAATTCGCCCTATTACGAGTGGTACGATTTTTACGATTTTCCTAACGGCTACGGAAGCTGGTGGAATTTCGACAGTTTGCCGTCTATAAAAAAAGATTCGAAAAGTTTCCAAACCTTTATTACCGACGTCGTTTTGCCGCATTATTTCGAAATGGGCTTTAAAGGCGTAAGGTTAGACGTCGTCGACGAACTTAGCGACGATTTCGTTTCAAAAATAAGGAAGGTCGCTAAAAAGTACGACGCCGCCGTTTTGGGCGAGGTTTGGGAGGACGCGACCAACAAAGTCGCTTACGGAATAAGACGTCGTTATTTTTTGGGCGACGGGCTCGATTCGGTAATGAATTACCAAATGCGCGACGGTATCTGCGATTTTTTAATCAACAGAAGAACAGATTATCTCGTGCACGTTATTAATACGCAAATAAATAATTACCCCAAGTGCGCGCTGCATTCGCTTATGAACCTTTTGTCGTCGCACGATACGGTAAGAATTATAAACAACCTCGGACGAAAAACCGTCGTTACCGACAAGGATAAGCTTAAAGACGTCGTTTTATCGAACGAGGAACTTAACAAAGGCAAAAAACTCGCTAAAATCGCATACGCATTGCTGTTTACGGTTTACGGAAGCCCTTCGATATATTACGGCGACGAGGCTGCTTTAACGGGCGATCTCGACCCGTATAACAGGCTTTGCTATCCGTGGGGTAAAGAGGATAAAAACTTTATCGCTTATTTTACCGAACTTTGTAAAATAAGAAATAGTATATCGGCTTTTTCCGAAGGCGAACTCAATATTTTGTATTACGACAGCAAAATCGTCGTTTACGAAAGATGCGATGCTTATTCGCGCGTCGTTATAGCGGCGTCGATGTCGGCAGTGCCGTGTAAACTCGAATTTTCACAGAATTTTATAAATCTTTTAGGCGATGAGGAAAAAGCGGAAAAAGTGTTTACGCTTGAATCGGAATCGGTTTTATTATTAAAACAAATCGACTAAAAAACGTCTGAAAATCGACCTATAGAGCAACTTTTTAACTAAAATACGTAACCGCAAATCGTAAAATAAAAACTTGATTACACAATATATTTGCGGGGACTTAACGAAAATATCTACTTCAGGAGATAACTATGGACATACTCGAAAGAATCACGGGCGAGTTTAATCTTCGCCCCGACCACGTAAAAAACATTGTAGAACTTTTAGACGCAGACAACACCATTCCTTTTATAGCCCGTTACCGTAAGGAATTGACGGGACACATCGACGATCAGGTTTTAAGGGAATTTGCCGATAGGCTTACTTATTTAAGGAACCTCGAAAAGAGAAAGGAAGACGTTCGTTCGACTATAGAAGAACAAGGCAAACTTACCGACGAAATCGTAGACGCTTTGTCTAAAGCCGAAACCCTTACCGAAGTCGAAGATATATACAGACCTTACAAGCAGAAAAAGAAAACCCGCGCCACGGTTGCAATCGCAAAAGGATTGGAAACCCTTGCGGATATTTTACAGGCTCAGGATATAAAGGAAGGCACTTTAGAGGATTTGGCGAAACCTTACGTTTCAGAAGAAAAGGGCGTAAAGGACGAAAAAGACGCTTTGCAAGGCGCGCAGGATATTATTGCGGAAAGAGTTTCCGACGACGCCGATTTGCGTAAAAAATTGCGTCGTATCTTTATGCGTAACGGCGAAATTTCCTCTAAACTTACTAAGGCGGAAGAGGAAGGCGCGTCCGTATACGAAATGTATGCAGACTACACCGAACCCGTTGCTGAAATCAAAAGTCACCGCGTTTTGGCTCTCAACAGAGGCGAAAAAGAAGGTTTTTTACGTATCAAAGTCGCGGTCGATAAGGATTTTGCATACAGAGTATGTCAAGCGGGCTTTATTAAAGAAGGCAGTATATCTACAGAACTTGTTCGCGCCGCGGTTTGCGACAGTTACGACAGACTTATTTATCCTTCTATCGAGCGTGAAATAAGAAACGTTCTTACCGAAACCGCAGACGAACAGGCGATAAAGATGTTCGAAGTCAACCTCGAACCTTTATTAATGCAACCGCCCGTAAAAGACGTCGTTACGATGGGCTTCGACCCCGCATACAGAACGGGTTGTAAAATAGCAGTCGTCGACGAAACGGGTAAGGTGCTCGATAAAACCGTTGTTTATCCCACTCCTCCTCAGTCTAAAGTAGAGGAGGCAACCGCCGTACTGATAAGACTTATCAACAAACATAAAGTCGACGTTATTTCGATCGGTAACGGCACGGCTTCCAAGGAATCGGAAATTTTCGTTGCCGACCTTATCAAGAGTCCTCTTATCGACCACAAAGTAAGTTATATCGTTGTCAGCGAGGCGGGTGCGTCCGTTTATTCGGCGTCTAAACTCGGTGCCGAAGAATTCCCCGATTACGACGTTTCGGAAAGATCTGCCGTTTCCATCGCGAGAAGGCTTCAAGATCCTTTGGCGGAACTTATAAAAATCGATCCTAAGTCGATAGGCGTCGGTCAGTATCAACACGATATGCCCGAAGCAAGGCTCGATGCGGTTTTGAAAGGCGTACTCGAAGACTGCGTAAACAAAGTAGGCGTTAACCTTAATACGGCTTCTAGTTCGCTACTTTCCTACGTCTCGGGTTTAAACAGCGCAATAGTTAAAAACATAGTTAAATACAGAGAGGAAAACGGAAAGTTTTCGTCGAGAAGCGAGCTTTTGAAAGTTCCCAAACTCGGCGCCAAAGCTTTCGAACAATGTGCGGGCTTTTTACGTATTCCCGACGGTAAAAACGTTCTCGATAACACAGGCGTTCACCCCGAAAGTTACGAGGCAACGGTAAAACTTTTGGACATTTTCGGCTTTACGGCGGAAGATGTTAAGGCGGGAAAGGTTTCCGAATTGACCGCTAAAATTAAAGAGTTCGGCGAGGAAAAAACCGCCGCTCTTTGCGGGCTCGGCGTTCCTACGCTTCGCGATATCTTAAGCGAACTTCTAAAACCCGGCAGAGACGTAAGGGATACGCTTCCGAAGCCTATGCTGAGATCGGATATTTTGAGTATTTCAGACTTAGTGCCCGGCATGCAAATCAAAGGCACGGTCCGTAACGTTATAGACTTCGGCGCTTTCGTCGATATCGGCGTTCACCAAGACGGGCTCGTTCATATTTCGGAAATTTCCGATAACTATATTCGCCACCCGTCCGAAGCGTTAAAGGTAGGACAAGTGGTTACGGTAACCGTTTTGGGCGTTGACGTTAAAAAGAACAGAATATCTTTAACGATGCGCTCGCAAAAGAAAAACGCTTGACAGAAGAAAAATAATTTGATACAATCAAATTAATATATGTGGAGGATAAATTATGACACTCGATAAAGTAAGGGAAATTATTTCCGAACAGTTAGGCATCGACGTTGATTCCGTTAACGAAAACAGCAAGATAATTGCGGACCTCGGTGCGGACTCTTTAGATATCGTCGAACTCATCATGGCGCTCGAGGACGAATTCGGTTTTTCCGTTGACGAAGACAAGGTTCAAAAACTTGTTACGGTAGGCGATATCGTTCGTCTTATCGATAAGCAATAAAAATTAAAAAAACAGTCGTTAACCGACCTATAGGCGGACTTTTTGCAAAAAAAGTCCGCCTGTTTCTATTTATTGCTCGGTGTTTTTCGTGTCGAACGATAATGTGTAGCGCTCGTTAAAAAACGCCGATAACGGGCTTATAGACGGACTTTTTGTAAAAAACTGCTTAAAGATATCGTAAACTCGGGTTTTTGATTTTCAAAAGACAAAAGTACAAACTTTTTAAAAAGTTTATCGATTTTCGGTTTTCAATGAAAAATTTTTCCCTTTAGGGAAAAAACTTTCCTTAAACGCTTTATATTTTTAATAAACTATGTTATACTTAATAAAAAGAAATTCACTGTATACGGGCGGAAAGAAGATTGAGTAAGGGAATAAAGAGTAAACAAAGCGAACGCTTCGGCGGTTTTGCAAAAGAAATAATCGGAATGGGGCTTATGCTGTTTTCCGTACTATCGTTGTTGTGTTTAATAACCGGCGACGTCATTTTTTATACGGTCGGTCGTTATGTCCAAGGTTTTTTCTTCGGGCTTTTCGGTTACTATTCCTTTATAGTTTTGGGCTTAGCCGTCCTTTTAGGGTTAAGGCTTTTAATAGGGCGCTCCGTTCTTTCAACGGAGGCAAAAGAAAAGCTTGCGCTTGCTTGTTTGTTTTTGTTTTCTGTTTTAGCAATCGTGCAAACGGCAACTTCCTTTTCTAAAGCTGCTACTTTTTCCGAAAACTGGACTAAAGCCTACGGCGGAGGACAATGCGGCTTTTCGACGGCAACGATGTTGGGTGCCGTATCGCTACTTATAATAAACCCGTTAGGCTCGCTTATATCGAGCGTCGGTTGCTATATACTTTTCTCGCTTTTAACGATTCTTTTCGTATGCTTGATTTTTAAAGAACAAATCAGTAAAAACGTAAACAAAAACAAGAAAAAAGCAAAGGCGGTTAAAGCTAAACCCGAACAGAAAAAGAAAGAAGCAAAGCCAGCCAAGGATACGGACGAAAATGAAAAGACTTCACTCGAAGCCGTAAAAACGGCTGCGGACGATGACGAGGAAGCTGCTCCTTACCGCCGTCCCGATTACGTCGGCGCTTTCGGCGATTTTAACATGAAGACTAAGCACGACTACTCAAAAGAGGGTAGGCAAATAAACGTTTTCGACGGCAATTTTACATTGCGTAACGGAAAAAACTCCTATTCGTCAGAAAGTTACAGCGCCGAGTATCGTAGGGATTTAAGTCCGGAGGCAAGATATATAATGTCGCCCCCTCCCGTAAGACCCGAAGATATCGGTCAACCACCCATCAAGGCAAACAATCCTTCGTCCGAATTCGGCGGTACCCGTCGGGAAGCCCCCGAATACGACGATTACGCTTTGGGCGGTTCCGTGTATACGGTATCCGACAGAAAAAACGAATACGGCAATTCTTCCGATAACTTAAGATATTCCGACGGCGGTTACGAACACGAAACGCGCGGCGGTTTATTCGACAACACCGACGCCGAAAGATCGAGAAGTGTCGGCGGCGACAGATTCAGTCGCGGCTTAGGTAGCGACGCTTTCGACCGCAATACAAATAATAGGTCGCTAAATAACAACAGACCCGCTTACACACATGACGAGCGCACGCGTGACATAGAAGAACGGCTCGGCGTCGATAGAGGGAAAAGACAAGTTCCCGATAGCGGCTTAGAAGACGGAGGTTTTTCGAGTCGCCACGACGAAAATTATTCTTTCGGCGGGGATATCCCTAACGTCGAAAACGCATATAATCCCGCAGACCATGCGAAAAAAGGCGGACTTTTCGATAGAGAAACAGAGCCCGAAAAGACAAGGCGCGGATCGAGCGAGGGGCTTTTCGGCACTGCGTTTCAAAGTGACCGCGGCGAAAGTTTAAGAAGGACCAACGTTCCCGATATGAATGCCGACAGCGACGTAATGCTTAACGAAAATTACAGTGCGGCAGGTTTGGAAAGAGAAACGACTTCTTCGACGAGGACTTCGTCGACGTCAAGGTTCCAAGGCGGCGGTTTAGACGAAAAAGAACCCGTAAAAGACAGGGCGCCGCGCAGCGATATAGGCGGCACGCATTTACGCACGGCTAAAAGAGAAGAATTTAATTCCGACCGAGAAGGCGATAGTGACTATACTTCGTCGACGGTCAGCGAAATTTCCAAGTTCAGCGACGATTACGACCCCAATGAAGGTTACGCTTCCATCGAAGATATGCCTATGAATTACCGCTACGTCAAGCCCACGACCGACCTTTTGGCGGACGTTTACGTCGACGAATCCAAAGTTTTGGTCGAAAGACAGAGGCTTATGGATTTAGCGAGGCTTGTCGAAACCAATTTTGCAAAACGCGGCGTAACGGTACGACTCGAAAACATCGTATACGGCATGACTATAACGAGGTTCGAATATTCTATTCCTACAGAAACTTCCGTTAAAGTCTTTACGCAGAACCAAGGCGATATAGCGGTATGGTTGCATGCAAAGGGAGAAATCCGTATTTTGGCACCTATCCCGGGGACGTCTAAGATAGGTATCGAAGTGCCTAACCAAGTTCGTTCGACGGTAGGGCTTAAAGAACTTATCTGTTCCACCCAATACCGTAAAATCAAAAAAGACGGCATATATATACCCGCCGGTAAAAACGTTATGGCGGAACCCGTATTTTTAAATCTTACGGATATGCCGCACCTTCTTATTGCGGGTGCAACGGGTAAAGGTAAGTCGGTATTTTTAAACGCTATGCTCGTAAGTTTAATGTACACTTACTCGCCCGAAGATTTGCGTATCGTAATAGTCGACCCCAAACAACTCGAATTTGTTTCTTTCGAGGGGATACCGCATTTACTTTTCAACAAAATCATCACGAAAGCAGAGGAGGCTGCCGCACTGCTTAATTACCTTGTCAAGGAAATGGAAGACAGATATACTTTGTTTGCCCGTGCCAAGGTGAAAAAAATTGCCCACTACAACGAGGCTATAGATAAACGCACGACTAAAAAGTTGCCGTACATTATAGTGCTTATCGACGAGTTTGCCGACCTAATGATGAAAAATCCTGCCGCTAAAAAGGATATGGATCAAAGCATTACAAGGCTTGCGCAGCTTGCGAGGGCGGCGGGGATTTCTCTTGTTTTCGCAACGCAAAGACCTACGACCGACGTTATCGACGGTACTATTAAAAACAACTTCCCCGCGCGTATCTGCTTTAAGACGGCGGACTACACGAACTCCCAAGTGGTAATCGGCGAAAACGGTGCCGAAAAACTACTCGGTAAAGGCGATCTTTTGTACAAAATCGACGGTCCTACGGAAAGGGCACAGGGTGCTTTGGTCGAAGATTCCGAAATCGAACGCGTCGTAAGTTTTGTAAACGAGCATAACAAGTGTTACTACGATAAAAAATTGTTCGAATACATTAACAAAATGGCTAAATGCTTCGGTCAAACGCAGTCCGGCGAAAGAGAAGGTCAAATTTCAATGGACTTGGGCGAAAGCGGCAATCCCGCGGATATGCCCGTCGTTTACCGCCGTGCCGTAAGACTTGTAATCGTACAAAACACTACGTCGAAGTCTATGCTTCAGACTAAACTCGGTATAGGTTACAACAAAGCGGCTCGCATCATCGATTGGATGGAAAAACAAGGGTTTATTTCGTGCGTACTCGATAATAAACAGCGTGAAATCCGTATCGACAGAGCAACGTACGAACAAGTTTTCGGAGAGGCTTTCGAAGAAGATTACACTAAATAATTACTTAAGGTAAAATTCACTTACTATGGAAAGAAAAACAGTAGGCATTATATCGCTCGGGTGCGACAAAAACCGCGTCGACAGCGAAAGGCTTTTAGGTGCGCTCGGGGACGAGTACAGAATTACTAACGACATAACCGAAACGCAAATTTTAATAATCAACACTTGCGCTTTTTTGGAGTCGGCAAGAAAAGAATCCGTCGACACGGTGTTTTCCTATCTTCCCTATAAAACGGAAGGCAGACTCGAAAAAATCATTATGGCGGGTTGCTTGCCGCAAAAGTTTATCGGCGATATTTTCGAGGCGCTTCCCGAGGTCGACGGCTTTTTGGGAACTTTCGACACGGATATGCTAAAAAGGCTGATAACCGACCTATACGCGGGCTTTAGAGCAAATTACGTGGGTAAAGGAAGCGGTGCTAAATGCAAAAGATATTTAACTACGCCCTCGCATTACGCTTACTTAAAAATAGCGGACGGCTGTAATAATCACTGTACGTATTGTCTTATTCCGAAAATCCGCGGCGCATATAAATCCGAGCCTATCGAGGATTTAACGGAAGAAGCGAAAAACCTCGGCGAAGTCGAAGAACTCATTTTGGTCGCGCAAGATACTACGCGTTACGGCGTCGATTTGTACCAAAAACCCGCTATTTGCGAGTTGATTAAAAAAATTACCGCGCTCGATAACGTTAAAGCCGTAAGACTTTTGTATTGCTATCCCGAACTTGTCACCGACGAGCTTATAGAGGAGTTTAAAAACAACGATAAACTTATTAAATATATAGACATTCCGCTTCAACACGCGTCCGACAGAATTTTAAAACTCATGGGGAGGCGCGGAAGTTATAAGGCTAATCTCGAACTTATCGATAAACTCAAAAAGAATGTACCCGGTATCGCGATAAGGTCGACGTTTATTGCGGGGTTCCCGACCGAAACGGACGAGGACGTTGAAATATTAGAAGAATTTTTGAAAAAAGCAAAACTTTTCAATGCGGGGTTTTTTGCATACTCTAAAGAAGAAGACACCCCCGCATACAAACTTAGCGGGCATATTACGAAAAAAGAAAAACAGACACGAGTGAAAAAACTCTACGCCGTTCAAAACGCCGTTATGAAAGAAATTTTAGACGGTTTTGTCGGCGAAACCATTCCCGTTATATGCGACGGGGCGGACGAAAATTTAACGGAGTTTTTCGGTAGAGCCTATTTTTCAGCCCCCGATATCGACGGAAAAGTCGTTTTAAAGGGCGACTTGCTAATCGAGCAGGGTAAAAAATATTCCGTAAAAATTATTAAAAGACGGGGCTTGGACCTCGTTGGAGAAATTCAGCATGAACTTACCTAACAAACTATCTGTAATAAGACTTTTGCTTATTCCCGTGATAATGGCTACGTTTTACGTGGAGTTTCCTTATCACTACGTCGTGTCGTGCGCTCTTTTCGGCGTTGCGGCGTTTACCGATTTTTTGGACGGGCATATAGCAAGAAAATATAATTTGATTACCGACCTCGGAAAATTTCTCGACTCGAGTGCCGATAAAGTATTGGTTTTGACGATTTTGATACTTTTGCTCGACGCGGGACTGTTAACCGGCGGCGTTTTGCCTTCGTTTATCGGCGGTATTTGCGTTTCCGTTATTTTGGCAAGGGAAATTCTTATTTCTTGTTTAAGAATGGTTACGGCGGCTAAAGGCGTCGTTATGGCGGCGGATAAGCTTGGTAAAGTAAAAACCATTTTGCAAGACGTTTCAATTATCTTCTTTTTGTTTGCGGGCGAGCTCGGCGAAGACGGTACCTTATTTAGTGTTATTAAAAATACCGACGGCGTTATCGTAGCGCACAGAATAGTTTTGTTTACGGGACTCGTGCTTTTCGGACTTGCCATTGTTATGACGGTTATTTCGGCTGTACACTATGTTTACGTTTACGGAAGAAAATTGGAGGATACCGCAAAATGAAAACCGTAGTTCTTTCTTTTGAGAAAAGAACTTCAAACCAAAAACTTGATTACGAGCTCGATTTTATAAAGTTCTTAAACGGATATACAATTTACGCCGATAAGATTATAATTCTGTCAAAAAACGACGATAACGGGCTTATAGAGGCACTTTCTTCCGATTACGACCTTGCTTTCGTGCTTAATTCGGAAGAATCGGGCTTTTATTTGCCGTCGATATTGAACGCTTTAAAACTTTATCCCGATAAAGACGGTTTTTGCGGAAACGATAAAGTCGTTTCTATAGTGCCGACTAAATTTAACACGGATTACCCGAGTAAGTTCGAGACTGCTTTGTCGCAAAGGTTTCAAATATCTTTCGAAAAAGTTACCTTTAAGTTATACGGGATAAAAATTTCGGAAATCGGCAAAGTCGTTTCCAAAATCACAGAAAGGAACAAGGACGTTTATTTTAACGTTTCCGTTATCGGAAGCGACATAAAAGTTTGCCTTACTTATAGCGACAAGGCGCCCAAAAAGAGCGTCGACAGAGGTATAAGAGAGTTTATTTCGGCGCTCAAACCGCATATCTACGCCGAAGACGACGTCAGTTTGCCGAAAAGGTTTTACGACGTTGTAAAGTTGAGGAAACAAAAGGTTTGCACCGCCGAGTCGATGACGGGCGGAACGATTGCTTCGAAAATCGTTTCCGTGGACGGCGCAAGCGACATATTTTACGAAGGTTTGGTTACGTACAATACTTTGGCAAAAGAACGAAGGCTCGACGTAAAACACAGTACGGTCGTTCAAAAAACCGTCGTTTCCGAAGAAGTCGCTTACGAAATGGCTAAAGGGTTACTATCGCAAAATAATTGTACGCTCGCAATAACGGTTACGGGGTATGCAGGCTCCGACGTTAACCCGTCGAAAGACGACGGATTGTGTTTTATAGCCGTCGGTACGTGCGATAAAATTCAAGTTTACAGGTACAAATTTAAAGGTTCGCGCAAGGAAAATATCGAAAACGCTTCCGACGCAGCCCTGTTTTTAGCAATCAAAACAGTAGAAAATCTCGACAGTTTATAAACGCGGCGTTTATATCGTACTCGAGTTTTAATATTAAAAAAATTAAGTTTACATATACGGAGGAATTATGGAAGACAAATTAAAAGCACTTGAGAAAGTGGTACACGAGATTGAAAAAGAATACGGCAAAGGCGCCATTATGACGCTTGACCAAAACGTTGCCGCGCAAGGAATAGACACGATTTCCACGGGGTGTCTTGCTATCGACGTCGCTTTAGGTATCGGCGGGTTGCCGCGCGGAAGAGTCGTCGAAATATACGGTCCCGAATCTTCGGGTAAAACGACTTTGGCGCTCCACGCAATTGCCGAAGCGCAAAAAGCCGGAGGTATCGCGGCGTTTATCGACGCCGAACACGCGCTCGATCCCATTTATGCGCAAAAACTCGGCGTAGATCTCGATAAACTTTATATTTCTCAGCCCGACTGCGGCGAACAAGCGCTAAATATCGCCGAAATGCTCGTTGAAAGTGCGGCTATCGACCTTATCGTCATCGACTCGGTTGCAGCGCTTACGCCAAAGGCGGAAATCGAAGGAGAAATGGACGACAACGCCGTAGGTATGCAAGCAAGACTTATGTCTAAAGCGCTTCGTAAACTTACGCCCGTCATCAATAAAACGAATACGTGCATCATTTTTATTAACCAATTGCGCGAAAAGATCGGCGTTATGTTCGGTAACCCCGAAACAACTACGGGCGGTAAAGCGTTAAAGTTTTACGCAAGCGTTCGTATCGACGTAAGGAAAGCCGACGCTTTGAAAGATACGTCCGGTATTATCGGTAACAGAACAAAAGCAAAAATCGTTAAAAACAAACTTGCGCCTCCGTTTAAGACGGCTGAATTCGACGTTATTTACGGCAAAGGCATTTCGCAAGCGGGTTGCGTGCTCGATATGGGCGTCGAACTCGGCTTTGTCGAAAAAAGCGGTTCCTGGTTCTCGTTAAACGGCGAAAAGATTGCGCAGGGCAGAGAAAAGGCGAGAGATTATCTCGAAACCCACCCCGACGTTTTAAGCGCGCTCGAAAAATCCGTTAGAGAAAAACTCGTTTTAAAAGACGTTCAGGAAGAAGTTTTTTCCTCGAGCGACGAAGAATAATCGACGTGCTTTGAACAAATCGGAATAAAGAATAATATAATAAAAACCGACGGAATGCTTTTTTCCGTCGGTTTTTTGCGTGAAAAAATGGAAGATTTGTTAAAAACTATCGGCAATACTCCGCTTTTGCGTTTACGGGAAACGGAAAAATTATTTGGTTTGGAATCGCCCTTGTATGCTAAGGCGGAATTTTTTAATCCGACGGGAAGCGTAAAGGACCGTACTGCATTATATATTTTGCAATCGGCGAAAAAGCAAGGACTTATTAAAAAGGGCGATTATATAGTCGAAGCGACTTCGGGCAATATGGGGATTTCTCTATCCGTAATAGGCAAAAAGTCGGGCTATAAGCCCGTTATCGTAATACCTGACGGGTTTAGTGCTGAAAGAACAGCCCTACTTAAAGCGTACGGAGTAAAGGTGTTTATAACCGACAAAACGTTAGGCATGGACGGAGCGGTTAAAAAAGCAAAAGAACTTAGCGCGTCGCTAAACGGCTACTATATAGACCAATTTAACAACGAAAACAATTATCTTGCACACTATTTTTCGACGGGTGCCGAAATTTACAGACAGTTAAAAGGCAGCGTAGGACAATTTATCGCATGCGTAGGTTCCGGCGGAACGATTACCGGGGTCGGAAAGTATTTAAAAGAAAAAACATCGGCAAAAATTATCGCCGTAGAACCCGAAAAAAGCCCGCTTTTGTCAAGGGGAAAAGTCGGTAAACATAAAATACAAGGCATCGGTACAAATTTTTTGCCATCGGTACTCGACAAAAGTTTATTAGACGTCGTTTTGACCGTTTCCGACGAAGACGCGTATTTATATACGAAAAAACTTGCAAACGTCGAAGGCTTGCTTTGCGGGCTTTCTTCGGGCGCTTGTTATAAGGCGGCGATAGAATACTTGAAAAACAGTCGTAATATAGAAGGAAATACCGTCGTGCTTTTTGCGGACGGAGGACTAAAGTATATTTCCGAAGGGGTGTTCGCAGCAAATGATTAACTTTAAAAAACAAGCCGTTAACGGGCTTATAGGGGTATTTATAGCGAACAAAACGCAGAAAACAAAAAGCATTTCCATACCGCTTGCAAAGGAAATCTTAAGCGAAATAAAACATTTATTTTATCCCGACAATATAAAACCGTCTATAAAAAGTTTTTCTAAAAAAGCCGAAATAAAAAGGCTTTTCAAACTGATTGACGGTCAAATAAAGGCGGTGTTAAATGAAGAAGATAAGAAAAAAAGTGGTTTTTTAGCACTTAGATTTACCGAGTCGTTTTACGAAATTAAAAAAATGCTCGATAAAGACCTACAAGCATTTATTTTAAGCGACCCCGCCGCTAAATCGAAAGAAGAAGTAATACTTTGCTATCCGGGTTTTCACGCTATATTTATTTATAGATTGGCGCATAAGTTAGACGAGTTAAACATCCCGATTTTGCCGAGGTTATTCACGGAAATCGCTCACGGAGAAACGGGCATAGACATTCATCCTTCGGCAAAAATCGGCGAATACTTTTTTATCGACCACGGCACCGGCGTTGTTATCGGCGAAACAACGGAAATAGCAAACCGCGTAAAACTTTACCAAGGTGTAACGCTCGGTGCGGTAAGCCTCGAAAACGTTGAAGATTTACAAGGCGTCAAACGACATCCCGCCGTTTCCGACGGGGTTACGATTTACGCAAACGCGACGATTTTGGGCGGCGAAACGATAATAGGGGAAAACGTTACTATACGAAGCGGCGCCTTTATAACGAAAAGCGTGCCGCCCGTATAGGCGCATTTTTATATTATGAGCGTCTACTTGCGCGTTTTTGGTCGGAAATAAATCGATAAAACGTCGAAAGTCGGTCTATAAGCCCGTTATCGACGTTTTTTGTTAAATTTCAGACTTTTACGCACCTTAAAGACGCACAAGGCTTAAATAAATTAAATTTTATCTTGGAAAAGATTATATTCGTATAAACTAAAAATACGTTTGACAAATCTTCATATATGTTATAAAATAGATACATAAAATTATATAAAGTGTACTTTCGCGGACTCCGTTTTTGCCGATATCGGGTATATAGGCGGACGAACGCGGTGTAAAATATCCGTTACTTTTCCGTGAAAGAGGCGTTTCTATATCGTTTTATAAAATCTATTCCCAGGAGGTTTGTTATGTACAATTATGCAAGCTCCCTGTTTCTGGCAAGCGGTGCAAACACCGGCTTGATAATCGCAATAGCGGCAATATGCGCCGTGGTAGTATCGGCAATAGGCATTTTCGTGGGGACGAAGCTTACAAAAAAAGCAAGGGATCAAAAAATCGGCACTTACGAAACTGTCATCGCACGCATGAAAGAAGATGCGGAACAGGAGATTAAAGCAAAAAAGAAAGAGGCAATTTACGAGGCTAAAGAAGCGGCAAAAGAGGCAGATATAAAACTGCGTAACGAATTTGAGCGCGAATCGAAAGAAAAGCGTCAGGAACTTGCCAAGTTAGAGCAACGTCTTAATCAAAAAGACGAAGTTTTAAGCAAGAAGGATTCCAACTTGCTTAAAAAGAACGAAGAGTTGGAACAGCAACAAAAAGACCTTGACAAAAAATCCAACGAACTCCAAAAGATAAAGGAAAAGTTGGAAAGCCAGGAAGAACTTATGATGGCTGAACTCGAAAAGGTCGCGGGGCTTACCAAGGAAGAGGCAAAAGAACGTCTTATCGAAACCATTTTAGACGACGCGCGGAAAGACTCCGCAATGCAAGTAAGGCAAATCGAGCAAGAAGCAAAGGACGAGGCGGAAAAAAAGGCTAAAAACATTATAAGCCTTGCGATACAACGCTGTTCGACCGATCACGCTTCCGAAATCACCGTTTCGACGATAGCGCTTCCCAACGACGATATGAAGGCAAGAATCATCGGTCGTGAAGGCAGAAACATCAGGGCGCTCGAAAACGCTACGGGTATCGAACTTATTATAGACGACACACCCGAGGTCGTAATTGCGTCTGGCTTCGACCCCGTCCGTAGAGAGGTTGCTAAAATTTCTCTCGAAAGGCTTATCGCCGACGGAAGAATTCATCCTGCTCGTATCGAAGAAACCGTCGAAAAGGTTAAAAAAGAACTCGAAGCGCAAGTTAAGCAAAACGGTGAAGAAGCCATGTACGAAGTCGGGCTTTTCGGCATTCATCCCGAGCTTATTAAGCTGCTTGGAAGACTGAAATACAGAACAAGTTACGGTCAAAACGTTTTGAAGCATTCAATCGAAGTTGCGAACTTAGCGTCCATGATGGCTGCCGAACTCGGCGCGGACGTTAACCTTGCAAAACGCGGCGGGCTTTTACACGATATCGGTAAAGCAGTCGACCACGAAGTCGAAGGAACGCATATTTCAATCGGTGTTGACCTCGCTAAAAAGTATAAAGAAAGCAAAAACGTCGTTAACTGTATCGCCGCACACCACGGCGACGTCGAACCTAAAACAATCGAAGCCGTTTTGGTTCAGGCTGCCGACGCTATTTCGGGCGCAAGACCCGGTGCAAGAAGGGAAACGGGTACAAACTACATCAAGAGGCTCGAACAACTCGAAAACATCGCTACGTCTTTCCAAGGCGTCGAAAAGAGTTACGCTATTCAAGCCGGGCGTGAAATCCGCGTTATGGTTAAGCCCGATCAAATCGACGATAATAAGGCGCTTTTCTTAGCAAAGGACATTGCTAAAAAGATAGAAGCCGAACTCGAATATCCCGGACAAATCAAAGTAAACGTAATAAGAGAATGGCGCGCCGTCGAGTACGCTAAATAAAATTACGCTGAAAACATATAACAAGGGCTGGCGTATAATTGCGTTAGCCCTTGTTAAAATATTAAAGGGTTTTAGTTATAAATGAACGAAACGCTGAATAAAAAAATCAAAATGTTACCGTCGGACCCCGGTGTTTACGTAATGCTTAATCGGGACGGACAGGTAATTTACGTCGGAAAAGCCAAAGTGCTTAAAAACCGAGTAAAGCAATATTTTTATTCTAACGTCAAGACAGATAAAGTCATGGCGATGGTTTCCAATATCGAGGATTTTTACTATATAATTACCAAGACGGAAGTCGATGCGCTAAGTCTCGAAAACAATCTTATAAAAAAATACAAACCCAAATACAACATACTTTTAAAAGACGACAAAACTTACCCGTATATCAAAATCAATCTAAAAAAGACCTATCCGTATTTTGAGATAGTGCGCAAAATTAAAAGGGACGGTAGTAAATATTTCGGACCGTTTATGGGCGTATCAGCGAAAGAGATAACCGAAATAGTAAACGACTGCTTTTTAATAAGGTCGTGCAAAATGTCGCTTGAAACTCATCGGGAAAAGCGCGAATGCTTAAATTTTCACTTAAAAAAATGCAACGCTCCGTGCGTGGGTGCAATTACGGAAAAAGATTACAAAGAAAGCGTAGACAGGGCGCTTGATTTCTTGTCGGGAAACGACGACGAAGCCGAAAAAATTCTTACCGAAAAGATGACGCGTTTTGCCGAGGCAGGGGAGTACGAACTCGCTATTTCCATGCGTGAAAAACTTAAAGTGCTCGATAAAATAAAGCAAAAGAAGATTACGAACCTCAATCGTTTTATAAACGCCGACGTCATCGCCGTTGCCACAAACGGACTGTACTATTCCGTAAACCTTTTAATCACGAGAAGCGGGCGTATGCAGGGCGGTAAAAACTTTTCTTTGAACACTTTAAGCGAGGACAAAGGAGAGGTTTTGTCCGAGTTTATCCGTAGTTATTATTCTAACGGGAACGAACTTCCCGATGAGATTATTTTATCCGAAGAATGTGCGGAAACCGACCTATTGGAGGACTTTTTTAAAACGCAATACAAAAAAAGCGTGTCTATTTTAGTGCCGAAACAAGGCGTCAGACGTCAACTTGGCGAGATGGCTTTAAGTAACGCAAACGACTATTTAAGTAAAACGGTTTCTAAAATAATACACGACGAAGACCTTACGGTAAACGCCTGCACAAAACTTATGAAGGTGCTTAATTTAAGTAAGTACCCGAGGCGTATGGAATGTTACGATATCTCAAATATTTCGGGGGTAGACAAGGTTGCGTCGATGGTCGTGTTTACGGACGGCAAAAAAGACGCGGCGGAATACAGGCGTTTTATGATAAAAACCGTCGAGGGCACAAACGACTTTGCGTCCCTTCAAGAAACTTTGTTAAGAAGGCTTAATAAACTCGGAACGAATGAAGAAGATAAGTTTCCCAAGCCCGACCTTATAATTATCGACGGCGGTAAAGGGCAACTTTCGTCGGTAAAAGAAATTTTCGACAAAAAAGGCGTTACGGACATCGATCTTATATCGCTTGCGAAAAGAGAGGAAGAGGTCTATACCGTGCACAATAACGAACCCGTTATAATTCCGCACAGCGATTACGCGTTAAGGCTGCTTCAAAGGATTAGGGACGAGGCGCACAGATTCGCCATAACTTATTTTAGGTCTCGCCATTTAAAACGCAACCTTGAATCCCTTCTCGATAAAATCGACGGAATAGGAAAGGTTAACAAAAAAGCCCTTTTGGAGCATTTTAAGACGTTAGAGGCTATAAAAGAAGCGTCGCTTGAAGAACTTTGCGAAGTAAAAGGCATCGGCGAAAAGCGCGCGAAAGACATATACGACTATTTAAGGAGCGAACAACTAAATGGAAATGGTTAAAACGGTCAGCGTGAAAGAATTCGCGGACAAAATGCAATTAAATATCATAAACGAAGGAAAGGGCGAAGTCGAGCTTTCCGACGTAAGCGTCGCAAGACCCGGTCTTCAACTTGCCGGATATTACGAAAAATTCGCTAACAGGCGTGTTCAGGTTATAGGCTCGGCTGAGTACGAATTTATAAAGAGCCTTTCCGAAAAAGCCCGCTATAAGTCGATTAAACAACTTTTTTCGAGAAATTTATGTTGTCTTATCATTGCGCGCGGGTTAGAGGCGACGGACGAAATCGTGTCGTGCGCAAAAGAATACGGTTGTCCGCTTTTCGTTTCGAAAAAGGTTACGACGATACTTATACACGACCTATCGCTGTATCTTTCCGAAGAATTAGCGCCCGTCGACAGACTGCACGGCGTTTTAATGGACGTGTACGGCGTGGGCGTGCTAATTACGGGGCGCGCTGGCATAGGTAAAAGCGAGACCGCGTTAGAACTCATTTCGCGCGGGCACAGGCTTGTTGCCGACGACACGGTAATCGTTCATCAAAGCGGCGAAAAAATCGTCGGCAAATCGCCCAAAAACATTCAGTTTTTTATGGAAGTAAGAGGCATCGGCATAATCAACGTCAAAACAATGTACGGTTCGGCTTCCGTAAGACCCGAAAAAATCGTTGACATCGTTTTGGAACTTGTCGAATGGACGCCGGAACTCGAGTACGACAGACTCGGCAACGAAAAGACTTACACCAAGATTTTAGAAAGTAACATTGCCTCATACGTTATTCCCGTTCAGCCGGGGCGCAATATCCCTGCGATAATCGAGGCGGCGGCTAAAAAATACAGGCTCGAAGAACAACTCGGGATGAGTGCTACGGACGAGCTTATCAACAATGCGTTCGGCGGAAAGGATTTATGAGGATAATTGCGGGTAAGCACCGCGGCAGAGTGCTGAAAGAATTTCCGGGGACCAATATCAGACCGACGTCGGATAGGGCAAGAGAGGCTTTGTTTAACATTTACGCAACGCTTATCCCGAATTCGAGCGTTTTGGATATGTTTGCGGGAAGCGGCGCAGTCGGGATAGAAGCGATTTCGCGCGGGGCTAAGGAAGTAGTGTTTACGGACGTAAACAAAGAAAGCGTAAACCTTATTAAGTCAAACCTTTCACTTATTACAGAAAACGCAACGGTGCTTTTTAAAGACGGCATCGAATACGCTAAATCGTGCGGGAAAAGATTCGACTTTATATTTATCGACCCGCCTTATAAAACCGACCTCGGCGTAAAGGCTTTAAAAACCGTCGGTAGTTTTGGTCTTTTAAACGACGGCGGCGTTGCCGTTTTCGAAAGCGACAAAGAATGCAACGAGCTTATAGACGGCTTAAAAAAGGTGTCGTCGAGGCGTTACGGCAAAAACTGTTTCAATATTTACGAAAGTGCTTGTGAGGAAGATACCGATGACGTACGTTAAAGAACGCTGCGTTGTTGCGGGGTCGTTTGACCCTGTTACGAATGGACATATGCACATAATAGGCACGGCGGCGATGATGTTTGAAAGCGTAATCGTCGCAATCGGCGTTAACGATCAAAAAAAGTACGCCTTTACGCTTGACGAAAGGCTTGGTATGCTTAAAAAGGCGTGCGCTAAGTATTCCTCGGTAAAAGTATGCGCATACGACGGCTTGACCGCCGACTTTATGCAAAGCGTAGGGGCAAGGTACTTTGTTCGAGGCGTAAGAAACGACGACGATGCAAAATACGAGGAAAAAGTTTACAAAGAAATTTCCTCTAAAAACCCCGAGGTCGAATTAGTACTTTATAATTGTCCGAAAGAGTTGAAAAAGGTGAGTTCGACTTTTGTTAAAGAGTTGATCGCTGAAAATAAGCCTTACGAAAACTATTTGCCTTACGAGATTATAGAAGATATAGAAGAGTATAGCAGACAAAAAAAGTGATAACGGTATGCAAAATTTTCGACCATATGAAGATTTTTGTGCGGACTTTTGCCGCTTTTAGATAGGCAAGCGATTGTAGCCAAACGGATATTCCGCCGAAAGATATAAGCGTGCAGGAAAGCGACGCGGACAGTATGCCTTTATCGCATAAAGAAAGATTAAGTATGCCGTGCGTGCACTCGATTAAGCCTATCGTAAACGAGGAAGACAAGTCTTTATCCAAAAATAACGATAAAAGTTTGTTTAAAGGAATAAGTAAGCCTATATCGCTTGCCATTTCCGCAAAAGTATAAAAAACAGAGCAGAACCCGCCGACTAAAAGTACCGAAACGACGGACGAATACATCGATTCGTATAAAACGTTGTCGCAACCAAAATCGTTAAAAAGTGGGGCTATAGGTCGATTATCGGGTAATTTTCTAAAAATAATACCGACTAAAGCGCTTGATAGGTAATGCGAAACTAGCATTATTAAACCGTAAAAGGAATTTTTGTACATACCTACTGCAACGGCACCGACTATAAAAAGCGGACCGGACGTCGAGGAAAAAGTACAATACTTTTCGGCTTCTCGGGAAGATATTATTCCGCCTTTATAAAGATCTGCAATGATTTTTGCGCCGACGGGGTAGCCGGATATAAGGCTTATAAAGCGAATGTATAGAGAAATGCCGTTCGAATTATAAATAGCCTTACTAAACCCATTAAGGTGCTTACATAGGGCGGAAAAGTTGCAAGTTTTCGTAAGGAGCGTCGTTAAAAAAAAGAACGGCAAAAGCGAGGGCAAAACGGTTAACGCCCACACTTTTATGCCTTGACGGGTTGCTTCGATATAAACGCTTGAATTAGCAATAAATAGGGCTATAAGCCCGATAACGACACAAAACGTTAAAATTTTTTTAAGTTTTAGGGTTTTAAAAAAGTTATTCAAAATGTAAAATCGCCGTAAAAAATATATTACGCAAAAAAAAGATAAATGACGATTAAAAAACGATTATGGAAGATTTTTTCGATATTTTAGAAGACAGAAAGAAAAACGAGCCGCTTGCCGAACGTATGCGGCCGACAACGCTAAGCGAATTTTTAGGGCAAAATCATATTTGCGAGGAAGGTTCGCTACTTCGTCGTGCGATAAAACTCGACAATTTGGGCAGTTGTATTTTTTGGGGCCCGCCGGGAAGCGGTAAAACAACGCTTGCCAATATAATAGCAAACTCGACCGACGGAAAATTTGTAAAATTAAACGCCGTATCGAGCGGCGTCAACGACGTAAAACGCGTTGTGGACGAGGCGAGGCAGACGTCTAAAATGTACGGTAAAAAGACCTACCTTTTTTTAGACGAATGTCATAGATTCAACAAGACGCAATCGGACTCCTTATTACCGTACATAGAAGACGGAACGGTTATATTTATAGGTTCGACGACGGAGAATCCTTATGCCTCTATGACGCCCGCTATCGTGTCGCGTTGCAGGGTTTTCGAACTAAAACCTTTGTCGGACGAAGTTATCGAAAAAGCCCTCTATAGGTCGATTAACGACAAAAAAAGAGGGTTCCCGAATATGAATATCGAGGTGGACGAAGACGCAATAAAACATATTTCGGTAATGGCTTCGGGGGATATGCGTATAGCGTATAACGCGCTCGAAATGGCTGTTTTGACTACGCCGCCCGACCAAAGCGGAAAGGTGCACGTAAAATTAAAAGACGCCGAACAGTCAATACAAAAAAAGGCGCTTTCCTACGACGAAGATATGTATTACGACCTTTTAAGTGCATTTTGTAAGTCTTTAAGGGGCTCGTCTTCCGACGCCGCGCTGTATTATGCGCAAAGATTAATTAAGGGCGGGTGCGACCCAGTAATTATCGCAAGGCGCGTAATAGCGCACGCCGCGGAGGACGTCGGTATGGCGGACCCGCAAGCGCTTGTTGTGGCTGTATCGGCGCTTACCGCATTAAAAAATATGGGATATCCCGAAGGGATTTTGCCGCTTTCGGAGGCAATAGTTTACGTTTGCGAGGCTGAAAAGTCAAACACCGTATACCTTGCAATGCACCAAGCCGAGGAAGACGCAATGACCGTAAAAGACGACTACGTACCCACAAATTTGCGCAACACGCCGTATATGTCGCCCGAACAACTTAAGACTAAAAAACCTTATTTATATCCGCACGACTACGGCGGGTACGTTAAACAACAATACATGCCCGACAAGCTTGTCGGAAAAAAATATTATCGACCGTCCGACCACGGGTACGAAAAAACCGTTAAAGAAATCCGCAAAAAGAAGGGTATCGAGGACTGATTTTTCCTTTTTGTATCAATAAAACGCGGTATTTATTCCGTAGTGCGTTGTTAAAACGTATAAATTAAGCCTCGAAGTATTTTTAAAGGTGATTTTACTTTTAAAAAACCGACGAGAATAAGGCTATTTAAGGTTTAACGCATTGTCGAAATAACAATCATAAAGGGTTTTAAAACCTATTGATTTAGAGATTATAAAGACGTCAAAAGTTGTCAACTACGACATTATTCGAGACCTAAAACTTAGATAATGAATGTTTAAAAACTGCCGAAAACCGACCTATAGGTCGACTTTCGGCAGTTTTTTGTATGAGGATTAGAGTAACTATGCGGCTTAACTTGAAAAGACAAAGGACGGCTTGAGATTGAAAAAGGCTCGCCCCGTGGGGAGAGCCTAATTAGGATTTGAAAATTATAGAAACAATCCCTCAGTCGGCTTGCGCCGCCAGCTCCCTTTACACAAAGGAGCCTAAAGGGGATTTGGTAATTAAATAATTATTAGTGAAAAGGAAAAATTTTGCTGTTGAGATATTGACATCGGTAAATCAATGCGTTATAATATACTCGTATAATATTTTATAAAATATTATTGTTGTGGGTTTCGCGGCTTTTAGGCAAGATAAAAGTTTAACAAAAAACCCATGTAACCGCATATAAACTTGCAAGGGGATATCCCCTTTAGCGTTTGCGTCGCAAACGCTTTCCGCCTTATCCGGATTTACAAAAATTACACAAAAAAATCAACGCCTTAACGACGTTTAAAAATATAGAAAACAAAAGCGCTAAAAAGAGGCGCAAAAACAACAAAAGGAGATCTTTATGAGAAAAGGTAGTCTTGTGAAGTTGCTGATGGCAGTCATGGTAATATGCCTGACGATATCGGCACTCACCGCATGTACAGGCGATCAAACCGTAAAGGCGCAGTTTATCGTAAACAACAGCGTATATCACACTGTAGCGATAGACGGTCAAACGGAAATCGATCTGCCGGGCGATCCTGAGAAAGTCGGGTACGTATTTGACGGCTGGTATCTCGATAACGGAACGTATCAAAAAGCCTTTGCGGGCGACGTTTCTGGAATCAAATCCAACGTCAACATACTTATTTACGCAAAATGGAAGGTTTGCGAGCACGACTTTTCCGACTGGGTACTTACGACCGCACCGACCTGTGAAAAGGCGGGCGTAGAAACGCAAACTTGCGCTATCTGTAAACTTTCCGAAACGAGGGAAGTTTCGGCACTCGGTCATATCGAAGTTATCGACGAGGCAAAAGAGGCGACTTGCGAAGAAAGCGGTTTGACGGAAGGCAAGCACTGCGAAAGATGCGGAGAAACGCTTGTAAAGCAAAAAGTCGTAAAGGCGCACGGTCATACCGAAGTTATCGACGAAAAACTTGCGCCGACGTGTGAAGACGCGGGTTTAACGAGAGGCAAGCACTGCTTGGTTTGTAACAAAGTTTTAGTCGCGCAAAAGACAATACCGGCGCTCGGTCACAGTTACAAATTGGATACCGAAAAGGGCGTAAAAGGCTACACTTGGACTTTCGGCGAAACGGTAACTTGCACGGCACACGGCGTTTGTAAGAACGACGAAGCGCATCTTATCACCGTAAAAGCGACGGTTATCGAGGTGGAAGTTACGCAAAAACAAACTTGCGAAAACCCCGAACAAACGACCTATACGGCGACTTTCGACGTAGATTGGGCAACCAAACAAACTATCGTAAAAGACACTAAAGACGCGCTCGGGCACGACCTTGTACACGTTCCCGAAAAGTTACCGACGGAAACCGAAGCGGGCTATGCGGCATACGATTATTGTACGCGTTGCGATTATTCGACAAAAGTCGACATCGGTAAAGGCCATACCAACTGGAAAAAAGTTCCCGCACAGGCGGCAACTTGCGAAGAAAGCGGTTGGCACGAATATTGGGTTTGTATGGACGAAGGTTGCGGTGTTTCGACCTTTAATAAATACACGGCAATCCCGGCGCTCGGCCATAGTTACGAATTAGATACGACTAAGGGCGTAAACGGTTATAGTTGGAACGAAAATCATACCGCCTGCACGGCTTACGGCGTTTGTACGCGTCAAGGCTGTGCGCATACCACTACGATAGAAGCGACCGTAGAAGCGAAAGTTACGCAAAAACAATCTTGCGTAAACCCCGAAGAAACGACCTATACGGCGACTTTTGCCGAAGATTGGGCTAAACAGCAAGTGGTCGTTAAAGAAACTAAACCCGCACTTGGTCATAGCTACGGCGAAACGACTTATAGTTGGAACGGCGTTACCGCTTGCACCGCAACGCATAGTTGTATACGCACGGGTTGCGCGCATAAGGAAAGCGTAAATGCGACGGCTATTACGTCGGATGTTACGCAAGAACAGTCTTGTGTAAACCCCGAATTAACAAAATACACGGCTACGTTCAGCGTTAATTGGGCTGAAACTCAAGTTAAAGCAAACGTTCAAACCAATCCCGCAAAAGGACATACCGAAGTAGTAGACAAAGCGAAAGCACCTACTTGTACCGAAACGGGTTTAACGG
>CAYNLN010000003.1:0-2129 GCA_964398065.1 uncultured Christensenella sp. | reverse complement strand
AAGTAGTAGACAAAGCGAAAGCACCTACTTGTACCGAAACGGGTTTAACGGAAGGAAAACACTGCTCGGTATGTAACGAAGTTTTAGTTGCACAACAAATAGTGAAAGCAAACGGACACACCGAAGTAGTAGACAAAGCGAAAGCACCTACTTGTACCGAAACGGGTTTAACGGAAGGTAAACACTGCTCGGTATGTAACGAAGTATTAGTCGCACAAACGGTAATTCCCGCGAAAGGACACACTTACGATCAAGAAGTCGCAACCGAAGCTTACTTAAAGAGTGTTGCGACTTGCGAAAATAACGCTGTTTATTATAAATCTTGTGCTTGCGGTCATTCCTCGAAAGGCACTAAAGACGAAGCAACGTTTGAAGATAAAAACACGAAAAAAGGTCATTGCTATGCCAAGGAAGACGCCTCCGACAAATATTTAGCAAGCGTTGCAACGTGCACCGAGCCCGCTAAATATTACTATAGTTGCGAGCGGTGCGGCGCTACGGGCCAAGCAACGTTTGAAAACGGTACGGCTTTAGGTCACGACTACGGCGAATGGGTAAGTAACGGCGACGGTACGCACACTAAGACGTGTAAGAACGACAGCAAACATACCGTTACCGAAGATTGTCATGGCGGAGAGGCAACTTGCAAAGATAAAGCAACTTGCGACGACTGTCACAAAACATACGGCGATCTTTCAAAACATACCTTAACAAAGATCGACGCTAACCCGGTAAGTTGTACAGAGAACGGTAATATCGAGTATTATTATTGCGATACGTGTGGAAAGTATTTCAGCGACGCACAAGGTGCGACCGAAATAACAAAGGAAGCTACCGTAATAGAAGCAAAAGGACACGATTACACCGATGAGCTTGCATACGCTGAGTATTTAAAAACTGCTGTGACTTGCACTTCACCTGCGGTTTATTACAAGTCTTGTAAACATTGTAAAGAATCCTCGGAAGGCACTAAAGGCGAAGCGACGTTTGAATTCGGTACCTCGTTAGGTCACAATTACGGCGAAGTAACGTACACCGGCACTAAGGACGAAAACGGCGATTATACGTCTTACACGGCAAGCCATACTTGCACACGTCAAGGTTGCGATCATACCGAATCGGTAACAACAACTCAAGTTTATGTGACAGAGACGTACAAAGCGACCTGTACAGAATATTCGTACAACGAATATGTAGCCTATTTCGAAGTAAAATGGGCAGGTGTGTCGGACGGAGATGGTTCCTCTCAATACAACTTTACCGAAGTAACCGGCAACACGTATAGGCACGACGTCGATTCGAAAACGGTACAATACGCTTACGGAAAAGACGAAAACGGCGAATACGTCATTGCAACCGCAACGTGTCAAAACCAAAATTGTCAAAAACATTTAGAAGCAAAAACGTATGATTTGGGTTCCCGTAATGTTGAAGAAGCAACGTGCAAAATCCCCGAGATGACTGAATTCGGTCCTCTCAATTTCGGTACAGAATCCTATTGGACAATCGGCGGATACTACAAACTCGAAACGGCACCTAAGTTAGAGCATACGGTAGGCTCTGCTTATACAGAAGATAATTGGAACGACGAAACCCCCGCAACTTGTATGAGTACAGGTGCCGTTGGTTATTATGAATGTCCGCATTGTCTCGATTTATTTGACAAAAAAGGAAACAAAATCGAAGACCTTACAATCCCTGCTAAAGGACACGACTATAAAGTAGACGTGACTAAGGGCGAAAACGGTTACGCAGTTCAAAAATTCGATGAAGAAGACTGTTTAATTGCTTATTGCGTCTGTCAGCGCGAAGGCTGTACGGCTGCAATACCTGACTACGAGTCTTCGATACGTACGAATAATTATAAACAAATCGCTTCTAAAGCGGCAACTTGTACCGAAGCAGGAAGTGTAACTTACGAAGCAACGTTTAATAGCATAGACGGTGCTTGGATAGGCGATAACGGCAAAGTCACCGTAACGTTTACAATCCCAGCGAAAGGTCATACTTTACAACATACAGCTGCTAAGGACGCAACCTGCACCGAAGCGGGCAACAACGAATATTGGACTTGCGGAACTTGCAACAAACTTTTCAGTGATAAAGACGGCAAGACCGAAATTACATTA
>CAYNLN010000002.1:121780-135654 GCA_964398065.1 uncultured Christensenella sp. | reverse complement strand
TACCTCCCGGTCTTATTCGGTCTACCGCGCGGGTAGACAAGGTTTTTGCGGATAGCCGCAATAAAAGTGTTGTTTATTTGCAAGAAATATCTTGCAAGGTATATCTCGGTTCGGACGGACGATCCCATCCGAACCAAGATATTGTAGCAAATAGATTATTGTTTGTCAACCGTTTTTAAGCGGTTAATTAAGTTGTAGGTGTATATGCGTTGTTAACGAAAGCCTTAATAAGGATGTATTCGATAAACTTGCTTACGGACATCTTCTTCCAAGCATCGCTACCGTAAACACCGGTTATAAGCGCACCGTAGCAACCATCTGCTACTTCGCCGTCGTTAAGCAACGTTCCGAAGATACCGAGGTCGATAGCCGTTTGAACGGTGAACTTGTCGGAGTTAAACTTCTTGCTTAACTGTGTACCGAGTTCGTTAATCTTCCATTCGGGTTCGATGAACTTGATAAGTGCGTCAACACCCGCTTTATCGCTACCAGCGTCGGGGAATACGTCACCGACGGTGAGTTTGCCAACCAAGTTATCTGCAAATTTTGCATCCGTAAGGTCTTTAACTTGGTAAGTAACGAGTACTCTCGAAATGCCGGTTGCGGTAGTTCCGTCCTTTTGCCAATTATCGCCGACCTTTTCATAACCCATTATCGTACCGATGTACATGTCGTTAATTTCGGTAGACATATTGGTAATCGTAGTCTTTTCAAGGGCTTTAAGGATGGTGTTGTCTTTAGTTTCGACAACGTCGCCGATAGTTAAGTCGTTAAACGCGGTGGACAATTCGTTAATCTTCTTACCCTTTAAGGATTGAAGCGCTTTAGCACTATTAGTATCGATATCGATAACGTCGCCGAGCGTTAAGTTGTCAAACGCGGTGGCGATAGTACCGATCTCTTCGTCCTTTAAGGTTTGAAGAACTTTAGCACTATTAGCGTCGATTGTAATGACGTCGCCGAGCTTAATCGTGTTCATAGCCGTCGAAAGTTCGCCGATCTTAGTGTCTTTAAGAGCAACGAGCACGCTGTGCGAAGACCCGTCGATGGTCATAACGTCGCTAAGTTTGATATCGTTAATCTTAGTCTTTAAGGTTGCTTCGTCGAGCGAACCTATCTTAACGTCTGCAAACGCAGCCATAATGCCTTCGACTTCGTCGCCGTTTTCGTCAAGCCAGACAGAACCTAATTGTTCGTAACCCAAAGCTTCGCCGAGCGTTAAGTTGTTGAAGAAGTCGGGATCGTCGGTAATCTGTTTGATAGACATATCGGCGAGCGTCGCCATAATGCCGGTAACTTTCTTACCGCCGTTTGTCCAAACGTCGTTAACTTCGTCGTAGTCGTATTCTAAGAATACGCCGATCTTCTTAGCCTTAACGGAATCCATAATCGCGTCGATACCTGCGTTCATGCCGCCGTCGAAGATGTTGAGTTTGAGTTGTAAGATGTCTGCAACCAAAGCGTCTGCGGAAGCAACGTCGTACTTAATCGCTTCAAGCATTTCAGCAAAGGTGTATTCGCCGAATTTATCGAGAACTTGTGTCTTAACGTTGCCCTTGCGCATTGCGTTGACTTCGGATAAGGTCATGCCTAAGACTTCTGCCGCAAATGCGGAGGTCTTGTCGATTCTTGCCGGTAAGTAGTCGCCTGCTAATTCTTCGAGCGTCCAGCCGCCGACAACCGAACCTACGGACGTTTTGCCGCGTGCGATTTGGATGACGTCTTTTAGCTTGAGCGAAAGAACTAATTTTGCGGTTGCGTTACTGTCGAACCTATCCGTTGCGAGCGAAACAGCGTCGTATAACGTGATATCGCCGATTACGTCGGAAATTACAGAGTAGTTTCTGTTCTTGACAAGATCCCAAGCTTCGCCGAAGGAAACGTTGAGGCATCTCGAGATGAAACTGCCCGCTTTACCTACGACAACCCATTCGCTTCCGTTATAAGAAGCCGTCATGTTAACGAAGGATTGTTTGTTGATAACTACGGCAAGAACGTCGCCGAATACGTTAGCGTTAAACGTTCTGTAAAGAACAGTCTTGATGTCGGACATCGAAGCGAGTCCGTTCTCTGCGGTTATAAAGTCGTTTACGCCGAGCGTAAATACGGACTTGGTAATGTTTGCAAGGTTACCGCTTACCATTAAGTTTTGACTGTCGTCTTCAACCAAGGTAAGACCGAGTTTGCCGAGTGCTTTAATCATTACGGGGTGAATCGTAACGAGGTTGCCTACGGTAAGTAAAGGTTTAAACGTCGAACCGAAGGGATATCCGTCTTGGAAAGTAGCGGTTATCTTTTCACTTAAGAAGGTGTTCATAAGGTTGTTATGCAACCCGTCCATAGTGTAACCGTCGGCGGTTAACGTATAACCGAAGCCGTCTGCCAAGATGTCGCCCCACGTTGCGTCGGCACCTAAAACTTTGTCGATAAGTTTGCAAAGGAGTTCGTTGTTTACAAAGTGGAGTGCAACCGCACCTACGCCCGCAACGCCGCCGATTAGGAGTTTTTCCTTCTTCGTCGTTACGTTGTAAACGGATTTAGCGTAAGTTCTTAAGTAAGCACCTTGTTTATTGAGTACCGCGCTTGCCGCAAGACCGAGGTCGAGTTTTAACGCCGCATTGACGGATTCTCTACTCGTAGTGTAATCGGTAACGATACTTAATGCGTCTTGTGCCGTTACGCCTTCGTAAAGTTTTGCAACAACCTTTAATGCGTCAACCTTGCTGTCGGCATCTAACATTTCGAACGCCGTGTCAACACTGAAGGAGTACGTCGCTTTGACGAATGCGTTTTCGCTTGTGCGGAACTTGCTAAGTGCGTCGCCTAAAGTGATGTCTTTGAATTCTGCGCGAATTGCTGTTAATCTGTCTTCAGCAACTACTAAGTCGAGTAAGAAGTTTACGTCGGTGTCGAAGATCTTGGTAACGAGATCGTACGAAAGCGCGTCCGCAGTGTCGTAGCCGAATACGTCGTGGAGTTCGACGCCTTCGAAAATCGTCTGAAGTTCTTTAACAATCGCTTTAAGGTCGCCCGCTTTAACTATGTTGTTAACGTTTTGAGCGGAGATAGAAGTAACGGCAGCTATGAATTTCTTCATTTCGAGCGAGTCGGGGATGAAGTAGTTAGCAACGTCGCCAATCGTAACGTCTCTAACGAGGTCTACCCAGAACTTGCGTTCTTTGCCGTTGTTCATGATATTGTCTAACGAAATGCCGAATGCCTTTTGAGCAATGCGATCGAATTCGTTGTACTTAGTCGCTAAAGCATAACCGCTTGCCTTTTCGGCGCTTTGTTCCATAACGCCGCTAATGTTGGCAACTTGGAATACCGAGTAAGCAACGTCGCCGACGTTAACTTCGCCTAAAGTCGTAAGAACGTAATCTTTAACGTTGTTATCGGCAATTGCCCTTAACAATGCTTCGATATTTGCTTCGAAGACGGGTTCTAAAACAACGACGGGTGCGGTATCGACTTTTGCAAGTTTCATAATATCCGCAACTTTAACGCCCGTATAGAGGTCTGCGATGTTATTGATTACCGCTTGCGTGCTGCCTACGTTAACGATAGAAATTACGGTGTTGGTGTTTACGGACATCGTTGCTTTAACGAATGTGTTTTCTCTTACCTCGTCGGAAAGCATGAAGCCTACCAAATCGTGTAACGTAATGTCAAAGAGCAAGTCTTTGCAAAGCGTTAAGGTCGTTCCGCGGAAGAGGGAATTGACGATGCTTGTAAGTTTAACGTTGTAAATTCTCGTTACAGCGCCGATATTTTGCGAATTGTCATATGCGAGCGAAGCGATTTCGCCGACGGTCGTCGAGCCGAGTACCTCTGCAATATCTTTTTCGAGGTTATCCTGATTCTTGATATTGTCGTAAATCTTCGCAAGCGTTATGTTGGAAACGTTTGTTAACAATTCGTTGAGTTTACCGTTATCCGATTCGACCTTCCATGCACCCTTGCTGAAGCAAATGGTGTAGCCGGACATCGAGTAAGCGTTGTCCGTATTGATGACAAGGTCTGCTATCGTTGTAGCACCGAAGGTGTCGTAGAGATAGCTACCGACTCTACCGTCCATAATCGCAAGTGCGATGTCGCTCATCTCTAAACTAAAGACTGTCTTAACAAGTTCGGTAGGAGCATCTAAGTTTGCAAAGATGCTGATTACGTCGTAAATCGTTACGCCGTCGTAGATTTCGCTCAACGCGTTAACGAGGGTAACCATATCGGTCGACTTCGTTAAATCGTAAACGGTGCTTGCCGTAACGGAAGTAGTTGTATTTATAAATTTGTTTGCCTGTAATTCTTCGGAAACGAAGTGGTTTACGAAGTCGCCTATAGTAAGATCGCCGAATACCGTGCGCCAATGTGCGCCGTTGCTTAAGTTTTCAACGATTTCGACAAGCGTTACGCCGAAGAAGCGTTGTGCGACTTTGTTGAAGTCGTGATATTCGGACGTTAACGTGTAGCCGCATTCGTCCACACTTACTTCCATAAAGCCTCTGATACCGGTCGTCTTAACGATTGCGTAAACAATGTCGCCTACGTTGGTGTCGCCGAAGAGTACTTTAGCCTTGTCGATGTAGTAAGCCTTGTCGTTTGCTTGGAGCGCTCTGTAAATACCGCCTGCGGTGATATTCATAGCGTTTGTCAAAACTTCGGACATAAGTTCGCTCTTAACCGTCCAAGTGCCGTTAGCATTGGTGGCGGTAGCGCCGTTCTTAGCGTAACGGTTGAAGAAGTATGCCGTAACATCACCGATGTTAACCTTTTCAAAGGCGTTGTAAAGTGCAAGATGACGTACTTCTGCGGTAGGAACAACTATGGTAACCTTACCGTTTTCAACGTTGTATTCTTCGAGGAATTCGCCTAAAGCAAGGTTCAATGCCGCATCGGAAAGCGCATAGAAGTCGCCTTCGAAAGCAACGCCGCGTTGAGTTGCGACAAAGTTCATACCGAGTGCGTTTTCGATAACTGTCGCCAAAGAATCCGTTGCGGTTAATACGTTACCTAAAGTAAGCGTATCTTTGATGGTGTTGAGTAAGGGATATCCGGTAGTAATGGTTTCCGTAATAGTTTCGGAAAGCAACGTATCCATAAGGCCGTTGTAACCGATGTCGTTTACGTACTTGCCGTCGTCGCCCTTAGCGTAACCTAACGTTTCGCCGAGAAGTTCGCCCCAAGTCTTGCCTTCGCCTAAGTACTTGTCGCTTAATTCGCAAAGGAGTTCGTTGTTAGCGAAGTAGAGTACGCCGACGGTGATACCCGCTGCAGCGTATACGGAGTACTTAACTACGTCGGGAAGTTGGTTAAATGCCGTCGTTAACTTGTCGGTGAGTTCCGTTAAGTCGTTATTTGCGATACCGATAAGGAGTTTGCCGATATCGATAGAGTAAACGGTTTGTAACGAATCGAACGAAGTATTCGTGCTTACGAACAAGCTTGCAACGTCGCCGACGGTTACACCGTCTAAGATTGTGCCGATATCGTTTAATACCGTGCCGTTTACGATGATTGCGTAAACGTCGCTTATCGTAATGTCTAAAACTGCTTTAATTAAAGCGTTTTCTTCTATACTGTCGGGAAGAATGTCTGCATTCGCAGTACCTTCGATGTCTGCTAAAACGTTAGCAACGGAAATTTTACCGACGGTATTTAATACGTAGTCGCCTATCTCGTTATCGCCTATCGCAAGAAGAAGTTCGTCTACGCGTGCGTTAAATACAGGTTCTAAAATGCTTAACGGTGCTTTTTCTAAGTCTGCCAAAGCAAGTATGTTGCCAAACGTTACGCCGTTATAGACGTTTGCAGCCGTTTCGAGAATAGCGTTTTCGCCGGCACTTCCGTCCACTGCGTCGTAAATAGTCTTGCCGCTTATCGTCAAGCTTGCTTTTACGAATGCGTTTTCTTTAACGCTGTCGCTCATAACGAAGCCAACTAAATCGTCAAGCGTGATACCGAGCAAGAAGTCTTTGCCGAAAGATGCGAACGTTCCGTCGAATGCATTCGAAAGAATGTCTGCAATCTTAACGTCGTAAACTTTGCCTAATAAGCCGATACCGAGGTCGTTCGCATAAACGAGTTCGCCTACGTTGCCTACTGTGGTTTCACCGAATACTTTGACTAAATTGGTCTTTAAGGATTCTATGCTTTGTGCGTCGTTGTGGAGTTTGCCGAGCGTAAGGTTAAGTACGTTGCAAAGTACCTCGTCCAACCCGCCGTTTGCGGAAGTAACCGTCCAACTGTCTTTCGCGTACACGATCGTGTAGCCGTTAATAGTGTAGGAGTTATTCTTATCGAATACCAATTCGCCTAAAGCAACGTCGTTAAACTTCTCGTACAAGAAATCGAGTATTCTGTTGCCTCGAACGGCTTTAATAATGTCGTTTAAGTAAAGTGCGTAAACTTTATCGATAGCCTCGCTTGCAAAAGTGCCTTTGTAGAATGCTTCTACCGTGTTGCCGAGCGTTACTGCCCCGTACAAGTTATATACGACTTCGTAAATCGCGTCTGCGTTTTCTGCCTTAATAAGGCTTACGATATCCGCTACGCCGAAGTTTAAGGTTGCCGCTATAAATGCGTTTTCGAGATCGAGCGAAGTCTTTTCTAAGTACGTGCCTACCGCGGCCTTTAAAGTAACGTCTTTGTATTCGTTACCGACTTCGGTAAGAACGTCTTTAGCTACAAATAAGCCGATGATAAAGTTAACGTCTGTATCGAGTATGTTCTTGAGTGCGTCGTTGTTTACTTCGGTAAGACCTACCATGTCGGTAATGTCGGATACCTTAACGCCCGTGAACATATCTTGAATGTACGTAACTTGTTGTTCTTTGGTTTCTGCGTTAACGATTTTTTCGATACCATAAACCGAAACGTTGCGTACGGCGGTCATAAACTTATTGTTCATAAGTTCGTCGTTACTTTCGATGAAGTAGTCGACCAAGTTACCTACGGTAACGTTTCCGAATACGTCGAGCCAGTAATCTTTTTCTGCCGCCTTATTAATAAGGTCTGCAAGTTTAATGCCTAAAACGGTTCTTACGAGAGTGTTAAAGGCTTCGTAATTGTTAAGTAAGCCGTAACCGCATTCGCTGTCGTCTGCAATGATAACGTCTTTTACGCCGGCAAAACCTAATACCGCGTAAAGGATGTCGCCTACGTTGGTGTCGCCGAGTTTTTCGGTAAACTTATCTTCGATGAGGGCGTAATTTCCGCTCGTTAAAGTTTCAACGGTATTCCAAATCGAAGTGTTAACGATGTTTTCTAAAAGATCGGATAAGTAATCGGAGTTTACAACCCAATCACCGTTGTTGTCTATCAATTCGATTCTTGCGCTCAGATTGTTTACAACGTAAGCGGTTATGTCACCGATATTGATGGAACCGAATGCGTTATAAAGTGCTTCTTTGCGTGTTTTCGCCGTAGCAATAACTAAAGTTGCGTTACCGTTTTCAACTTTGTATTCTTCGAGGAATTCGCCTAAAGCAAGGTTCAATGCCGCATCGGAAAGCGCATAGAAGTCGCCTTCGAAAGCAACGCCGCGTTGAGTTGCGACAAAGTTCATACCGAGTGCGTTTTCGATAACGGTTGCCAAAGAATCCGTTGCGGTTAATACGTTACCTAAAGTAAGCGTATCTTTAATGTTGTTGAGTAAGGGATAACCGGTCGTTAACGTGGTCGTAATGGTTTCGGAAAGCAACGTATCCATAAGACCATTGTAACCGATGCTGTTTACGTACTTACCGTCTTCGCCCTTAGTGTAACCTAACGTTTCGCCGAGGAGTTCGCCCCAAGTCTTGCCTTCGCCTAAGTACTTGTTGCTTAATTCGCAAAGGAGCGGGTTATCTACGAAATAGAGAACGCCGATTGCTATGCCTGCCGCAGCGTATACGGGGTATTTAACGTAAGAAGGAAGTTGACCGAAAGCAGTTGTTAACTTGTCGGTTAATTCGTCCATATCGTTATTGGCGATGCCGATAAGGGTATCACCGATATCGATAGTGTAAAGAGTGTCTAAAGCGCTACCGTTGGAAGTTTCTTCTTCAGCCGCCGCAAGCGTCATAACCTGAGTATCGGTGTCGGAAGAAGTTCTTCCCAAGATAAGGTCTACAACGTCGCCCACGGTTACACCTTGGAGTAATGTACCGATGTCGTTTAAGACCTTGCCGTTTGTGACGATGCCGTAAACGTCGTTTACCGTAACGGCTAAAACAGCCTGAATTAAATTGTTGCCTTCGATTGAATCGGGGATAATGCTTGCGTTTACGAGCGTTTCTACGTCGTCCATGACGTTACCGACGGAAATACCGCCGACGATGCTCAAAGTAAAGTCAACGATGTCGTTGTTTGCTATCGAAATGATAATATCGTCGATACGTGCTTTAAACACGGCTTCTAAAACGCTTAAAGACAATTTGTCTAAATCTGCCAAAGCGGCGATATCACCGATCGTTACGTTTTCGTAAACGTAAGACGCCGTAACAAGTTGAGCGTGTAAGCCGTCTTTGTTTAAAATATCTAAAACGGTGTTGGTGTCTATCTTTAAGGTTGCGGCGATAAACGCGTTTTCGCGGATTTCCGTAGGAAGTATAAATCCTACTAAATCATCGAGCGTAATCGTGAAAGCAAAGTCCTTAGCAAAATCAAGTATAGTGCCTTCGAAAGCGTTGGAAACAACGTCTGCGATCTTTACGTTGCAAAGTTTCGTCAAAACGCCGATTCCGGCTGCGTTGTCGTATGCAAGCGCGACGATTTCGCCGAAGGTAGTGTCGCCGAGAATCTTAACTATATCGTTCTTTAAGTTATCCTGGTTTTCAATGTTGTTGTAAATAGTGCCGAGCGTGGTATTTAAAACGTTTGCAACCAACGTGTCTAAATTACCGCTTGCGGACTGAGCCGTCCAAACGTCACTCGGTTTTTCGATGTTGTAAGCGCCTATTGTGTAAAGTTTGCTGCCTTCGAATACGATGTCCGCCAAAGCGACGTCGCCGAATTGTTCATATAAGAATTCGACAACTCTCTTATTTTGAACGGATTGTAATATGTCGTTTAAGTAAAGTGCGTAAACTTTATCGATAGCGTCGCCGGGGATTTCGCCGTCATAGAAAGCGGTGACCGCGTCGCCGATCGTTACGCCCGTATATATATTATATATAGTGTCGTATACGTCGCTTGCGTTTTGTGCGCCGATAATGTCGGTTATGTCTTGTACGTTAATGTTTAACGTAGCATCGATGAAAGGATTCGTAGTATCTACTAAATCTTTGACTAAAGTGCCGATTGCGTCGTTTAAAGTGATGTCTTTAAATTCGTAACCGATTTCGCCGACAATGTCTTTTGCGGAAGCAAGACCGATTAAGAATACGAGTTCGGTATCCAAAACCTTCTTGAGTGCTTCGTTCTCGGGATCTGCAAGACCTGCTAAAGAAGCAATGTGCGCAAGTTGTACGCCGTCAAACAAATCTTGAATGTAAAGGACTCTTTGAGCGGTTGTTTCCGCATTGACGATTTTAACGATATCGGATACGGAAACGTTGCGAACGGCAAGCATAAAGCCGTTTTCTTCCATATCGTCGGGAAGGAAGAAGTCTGCAACGTCACCGACGGTGATTTCTTCGAAAGCACCGAGCCAATAATCCTTACTTGCGGCGTTGTTTACGATGTCCGCAAGTTTAAGAACCATAACCGCTTGTGCAAGCGTGTTAAGTTCTTCGTATTCGCTTGCCAATTCGTAACCGCAGTCGCTGTTGCTTGTGCCGATATAACCGGAAAGTTTAGCGAGTCCGCATACGGCATAAGCGATGTCGCCTACGTTGGTATCGCCGAGTTTAGCAGTAACTTTTTGTTTAATGAGTTCAACGTCACCGCTCGTTACCGTGTTAACGATACCGCCGATGGTCGTATTTGCTACGTTTGCGATAAGATCCGCAATGTAATCGGAGTTAACAACCCAGCTTCCGTCGTTGTAAATGAGTTCTACTTGAGCGTGTACGAGTTTGTTTACTACGTATGCAGTCAAATCACCTAAGTTAATCTCGTATGCGCGGTTAATCCAGTATTCCGCATTGAGGTTGTTCATAACTTCGTCTAACGTCGGGGAAAGAAGTTTTCTCGACAAAGATTCGAAGTCTTCGAATTCGCCCGTTGCGAAGTAAGCGCCGTTGGATTCCGTAACGATATTGTCGATACCGGCAACCTTTAAAGCCGTGTAAACGACTTCGCCTAAAGATACGTCGCCGTACTCATTTAAAATTTCGCCCTTAATGTCGGCGGTATTCAAAAGCCCGAACAAGAACACGAAGTCCGTATCCAAAATTCTGCCGAATACGCCGTAATCGTAATCCTCAACGTTTATAACGTTTATAAGTTCGACTACGTCGCGAAGTTGTACGTCTCTTTCACCGTTTTTACCGGCAAACAAATCTTGAAGTTGGAATACAAGCGCGCTCATCGATTCGCTGTTAACCATATCTATGATGTTGTTAACGGTGATATCGAATACGTGTTTGATGAAGTTATTGTTTTTAAGAAGGGTGTTATCGTCGGGGATAAAGTCTTCGCAAACGTCGCCGATTCTGATGTCGCCGAAGGTATCTTTCAAAAGTTGAGCCGCATCGGGATCGCGAAGGTCGGAAACCTTAATGTTGAACAAGCTTGTTAAAACAGCGCCCATCTTGCCGTTTACGGTCCAGTTGTTATCCGCTAAAACCGCAGTCATGTCGCTAGGAGCAAATTTGTTGATGACAAAGCCTAAAGCGTCACCGATTTTAACACTGCCTAAATTTTCAAACCACCAATCTACGTCGGTAGCATTATTTATAATATTATTAACGGAGAGACCGAATACTGCCTGAGCAAGGTTGTTAAGATCGGTGTAACCTTGTCCCATTTCGTAGCCGCATGCATGCGTGCTTGTAACGACTACGTCTTTAACACCCGCTAAACCTAAGGCAGCATAAGCGATATCGCCTACGTTGGTATCGCCGAGTTTAGCAGTAACTTTTTGTTTAATGAGTTCAACGTCACCGCTCGTTACGGCGTCGATAATGCCGCCGACGGAGGTGTTGAACACGTTTGTCATAAGAGTGTCGAGGTAATCGGTTATGGCGCGCCATTCACCGTTGTTGTAAACAAGTTCGACCTCAATGTCTAAAACTTTATTAATAACGTATGCGGTTAAGTCGCCGAGTTTTATCTGACGTGCGCGGTCGAGCCAGAACTCGCCGTTCGCGGCATTGTTAATCAAATCGTTCACGGTTAACGTGAGAACGACTTTGGAAAGCGCCGCAAAATCTTGATAATCGCCGCCGACAAGATAGGTAACCTTACCGTTTACCGTTTCTTTTTCGAGTATATCATTGATGCCCAATACTTGAAGCGTCGTGTAAGCAACGTCGGCAATCTGAATTTCGCCGACAACGCCCATAACGTCGAATTCGGGTTCTTCTTCGAAGAGGCAAGCAAACTTAGCGACGGACATCTGCATCAAAGGTACTAAACCTTCCGCAATGTATCTGCCGTCTTTTTGCCAGCTGCCCGCGTTTTCGGTATAGCCGAGTAAAGCGCCGAAAATATCGCCGACTCTGTATTCGCCGATAAAGCCGTCCGCTATTTCGGAAGCCTTTCCGCCGTCTAATATAGCGATAACGCCGTCAAAGAGGTAGCCGAGCTTATAGTCCATCAAAAGACCGAGCGCACCGTCCGCGTCTTCGTTTTCGGAAAGTTGGCCGATTGTAAAGTCGCCTACGGCGTCGTCGAAGATTTGAATGATGTCTTGCGCGGTATACTCTTCACGAATGAAAGAATCGATTCTGATGTTGAGTAAAGCGTCGACAACGGGGATATCTTCGAGTTTAGTTTGAAGGTCTTCGCCTAAAAGTTCGGTAACGTCGCGAAGCGTCGCGCCTTCGAAAGCGTTCTTAAGGCTAACCTTTAAGTTGAATTTAATGTTTTCAACGCCGCCGCCTAAAATATCGCTTACCTTGACGGTACCCAAACGCTCGATGATAACGGGATAGTTGCCGTCTTCGTCGGGTTCGACTATGGTTTCGTAAATAGTCTTAATCGACAAGTCGCCGACAGCCGCGTTAATCATACCGACAACGTCGCCCTTGTTTTCGAGAATATCGCCGACGGAAATACTTGCGACAAGACCCAAAAGACCGGTTGCGGGTTCGCCGTCTTCGTCAACCCATTTGCCGTCAACTTTCGTGTAGCCGACAAGATATCCGAGCTCTAAACCGGATAAGAGATTTTCGTATGCGAAAGTGTAACCTTCTTCGCCTTTAACGAAAAGGTCACGTACGGTAACGTCACCGAAAACTTGAGTATACTTGCGGATAACGCTTGCGGTTTCTTCGCCCGCAACGTCCGCGAACATACCTAAGATTTCGGAAATAGGCGTGCTCGTTATAGACTTAAATTCGCCCTCGAAAAGCTCGGTCATTACGTCGCCGCCTTCAACGATATTGAAAATACCTTGTAAGGGAACGGATGCAACCAAGTTAAGGAAAGTGAAGTCCTTTAACGCGCCGTCTTCTTTAACCGTGTATATGTATTCGTTAGTCTTGACGTCGAAAGTAGCATCGAAAATTTCGGGCAAGAAGGAACCTATCTTAAGACCCTTAATTGCCTGAACGATACCGAGTTCGCCCGTCGCTTCGTCGGCTGCAAGGAGTTCGGCGATAGAATAATCACCGAGCGCGCTTTGCGCCTCAGGCGACAGGTAATCGTCTATAGGACCGCCCAAAATAGCCGGCGACAAAACGTACAAAGCCTTAAGTTTGACGGAATCCAAAACTTTTTCCATACCGCCGTCACCGGCAAGAATGGATAAAAGCGACACGCCCTCTAAAGCCTTCCAGTCGTCGCTGGTTTGGTCGATCTCGCTAACGTCGAGACCCATCTGTTCGAGAAGCTTTGCAAGATCGACGCCGTATTCCTCGGCAAGACGCGCGAAAGTGTATTCGCCGTTTTCGTCGGGGTTCATGGCGTTAGCGATCAAATCCGACCATTCTTCGATGGTCGCGTCGTAAAGCTCACCCAAAGCCTTTTGTGTTTCGGCGTCGTCAACAAGTCCGCTGATCGGACTGAAGTTTTTGTATGCGTAATAAGCACCGCCGACTACGCCGCCAACAAGTGAAGTAACGGTAAATATGATACCAAGTAAGAATGCCGTCACTCTGCGTAAAATGTTTCCCATACTATCTCTCCTATGGAAATATTTTGGTTTTGCTTCGGTAAAAAGGGTAGACCTCGCCCAAAGCTTTATAGTTATTATATATTTATTTCGACACTTTGTCAACACAAAATCGAAAAATTTTCGATATATTTCTAAATTATTTAAAAAAAGTTTTGCGCTTAAGGTAGGTCAAAAGCGATTTTTTATCGACCGATTTTTTCGAAAAACCCGCCTATATGACTGTTTTTGACACCGATGCTTAATTACGGCAATACAAAATCGAGCCTTTTTTACACGATTTTTACATTGTCCGAACAAATTTCGGAAAAACGCGGAAAAAATTTTACATTCTCAATATGACTTTGCTCATAATTTTCGCCCGATTTTGCTCCGAAGTTTTTTGTTTATCGGTTCTCGCACAGTCCTTTTTCTAAAAAGCACGTCATATTTTCTAAAAAGCCCCGTCATAAAACGTTAGACGAATCGTAAGAGGCGTAGCCCTGCACAAAAAAACTATGTTTAGCCCCGTATCTCAATCCGCACTACCGTAAAGCATTCGTAGAAGCCCTCCGAGTAGAAGCAACAAAACGTAAAAATTATAAAATAGTAAACAACTTGTGTTAATCGTTTCCGTTTTGCAAAACAGAGTTTTTCGCCGTTTGCAAACAAAAAAGCACCCGCTTTAACGAGTGCT
>CAYNLN010000002.1:0-121680 GCA_964398065.1 uncultured Christensenella sp. | reverse complement strand
AAAACAGAGTTTTTCGCCGTTTGCAAACAAAAAAGCACCCGCTTTAACGAGTGCTCGTCCGTTAATCTACCGTTTTCGGCTGCCGCTGCGTGAAACTCACACAGGGTCGTTACCGCAAGCGTCATACAAATTGTTAAAAAAGCCAGCTATAAGCCCGTTATCGGCAAATTTTGGAAATTTTTTGAGTTATTCTTCCCCGAGTTTTTCGCCGTTTGCAAACAAAAAAAGCACCCGCTTTAACGAGTGCTTGTCCGTTAATCTACCGTTTTCGGCTGCCGCTGCGTGAAATTCACACAGGGTTGTTACCTCAAGCCGTCAAACATAATTGTTAAAAAAGCCAGCTATAAGCCCGTTATCGGCAAATTTTGGAAATTTTTCGAGTTATTCTTCTTCGATTTCTTTGCCGTTTACAAACTTAATAAGGTCTTCTTTCGGCATGCTTCCGACGGTCATTCTCGACGCTTTGCCGCTTTCAAAAAGGATAAAACACGGTATACTCGACACTCTAAAGAGTTCTGCCAAAAAATCTTCGTCGTCGACGTTTACCTTGCACACTTTTAAAGTATCCGACATTTCTTCGGAAATTTCGTCTACTATCGGCAGCATTTGTTTACACGGCGCACACCATGTTGCCCAAAAATCCACGAGAACGGTTTTTTGCGATTCTAAAACCTCGGTTTTGAAGTTTTCTTTATTTAAAATTACAACGCTCATTATAAGCCCTCCTATTAAGGTTTTGCTAATCCATATTAATTATTGTAAACGCATAAAAAAATATTGTCAAGTCTTTTAATTTTTATCCTTCGCATTTTTTACTCTTTTATTTACAAAACCTCTGAAAAATCCTTGACACGACAAAAAAAGAAGATTATAATAAGAAACATCGGTTGCCTATTAAAAGTTTGATTGCGTCGTTTGCGCCGCGCTTTTTCAAAAAGCAAGTCGCCGACTATCGCATTTTAATTTTTTATTTTAAATAATTATCATTGTTTTTTGCAGAAAGTCGGGCTATAAGCCCGTTATCTTAATATTGTATATTAAAGGAGAGTTATGTATCAAAAAATAGCAGACTACGTCGAAAAGGTGTTTTGCGACGTAAAAGAAAATTCCGTCACAGGGTTTACCAAAAAAGGTTTTATTTCTTCGATTACGAAAAAGTACGAAAAAAACCTTGAAAAAGGTATGACTAAGGAAGACGCTTACGACTTAGCGATTTCTCAAACGCCCGAAATACACGACGTTGCGCGCGATATGGGAAAATTTATGGGTAAATCCTCTGCCTTTAAAAACGGCGACGAGGAATACCACAACTTCTCGCCTAAACAAGAACACGACCGCAGTAATGAAAATTCCGACAAAAATAGCGAAAAGAACGCCGATTTAGGAAGCTTTTCGGCAATTTTTTGGCCACTCGTCGTATGTGCGTATTTTCTTGTAAGTTTTTTAGTGCCGGGCACTTGGGCTTTTTCCTGGACGATATTCGTAGGCGCGGCGATAATTCATTGCTTTGTAAAGCTCTTTTTCGGAAAAGCCGACAAGAAAAAGGCTATCACGAGTACGCTTTGGCTTATTACGACGATTATCTATCTTGTTTCGAGTATTTTAAGCGGCGCTTGGCTATATACTTGGCTGATTTTTGTTTTTGCGGCGCTCGTGCAATGTTTCGTTAACGTCTTTACGGCAAACACCTACATAGGCAAACAAGCGGCGGCAGGCGGATGTGTTTGGCTTTCTATAACGCTTAGTTATTTTTTGCTTAGTTTTCTTACTTATAGGTGGGATATTACTTGGATAATCTTCATTTTCGGTATCGCGGTACACGCAATCGTCAAAATAATCGTCGAAAAGGCACAAAAAAGAGGCTAACGTATGGAAAATTTCGTGACCGAAACATTACTTAACTTAAAAGACGAAAAGAATGCCGACTTCCTATCGAAACTTGTACCCTCTATCCCGCGCGAAAGCATTTTGGGCGTAAAAGTACCCGTACTTAGAAAACTTGCTAAATCCCTTTACGGTACCGCCGAAGGCAATGCTTTTTTGTCCTCGGCGCCGCACGTTTACCTCGAAGAAAACAGTTTGCACTTTTTCATTATTTCGAACGAAAAAGACTTTCTAAAAGCAATTATTCTTACCGAAGAATTTTTACCCTACGTCGATAATTGGTCGACTTGCGACGGGTTTTCGTCTGTCGCGTTTAAGAAAAATCTCGGTCTCCTATCCCCTTATATAGATAAATGGATAGCCTCCGAAAAGACCTACACCGTAAGATTCGGCATAAGCATGCTTTTAAAGTATTACTTAGACGGCGAGTTTTCGCCTTGCGTGCTTGAAAAGGTTTCAAATATAAAAAGCGGAGAATATTACGTAGATATGATGATTGCTTGGTTTTTTGCGACCGCACTTTGTAAGCATTGGCAAGAAACGATAAAATATCTCGAAGATAAAAAACTTTCGAAATTTTGCCACAACAAAACCATACGAAAAGCGTGCGAAAGTTTCCGCATTATGACGGAGCAAAAGGCATATTTGAAGACGTTAAAAGTTTAAAAAGTGCCGCTATAAGCCTATTATTGACACTTTTTAATCGATTTTGCACATATATAAAAGGGCGCGGAAAGAAAATCTTCTTTCTTGCGCTTTTTATCTTTTGAAAAACCTATTTAAAAAAATCGATTTTTTTCGTCATCCCCCTAAAAAACAGTTGACCGAAAAACTGTTTTGTGATAAAATACATTTGAACAGTTGAAGAAGCGTTCAACTATATCCGAAAAATGCGAGGTTTTTATGACGGCGAACGAAAAATATTCCGAAATCAAAAACAGAATGCCGAATGAAGAAACCTTGTACGATTTGACTGAAGTTTTCAAAGTTTTCGGTGACCCGACAAGGGCAAAAATAATGTGTGCGCTAAGCGTTCATCCCCTTTCCGTGAGCGAGATAGCCGAAGTACTTAATATGACTCTTTCGGCGGTTTCGCATCAACTAAGGATTTTAAGAAACGCAAAGCTCGTTAAAGGCGAAAAACGCGGAAAGGAAGTTTTGTATTCCTTAGACGACGACCACGTAATGAAGATTATAGATTTAACGTTAACGCACGTCAAAGAATAAATTATAAACGGGGAAACCCCGTTTTTAAAAAGCACAACGCTTGAACGGTTGTTCAATAAATCAACAATAAAACCGTGGAGGATTTAAAATGAAAAAAGTTTACGATTTGGAAGATTTGGACTGTGCCAACTGCGCGATGAAGATGGAATGCGGCATTAAAAAAATCGACGGCGTAATAGACGCATCCGTCAACTTTATGACTCAAAAACTTACCGTCGAAGCAGACGATAAGGTTTTTGACGACGTTATTAAAAAAGTAGTTAAAACATGCAAAAAGGTCGAGCCCGACTGCACGGTTTTATTAAACACGGGGATTCAAAAAAGTTAATACGTTATGGAAAATTACAAACTTACAAAAAAGCAAAAGCGCAATTTAAAGCGCATAATAGTTGCGCTTATATCGTTTGCCGCAGTGTTTACCGCGGACAAAATAGTCAACCTGTCGTCGGTTTTCGGAGGCAAATACGGCTGGCTGTTTCCTCTGAGTTTATATTTGACAATATATATAATAATCGGTTACGACGTAATCGAAAAAGCCTTTTTAAACATAACCCGCGGGCAAGTGTTTGACGAAAACTTTTTAATGTGCGTCGCCACGATAGGCGCGTTTTCGCTTGCGATTTACCGAGGTTTTATAGGCGAAACGGCGGAAGGCTTCGACGAAGCGTGTGCGGTTTTGCTGTTTTACCAAATCGGCGAATTTTTCCAAAGCTACGCAACGGGCAAGTCAAGAAAATCCATAACGGGTCTTATGGACATACGCCCCGACTACGCCAACGAAATAGTTAGCGGAAGCGTTGTAAAAGTTTCCCCCGACGAAGTTAAAGTCGGTTCTGAAATCTTGGTAAACCCGGGCGAAAAAATTCCCCTCGACGGCGTAATCGTAAAAGGAAGCACGACGCTTGACACACGGGCGCTTACCGGCGAATCGCTTCCTAAAGAAGTATTCGAGGGTTCTGAAGTCTTAAGCGGCACGGTAAATCTTTCGACACAAATCACAGTGCGCGTAACCAAAGCCTTTTACGATTCGACCGTTACGAAGATTTTAAACCTTGTCGAGAACGCCTCGTCGAAAAAATCAAGATCGGAAAATTTCATTACCAAATTTTCGAAGATTTACACGCCGACCGTTTGCATTACGGCGCTTCTACTTGCAGTCATCCCGTCGATTATTACCGGAAATCCGCAAGTATGGATTTATCGCGCGTTAAGTTTTTTGGTAGTTTCCTGTCCGTGTGCACTTGTAATATCCATCCCCTTGTCGTTCTTTGCGGGGCTCGGCGCCGCGTCGAGATACGGAATACTTATAAAAGGTTCCAACTACCTTGAAAAATTAAACGACGCCAACTTGTTTTACTTCGATAAAACGGGAACGCTCACTAAAGGCAACTTTGCCGTAACAAAGGTTACGCCCGAAAGTAGCCGCGACGAAATTTTACGTTTGGCGGCGATTGCGGAAAAAGATTCCTCCCACCCGATAGCAAAATCGATAATATCCGCCTACGGCAAAAACGTGCCGACAAATTACGTCCTTACGAACGAATCAGGGCTCGGCGTGGTCGCAAATAGCGACGAACGTATACTCTGCGGTAATGCCAAACTTATGAAAAAGTACGGCATTGAGTTCACCGAGGAGTGCGATATCGGGACCGTCGTTTACGTCGCAAAAGACGACAAATTCGTAGGCTCGGTCGTGATAAGCGACGAGATAAAACCGGACACGAAAGAAGTTATAAAAAACCTTAAAGATAGCGGATTGAAAACTTATATGTTGACGGGCGACGGCAAAAAGATAGCTGAAAACGTTGCCGAAAGTTTAGGGCTTGACGGCTATAAAGCGTCGCTACTTCCCCAAGACAAAGTTAGCGCAATAGACGAAGCGGTCACTTTAAAGAAAAAAGGCGACGTAATTTGTTTCGTCGGCGACGGAATAAACGACGCACCCGTGCTTATGCGTTCCGACTTAGGCATCGCAATGGGCGGCGTAGGAAGCGACGCTGCGATAGAAGCGGCGGACGTTGTATTGATGTACGACAAACTTTCCGACATCACGCTGGCGAAGAAAATAGCGAAAAAGACAATGAACATCGTCAAACAAAACGTAATCTTTTCTATAGCGGTAAAAGTTGCGATTCTCCTTCTTTCGGCGCTCGGCATAGCAAACATGTGGCTTGCCGTCTTCGGCGACGTAGGCGTTGCGGTAATTGCCATTTTAAACGCAATGCGGGTAAATTCCAAATACAAATAAAAATTACTTAGCGGCGCTGCAAGTTGCGGCGCCGCATATATTTTACTTCTTACGGCAAAATAAAGCATATATAGACGCCCGACGCGTCCGATTTCCTTTTGTTTTTAGCGAAAATATGGTATAATAATGTTATGAAATTTTTAGTTAGCGGACTTTTAAATACCGAAACCACTTGCCCTGTAAGAGGGTTTCCTATAAACTATTACCCGATAGACTATCTTTTTTTCGGCATCGAAACAAACGTTTCGGGCGTTGCTTTTAACGTTTCGAAGGCGCTAAATACCCTTGGCGACGAAGTAAAACTTTGTTCGCTTTTAGGTAGCGACTACCCGTCGGAATACATCCTTTCCGCCCTAAAAAAAGAGGGCTTATGTACGGATAACATAAAAAAATGTCTCAAAAAAACGCCTACGTCCACCGTTTTATACGCCCCTGACGGCAAAAGGCAAGTCTATTGCGACCTTACCGATATACAGGAAGAGCGTTACGAATTTACCGCCGATCTCCTTAAAAACGTCGATGCGGTAATCGCTTGCAACATTAATTTTAATAGACCCCTATTAAGCATCGCCAAAAGCCTCGGTAAGCCTATTGCGACAGACGTGCACGTGCTATCTAATATAGACGACGACTTTAACCGCGACTTTATGAATTATGCCGATATCTTGTTTTTATCCGACGAAGCGGCGGGCGACGATTATTTCAACTTTATAATGTCGCTAAAAACAAAATATCCGGCAAAAATAATCGTTATGGGAAGAGGCAGCTTAGGCGCCGCTTTATATCTTAGAGACACCGACGAAATCATTGGTTTTCCCGCATACGTAGTTAAAGACGTAGTAAATACCGTCGGTGCGGGCGACGCGCTTTTCAGTTCCTTTTTACACTTCTATTTTAAATATAACGACCCTGTTTCAGCCCTTAAAAAGGCACAAGCCTTTGCGGCGCTGAAAATAAAGTATAACGGCGGTGCAAAAGGTTTTTCGAGCGAAAACGAGATAGATAATTTCATAAATTCTCAAAAATAACGCCGATAACGGACTTATAGACCGACTTTTTAGTTTTGAAAACCGTTTACTCGGGTTTAAAATAACACGATTAATATATTATAAGGAGCAATTTTTATGAGTAGCTTTGAAAACTTACGTATAGTAGACAACTTTTATCAAACCTCGCTGTTTTTTCCGATGCCGACAGTGGTAATCGGTACGCTTTGCGAAGACGGAACAACTAACTTAGGTCCGTATTCGCTTGTACAGCCTTACTATGTGGCAGGCAAAGATTTTTACGCAATGCTACTTTGCTGTCGCAACTCTTCGAACACGGCGCAGAACATTTTAAGAACGAAAAAATGCTCGATAAACTTTATCGACGACAATCCTAAATCCTTTAAGGAAGCCGTAAAGCTGTCTTGGCCGGGCGACAAGCCTTCCGAAAAAATGCCGAAATGCAATTTTAAAATGGAAAAGAGTTTAATCGAAGAAGAAACGGGTGAAAAACGCCCTATGGTTTTATCCGATGCGATTCAGGCTATAGAATGCACTTGGGTATCCTCTTTAGACGGCGCCGATAGCGACAAACCGGGCGAACTCAGCGGCTACGAAGGTCCTTATCACGACTTTAACGGCATAACAAGCAAGTTCGGCGCACACTTTATACTTAAAGTCGACAAAATTTTAATGAAAAAGAAATATCGCGACGCAATAATCAACGGCGTTACGGCAAAAGACTTTCCGCCGCTGCCCGTCGACTACGGTTATCGCGATTCCAAAAACTTCTGGTTCCACAAAAAGACAAAAATGCGCGCGGAACTTTTACAAGTAAGAAAAACCACTTTAGAATCCGTACGCTATGCGGCAAAACGCGCCGACGACGTAGTAAAATTTACCGACGAAGCCTTGGAAACCATATTGGGCGTACCCCGCGTATTTTTGCCCGTCGTATTAAAAGGTTGCGTTAATTGGGCTAAAGAAAACGGCGTAGAACTTATAACCGCCGAGCATATGAAAATAATAAACGATAAACGCTCGAAAGAAAAGAATAAAAAATAAATTGTTTCTATTATGCTTTTAAAAGCGTTTTTTAAACGACAAAAGGCGACCGTCGCGCACATAGCGTCGGTCGCCTTTTTTGTCAAAAACCTATAATAACGGGCTTATAGGCGGGTTTTTATTTATTTGACTTTCGTCTGTTGTGTTCCTTACAAAGCATTTGGCAGTTATCGACGTTGGTTTTACCGCCCTCACACCAGGGCGTTATGTGGTCGGCTTCCATTTCTTCTATATTATAAACTTGTTTTTCGCGGTTTTCTTTTTTGCAGACAGGGCAAATTCCTTGCTGTCTTTCGTAAATAAGTCGTTTTTCGTTATCAGTAAACGCGCGAATATTAAGACACTTTTCCTCTCCCGATAACAAATATTCGTAAATACCAGAGCGTTTGGTAACGTCGTCGTCTTGCATAAGCGAGGTTATTCTCTCTTCTAAAAAATGCGGGTTAACGGGCTTATAGCCGTACTTATTATATAAAACGCCCCAATTAAGACCTTTCATTTCCTTGCGGTATTTCGGGAATATGCTTTTAGTCCAACTTATAACGGACTGAAAATATTGCCATAAAGGCGTTGCATGGCTGTCGTGTTGATGACGAGACATATAGTCTTCGATTTTACAAGATTCTCTATCGGAAATCCAAGATAAGACCGTTTCCAAATAATCTTGTCTGTTGACCTCGCCGCTCAAATACTTGTTTGCAAGTTGATACGCCACGCAATTGTTTTTAGAAAAGTACTTTTTAGCGTCCGTAAGCCACTCCCCCGTATAAATAGCGTTTCTTAATTCTTGTTCTTTAAGCTGCACGCCGGCGATATTTATAATTTTAAACCAATCAAGTTTTTCCTTATCGGTGCCGTCGCAAACGTAAATCATTAAGCGGTAATTAAGTATTTGGTCTTTTTCAGCAAGCGTAAGGTTATGAAAAGCCCTGCTGTTTATCGAAAAATCGCCGTTTACGTATTGACAAATGCTTAAAGTGCGCTGCTGCCCGTCTAAAAGTTCATAGCTTCCGTTACCGCTTATAACCCAATACATAACGTTTAGCGGAAAACCTTTCATAACCGTTTCTATAACAGCGTTGCGCTGTTTTTCCTTATATACGAACTCACGCTGAAAAGCGGGGCGAATATTTAATTTTCCGCCGTAACCCGAAACGCCGTTTTCTTGACTATCTATATAACCCTCGACGACTTCTCTTATAGGTATTTCATAAAGTTCAATTTTCATTTTCTCTTTTCCTCCTTATTAAAATGCGGGCGTAACAAGGTTTTCCCGAAACAGCAACCCGCCCGCCTACTAAAAATTCTTTCGGCACAGTGTATCTATCAAGTCCTATAATTTCAAATTGATTGGGATTGTATTTATCTAAGAAAGTTATCGGAACCCCCATTTTTCCATAGTAATCAATCGGTATATCTGTAACCTTGTTAATATTTATTGCATCATAGTTATCATATTTTAAATATTCGTTATCGTTATAGTACTTATACGAAATCAATTTTTCGTTTCTTTTTTTTGTTTGTAGATTCGTAAACCAACATATATTACCAAATTTGGCATACTTTTTACCGTTTTCAATATAAGTATTATCTCTCTTAAACGCGAGAGGAACTTGAAACGCTTGCGATCCGCTATTATATCCCATCCAAAAAACATTATCTTTTATGTAAGGGAATATTTCTTTATACGTAACCGAATTTTGATTCCCAATAATCAAAAACTGCTTTTTGTATTCAATTAACTGAGCAATGTATTCGCGAAACAGCGAAAAGGGTGGATTTGTTACCACTATGTCGGCTTGCTTTAAAAGTTCTATACACTCCTCGCTTCTAAAATCGCCGTCGCCTTCTAACACCGAAAGCGTGTTTTTGCCGTTCTTAAGTAAATATTCGACGTCGGCTAAATCGACGGCGCCGTCGCCGTTGTAATCTAAAACCTCGGTTATTTCTATCTTATACGGCTGCTTACCGTCTTTTACCTTAAGGGTGACGTTTTCGTTATCGAATAAAGATAACTGCTCCCATGCAACGGGTGAAGTCGCATAGCAAGTTGCGACAAGTTTTTTTAACCCTAAATGATTGAAATTCATAGCAAAGTATTTAAAAAAATTGCTTTCGAAAGGGTCGTCGCAATTGCAAAATATTGTTTTTTTGCAAAAGAATTCTTTATAATGCTTCAATTCTTTTTCAATGTCGACAAGTTTAGTATAAAACTCATCGTTTTTAACTTGCCTTGCAGTTCTAAGATTATCGCTTTTAGCCATTTTTAAGTGCTCCTTATGTAAAGTCGCACTCTTTAAATAAAATAAAAAAGTGCGCCTACCGAAGTAAGCGCATAAAACGCAGACTTCGAAAGTCGCCAAACCAACAAAAACAGCACGGGATATCCGCATCACTATAATTGCTCGAAATCTGCATTTTGACAAATTTTTACATTACAATGATGCGCTAAAAAAGGGTAGAATATCCCTATACCCCGTTTAAACTATTTAGTTGGTTTGGCATTTTTAGTATAGCACACAAATAAAATTTTAACAAGCAGTTTAACAAAAAAATCCGACAAGGCGTAAAAAAACCGAGTCGGATTATATTTATGTTTTATTATTTTTAGCTTGAAAACCCCCGATAACGGGCTTATAGGCAGGTTTTTGCCTTTATTTGATAATTTAAGCCCATTCGAAGTTTTCTTTTCCGGCGCCTACTTCGAAATGGTATTTGACAATACCCTTATCGATTTTGGAGTAAAACCCGACGCCCGCTTTTAAGGTAACTTTGCCGTTTTCGATACCGAACTTAAACCTTTGTTGATTCATTGCCGTCGGTGCCAAAAGCGAGGCTATAAGCCCGTTATTAAACCATTCTGGCGGATTTTGCACGGTTGACACCTGCTCCTTTTTCTTGACCTTATGGCTAACGCCTTGCGTGTTTCCGTAACCTATGGCTAACACGCAATAAAGTTTTTCGCCCTTGTTAACTTTAAATGCCGTTTTGACTTTTTTATAAGTCATTGCAACCCAGCAAGTATTAAGCCCGAGCGTTTGTGCATATAGTGCAATTTTTTCGCCGTAATAACCTATATCTTCGTCGCGATTTTTGCCGCCTATTAAAGCCACGTAATTTGTAACCCCGGAAAACTTTCCGTAATGTGCCATAAAAGAATCGAAAGCAAGTGGCTCGTCAAAAACGAGTTGGATATTTAATCGGCTTTCCTTATTGCATTCTCTAACGATTTGCCGTAAGCTTTCACGCACGTCGTTTTCGATAGGTTTTTCTTGATAACTTCTGACCGAATGACGGTCTTTAATTGCTTGTAATAAATCCATAATGTTTATCTCCTTCGTAAATTACGATTATTTTATTCGCTTCTTAATGCCTCGACGGGGTCTTTTTTAGCCGCAAGGCGGGCAGGGACAAGCCCCGCAATCATCGTAAGCGCAATGCTTACAAGCACCATGATAAGTGCCGTAGGGATAGTGAGCGTCGCTATCGAATAAATGCCGAAAAGGCTCCCGACTATAAGATTTAACAAAGCCGATATCAAATAGGTAACGGCTATTCCGATAGCGCCCGACACCCCGCCTATTATAAGCGTTTCGACGTTAAACAGCCTCGAGACGTCGGACTTTCTGCCGCCGAGCGAACGTATGACGCCGATTTCCTTTACTCTTTCCATAACGGAAACGTAAGTAATAACCGCAATCATAACCGTCGACACGACAAGCGACAGCGCGGTAAACGCTATAAGCGCGGCGGTAACGACGTCTATCATATTGTTTACAAGACCTATAACTATCGATAAATTATCGTTATATATTACGTCCGTGCGGTCTTCCTTTTTTAACGTAATGCCTTCTATCGTTATATCGTCGTCGCCGTTCCACTTAGAAAGATATTCGGTAACGTTATCCTTATAAGTAAAGTCCGTAGGATAAATTTTAATTACGTTAGCAAGCAAGCATCCGCCCAAGTCACGCTTTGTCAACGTGTAAGTTTTTGTGTTCTGCCCCGTCATCGAGGCAATAATCCCGCTGCTTCCGCTACTTCCGACAAAGCCCGTTTCGGTGTGTTTTTCGCCGTTTTGGTAGAAAGAATACGTATACGTTATGCCGATATTTTGACCATTGTAACTCATACCCGCAAAAGAATCTTTTTCTTCCTTATCTAAATACTTAACGATTTCGGACTCGATGTTTTTGTTAACCGCTTCCTTGGTAAAGGCATCCGTATAGTAAAATCCGCTTTCCAAACAGCCGTACGACAAACCTTCCTTGGGTTTTAAAACGGCGGTAACTTTTAAGGTAATGCCTTTACTTTCGTCAAAGTCGGCGTATGCGCTGTAAGTAAAAGGGTTAATGCTGTATAGCGGCGACGATTCGTCCGTCTTTTTGTAAATGACGTCGTTAGGATACCAGGTAAAAGTTTTACCTATAAGTTCCTCGTACGAAAACTTCGTTTTATCGAGGGTTTCGTCGTAATTCGGGTCGTTAACCGACCTATAGACCAAGTTTAGGAATTCTTCCTGCGTATAATAACCGAGTTCGGCAAGGAGTAAATCGGAAAGTTCTTGCTCGTCGCTTAAGACAATCATTATCTCGTTTACGCCGCTTGCTATCTTATCTCCGCAGACGATATCGTATTGCGAAAGTATAAAATCTTCGTTGTCGGGGGCTTGCATAAAGGTGTCAGACAGCATGGAAATATATTGCGAATACCCTTTATACTCGGTTTTTTCGAGCATCGCCGTGTATACGGTTTCCGCCGCCGCGATTGACATAATCTGTTTGTCCTCGAATCCCGTAAGCACGTAGTCGGTGTATAGTCCGTAAGTAACGTCGAATCCGTTAAGTTTGGTTATTGCCGAATAGTACTCTTTCGGCATTGCGTTTACGTAATTTATATACTCTTCTGTTATGTCGTTTTGCACTTTAAGGCTGTTTATATCGCCGCCGCGCGACACAAGATAATCTATTACCGAGTCGACGCCTATATAACCGTCTTCCAAGGAGTTTTTAACGGCGTCGTTTTTTGTTTGTCGGTTCACCCTCGACATAAGCGAGGAAAGATTCATCGCTTCTTCCGTTACGGTAATAGGGTTTCCGGAAAGCATATCGTTTTGCATGCTTTCGATATAATTTTGCACGCCCGTCGACACCGACAATACCGACGCGACGCCTATAATGCCTATCGCCCCCGCAAGACACACGAGGAAAGTCCTTTTAAATTTAGAATATAAGTTTTTCGCCGAAAGACGAAAAGTCGTCTTAAACGAAAGTTTGGATTTTTTGTTCGGCGTTTTCTTGCTTTTTTTGCTTGAACTACAATCGGTTTCACCTTGTTTTACGGGCATCGTGTCCGATAACACCTCGCCGTCCAAAAGTTTTATTATACGTGTAGAGTACTTTTCGGCAAGTTCTCCGTTATGCGTTACCATAATAACGAGACAATCTTCGGAAATTTCCTTAATAAGTTCCATTATCTGCGTCGACGTAACCGTATCGAGCGCGCCCGTAGGTTCGTCCGCAAGGAGGATTTCCGGGTCGTTTACAAGCGCACGCGCTATCGCAACGCGCTGACACTGCCCGCCCGATAGTTGGTTGGGCTTTTTATTGTATAGCCCTTTTAAACCGACTTTATCGAGGGCGTCTTTGGCGCGTTTTCTTCTTTCGTTTTTCTGTGCGCCCGATATCGAAAGGGCTAATTCGACGTTTTCGAGTATCGTTTGATGAGGTATAAGGTTGTAACTTTGAAAAACAAAACCTATTCTGTGGTTGCGGTAAGTGTCCCAGTCTCTGTCCGTGTAATTTTTAGTGCTGACGCCGTCTATGAAAAGCTCGCCCGAAGTATAATGGTCTAAACCGCCTATAATGTTCAACAAAGTCGTTTTTCCGCAACCCGACGGACCTAAAATCGAAACGAATTCGTTATCCCTAAAGGAAAGGTCGACGCCTTTTAATGCGTGCACGGTTTCGTCTGCTACAAAGTAATCTTTTTTTATGGCTTTTAACTTTAACATATAAAAACTCCTAACAGTGTTAGATATATTTTTCGATAAAAAGCAGATTAACGTAAATCTGCTTCGGCTTCTAATTCAATAGTTTATATAATAATGAAAACAAAGTCGCCGTTTCGTCTTCGGTAAGATTGTCAAGCATCGGGCTAACCATTGCGTCTATCTTGTTTATCCGCTTTAAAACCGCTTCTCGTCCGCTTTCGGTTAAAAAAATCAAGACTTTTCTACCGTCGAGTTGCGACCTTTCACGCTTGATAAAACCCTTCTTTTCCAAAGTATTAAGAGCGCTTGCCACGCGTGCGGTCGAAACGTTCATCTTTTTTGCAATCTCGCCCGACGCCAAACCGTCCGTTTCCGCCAAAATGGCAAGTATAACAAAAATGCCTTTATATCCGTCGTCTATAAGCCCCACGAGATTACGCCAATTTTTCGTGCTTGTAAGCCCTTTCATTTTTTGCCGAATCGAAGTAAATTCCATTTGTCGCCTCTTCTTTTGCTAACACTGTTAGTATTATACATTGCTTTTGCGACGCTGTCAATGAAATTTTCGTCGAATTCTTGTAGGATAAGTGAAAGTTTATAAAAAACGGGCGTATTCGCAAAATTTAAACAAACTTGCCTAAACGTCAATAATTGTATTTTTTTGCGGCAAGCAAATAAAAACACTGCGGTAAGTATAACTGCGGCGACTTCGCCAAAACGACGGAAATCCGGATGCCGTCGGTTGCTACCAAATTACGAGAAGCGCCATAATTGCCGCCGAACAAAAACGCTCGCACTGCTTATTAAAAATAATTGTAAATCGTTTTTAATGTCGTTTTTTGTCGAAAAGTAATATCGTAAATGTAAAAAAGGCTTTCCGAAGGAAGCCTTTTTTGTGTGATAACGGGCTTATAGCCCGACTTTTGTTTGTTTTTTATAGTTCGACGTCTAAGTTTAATTCTCCGTCGCTATCCTCATCGGTTTGCTCTACGTCCTCTTCTTCGGCGTCGCGTATTGCATAAAGCCCCGCCTTTTTTTGAAAAAGTAGCATGCAAATTACCGTTAGCAAATACAGTCCGCCCAAAACGAGCAGAAAAACGGGTGTAAACCAATCGGTTTTAGCGGTTGAAAGAGTAAGCGGATCGTCTTTATATCTCGCCGAAAGCGTAGTACCGACGGAAAAACTTTGCGGAAAATCCGCAAGGCGTGCCGTTACTTTTTCGCCGCTTTCGTTTTCGTATTCCACCGTAACGCTTTTAATCGTTACCGATACGCCTTCGTTATCCGTTTTATCTTCGTCCTCCGATCTATCCGTTTCTGTTTCGACGGAAACCACGACGCACGAAACATAAGTGTACTCTTTTTCCCTTGCGGCGGTAGTGGCGGTATAAATCGTTCCGCCTACGAGCTGCAAAACGGCGAGAATCGCAACCGTAATAAAAACGGCTTTTAATTCTTTTTTCATAGCACAATCGTTAATATCGAGTGGCTTTCGAGGGTAACCCCGAAAACTTTGCCGTCGACGTCGACGTTCGTTTTTAAGTCGTCGCCGCGCTCGTTTAATACAACGATAACCTTAGTGCCGTCCGGGTTTACGTAAGCCGTTTGACTTACGCCGCCCGCGCCGCCCGAACAAAATACTCTTTTCGCGCCGGGGGCTATGAACTTTGAAAAATGGGCTATATGCCAATAACTCGGTTTAAAAACTATGCCGCCTTTTCCGTCAAGCATAACGGGGGCTTCGCAGTAATTTTTAGCGTGGTTGGGTCCGCCGTTTTCATCAAGCACGAGGTTCCAGTCGATGTAACCTTCCGACCAATTATTAAGGTCGCCTATTATCTGTCTTGCATAACGTTCGCCGTTTACCCAAAGTCCCGCCTCGACAGGCTTGCCGGTCGTAGAATCGTGTGCGAGTTCCACACAGCATTCGCTTAACACAAGATGCAAATCGGGATAAAGGGTGTGAAGATTAGATAAGTTTTCGTACTTATCGCAGCAATACCAGTGGTAACCGACGCCCCAAACGTAAGGTTCTATACCTTTAACGCTCATGGTGTCGATAGTGCGACGCACCATTCTGTCGCGGTTATGGTCCCATAAATAAAACTTTGCCGTAATGCCGTATTTTTTAAACGCGGGAATAAGATAATCGCGTATTTCAATGCCTTCTTCGACTGCGGAAACCTCTCTCGATTCCCAAGTTTGAATTGCCTCGGGTTCGTTTTGAACGCTTACAAGACTAATGTCTATGCCGCGTTTTTTCATCTCGACAAGGTATTTTGCGTAGTACTCTGCCCAATCCTTCCTAAACTCGTCCTTAAGCGTGCCGCCGTAACGCATATCGCCGTTAGACTTCATATACGAAGGAGGCGACCAAGGTGCCGCGAAAAACTTTATACCGTTTTCCGCGGCAGCCATACAGCGCTTAATAAAAGGAATCTTTTTATCGTCTTCTACTTTTAACGAAAATGTGTTAATATCTTCGTTTTCGACGTAGTTATAACTTTTTTCCGAAAAATCGCTCGAGTGAACGGTAAGACGCGCCAAGTTATAATTAAGACCGCCTTTCGAATAATAAGCGTCTATAATCTTTTGCTTTACGGATTCGTCGCAACAAGAATAAGCCGTTATCGTGGCATCCGTTACGGCGCCGCCGAAACCTAAATGTGTTTGATAAGTAATATCGGTTCTTACTATCACGTCGTTAGGAATACCCGAAAAGGTATTTTCTACTTTTGTTTTTTCAAGTCGAGCACCCGAAGCCGACGTTTTGTAAATCGTTATCATTTAATATCTCCTGTTATCGAGGTTCGTAAGAACCGTTTAACAAATTAGTATTTTACTTTTAACGCATTCTCCCATGCAGCGTAGGAGAAAGTAACGGTGCCACAAGTAATAGTCTGCTCCATATTTGCAGTGCTAGCAGGCGTATCGAAGTTTCCGCCGGCTTCGGTAACGAGTTTTACGTCAAACCAAATGCCGGAACCGTTTTCTACGACAAGATCAGTCAAATCTACGGTAGCGGTGAAGGATTCGCCCTTTTTACCGGAAACCTTTTGTCCCTTAAGGTTCATCTCACTGCTAAGTCTGTTGTCATTACTATAAATAACTACGGTAATGTCGCCGTCTCTTACAAACTTGCCGGTAACCTTAAGTATCGGCTTACCGTCTTCCAAGCAAAGTTCGACTTTTAAATCGGAAAAATTATCCGCAAGTTCGCCGACACCAATTTCAATAGCCTTAGCCTGAATTACAAATTGATCTTGATTCTGTACGGTATAACGAACTTCGTTATAATCTACGTAAGCACCCGCTTCTAAACCGGTAGCACTTCTTTGTAAATTGATTTTTTCAAATCCTTGAGAAGGATCGGTTTGCTTTTCATTATACGTATAAATATGGAACCAAGCCCAAGGTGTATGACTTTCAACGGGAATCTTGTCGAGGTTGACGTTGATTTCGAACTTGCCGCTTTCGGTAGAAACGTTATCCCAATAATAATCGTTGTGACCGCTATTATCGGCTTTATCCGTGTTTGCGTGAACTTTAATATCGGCATAATCACCTAACGTACCCTTAATCGTCATGGTTGCTGTCGCAGGATCCATGGTCATAGAAGTTACTGCAAACTTAGGCGCTACGGTAGCTTGAATTACGAATTGACTATTATTTTGTACGGTGTAACGAATACCGTTATAGTCTACATAAACCCCTGCTTCCAAACCTGTAGCGGTTCTTTGTAAATCAATTTTGTCAAATCCTTGAGAAGGATCGGTCTGCTTTTCATTATACGTATAAATATGGAACCAGCACCAAGGCGTACTGCTTTCGACGGGGATTATCCCTAAGTTGACGTTAATTTCAAACTTACCGCTTTCGGTCGAAACGTTATCCCAATAATAGTGCTTATTATTGCCGTCTGCATGGATTTTAATATCCGCATAATCACCTAACGTACCCTTAATCGTCATGGTTGCGGTTGCTGCATCCATGGTCATAGAAGTTACTGCAAACTTAGGCGCCTCGGTAGGTTGAACAACCAAAAGATCGTAAGTACCGCTATTATCTACAACCGTATAACGGATACCGTTATAATCGAAATAACTACCTTTCGTAAGACCTGTTTCATCTAAGGGGATATCCGTTTTAGTAAAGCCTTCTGCGGGATCTGTCACTTCGTTTGCGTAAGTGTAAACGTGGAACCAAATCCAAGGCGTGTCGTCTGCGGTAATCTGAGTAAGATCAACCGTAATTTCGAATTTACCCTCTTCGGTAGAAGTGTTATTCCAATAGGCTTCTCTTCCGTTAGCCGAGGTGTGGATTTTAATTTCCTTTATGCCTTCGGGGATATTGCCCTTAAAGGTTACGGTTGCTTTAGACGTATCGAGCGTTACAGTATAAGCTTTTTGTGTTTCGATTTTCTTGGGTTGGATTACGAGTTGGTCTTTATCTTGTACGGTATAACGAATACCGTTATAATCCCAACCGTCGCCTACGTTTAAACCTGTAGTGCTTCTTGCTAAGTCGGTGCTTTGATAATCTCCGCCCTTTGTAGCATACGCATAAACGTGGAACCATGCCCATGGAGTACCTTCTACGGGAATGTCACTAAGTTTTACTACGACTTTGAACTTTCCTTCTTCGGTAGAAACGTTGTCCCAAGTAAGATCTTTTTCTGCCCAAGCGTGAAGTTTTACGTCGGAAACGCCTTCGGGCATTGCGCCTTCGAAAGTTAAAGTACCGTTAGTTGCGTCTACGGTTACGGTATAAGCTTTTTGTGTTTCGATTTTCTTGGGTTGGATAACCAATAGTCCCCAAGTGGCGCTTCCGCCTTGTACTGTATAGCGTATACCGTTATAATCCCAACTGTCGCCTTCGTTGAAGGGAGTAGCTTCTAACATGATGTCTACCTTGGTAAATCCTTGCGAAGGATCTGTTTGTTTTTCCGCATACGTATAAATATGGAAGAACGCCCAAGGAGTGCCGTCTACGGGTATTTTGTCGAGATTTACTGTAATTTCGAACTCACCTTTTTCGTTTACTGTGCTATTCCAATAATAGTGATTGTTGTTGCCGTCTGCGTGGATCTTAATATCTGCATAAGTGCCGATATTGCCTTTGACCGTCATGGTTGCGGTTTCGGCGTTCATGCTCATAGACGTAATTTCATATGCGGGTAATTCTTTAGGCTGAATAACCAAAAGACCGTAAGTACCGTCTCCTTGTACAGTATAACTTATGCCTTTATAAGACCAACTGTCGTTAGCTTCGAACGGCGTTTTTGCAAGCATAAGGTCTGTCGAGTCATAACCTTTGCTCGGGTCTTCTTGCTCGGTTTCGTAAGTGTAGATATGGAACCAACACCAAGGCGTACCGTCTACGTTTAATTTATCAAGGTTTACTCTGATTTCGAACTTACCGCTTTCGGTAGATACGTTGTCCCAATAATAATGAGTACTGTTTCCGTCCGCGTGAACTTTAACGTCGGCGATGTCGGTGGGTAAAAGACCTTTAACGACGATCGTAGGAACGCCTTCCGTGTCGATCTCGACGGAAGTAACTTCGAAAGTATAATACGTGTAGTTGAGTTTTAAAATGTTATTCCATTCCTTAAAGTCGAAGGTAACGCCGCCGTAATTTAAGGTTTCGTTCATGTTGGCAACGTCTTTGGGAAGTTCGTATAAACTACCGGAAGCATTTAAAAGTTTAATATCGTACCAGATACCCGCGCCTTGTTTGCCGCTGATAACTTGATCGATGTCTAAAGTTGCGGTGAACTCGTCGCCCGCGTCGCCCGTAACGGTATCGCCTACGATTTCCATTACTTTACCGAGTTTGGTATCGGCACTGTAAAGTTCTACCGCGACGTTGCCGGCGGTAACGAACTTACCGGAAACGGATAAAACGGGTTTGGATTCTTGCATACCGATAGATACTTCGATATCGCTATAGGTTTTGTCGAGCGTCATAATGGGCGCGCTTACGTAAGTTACGATACCGTTTTTAGCGGATAATACTACGTAGTAGTAAGGTTTTTCTTCGCTTGCATTGGTATCGGTAGTGGTGTCTATACCGAAAATGTTAACGTTTTGAGCAACTATTTCGGCATTGTCGTCGAATACGGGGCTGGCGCTTTTGAATACCGCTTTACCGGTAGGATCGCAGAACGAACTCCAAGAAGTGCCGTTTACGAAGTTATACGATAAAACGTTCGATTCTTCGTTTGCGGTAAGCGTAGGTGCCATTTGCGGACGAGTCATCGGAAGTACCGCGGTTTTGTCGCCGTCGACAACGAAAATGAAGTAGGAATCGTATTTTACTTCGGCGTCGAAGACGTATTTGCCGCTTTTTGCGGTGTACGGGATAGCCGTTGCGTCTTCGGGTATGCTGTCGTAACGGGTAATGTATACTTTAGCCGTTTCGGAAGGAGTTATATCGCTTTCTACGACATAACTGTAATTCGTCGAAGTTTGTTGTACAATGTTTACTCTGTTGATTTCGTAAGCAGTGTACGGGTCTTTTTGCATCGGGGTATATTCGCAAGCCGACAAGCAAGCGATTGCGAGTAAGCTTAATAACGCTATAATAAATGTTTTAATTTTTCCGTTCATCGTTCTACCTCCTTAACAAACGAACGTAACTACGCTTTGAGGCATAAGCTCGAAGCATACGCATTTGTCGCCGATAACGCAGTATACGTTTTCGGATAACTGATCGGAAATGTTTACGGCGGCAACTATTACGGCACCGTCCGCACGTTTAAGCGCACATGCTTGAATTTGAGCGTCGTTTGTGGATTCGACTTTTAATACGGTGGGATAAACACCGTCGATTTCGTAAGCGAATTTGCTTACGTGCGCCATTGCGTAGTATCCGCTGTGTTTAAAGTAAACGTATTCGCCGTCTTTATAATCTAAGTCGAGAACGCCGTAACATTCGTTGCCGTGGTTGTGCGGTGTGGGAGACCCGTCCGAACGCAACACAAGGTTCCAGAACATCGAACCGTTAAGACCGCTGTTTACGGGGGTTACTGTGTTGTTTCTTGCAGCGTAAGAAAGATTGCTTGCAAAGTCGTTACTACCGGTATGTTCGGTAATTTCGGTCATGAAGATTTCTTTATCGGGATAAAGACCTTTAATGTATTGAGTCGCTTCGGGAACGCTTATTATGTTTTCGTCAGCATAGCCGTGTAAAGCAGAGCCTGCAAAAATATCGTTTTTGCTTGCGTCGTCGTTATTGAAAATAGTGTCGAAATAGTCGTATGCCATTTCGTCTGCGTTGTGTTCCCATCCGAGGAGCGATACGCTTAAACCTTTTTGAGCTGCTTTTTCGTTGACCATTTGACCGATTTCGAGCGCTTGAAGTTCGTCAATCATCATATGGGGATAAGCGATGTTTGCGATTAAAGGTTCGTTAACGAGGGAAAGGTAATCGATTTCGATGCCTTCCGCTTTGTATGCTTCGAGGAATTTTACTAAATAGTCGGCATAAACTTCATAGCAATCTTCCTTAAGCGTGGAACCGCGAAGACTGTTGTTTTCTTTCATCCAAGCAGGTGCAGACCAAGGCGCCGCCAAAATCTTCGTTTGAGGATTTAATTCTTTAATCTTCTTTAAAACAGCGATGATGTTAACGTCTTTTTCGATTGTGAAGTGTTCGAGCGTCATATCGGTAGCCGTTTCGTCTTCTAAATCACAGCAAGTAAAGTATTCGTCGCCTTCGATATAGTCGCTTGCGCCGATAGGAATACGTACAAGCCCGAAACGTGCGCCGCTTGCGCCGTAGGTTTCTTGCAAAATTTCATCGGCAACGGCTTCCGCGCCTTCTTGCGTTAACAAGTAAGCCGCCGAATGAGTAAGCGATGCGCCGTATCCGTAAAACTTTTGAGCCCTATACCCAGTATTTACTTTTAATACTACGCCTTCGGACTCGTAATCGTCGGAATACTCGGTAAACTCGAGCGAAGTCTGCCTCGCCAAAAGTTTAGACATGGTGCCCGTGGTTACGTAAACGTCGGCATAGCCTGCCGTGCTCGCTTCCTCGGTGCAACCGACCAACATTGTTGCCGACATAACTACTACAAGAAGAAGCGATATCAGCAATTTGAGTCTTGTTTTTTTCATATTTTCCTCCATTAAAATAATATTGTTTCGGTATCTGCCGTTTCGACCCTTGCGTTATCTAAGTCGAAAGCAAGCATTACCTCGTTTCCTTGTTCGAGTGCGCCCGCCACGTAAAGTTTTTCCTTTCCTACGCTGACGAGCGAATAGTTTTTATCGCCGTAATCGTACGTTTTTTCAGCCACTCCTTTTATCGTCGGGTAGACTTCGTCGTCTACGGCTACCCTTACGCTTGTAAGCGGCAAATCCAAAACGTATTCGTTTTTAAAAACGTCTTTGCCTAAGCGATACATCTTTTTGTTAAAATCGTAATATGCTTCGATTTTTTCGCCGCCGAAGTCAAGATAGTGCTTTGTAACCTTGCGTCCGTCCGCTTCGCCGTTTTCCTTAAAGTAAGTAAACTTCAGCTTAGAAACGTCTTTAACGCCTTCTACCTTGCCCTCGCCCTCTATCGTTATTTTACTTATGTCGATGCCTATGCCGCTTGCGTTTGAAAAATCGCCCGCCGCATAAACGTCCGTACCGCCTATCGTAATAAGCGAAACGTCGCCGATCTCGGTCGTCATAAGGCGTTTAAAGACAAAGGGAATATTTCCTTTTTTGTATGCGTTGACGGGGACCGTTAAGGTAACTTTTCCGTCCTTTACGGCACTTGCCTGAGAGGCGGAAATTGCAATCTTTTCTCCTAAAAAGTCGACCTCCGTGCCCGTTTTCGACGTTTTTACCGTTTTTGCGGGAGCGTATTCGGGTATCAAACTTTCTTCGGTTTCTTTGTCGAAAAGATGAAGCTCGTCGATATCTACGTAAAACGAAAGCGTCTTGCCTATTTCGGTAAATCCGCTTTGTCCGTAACCTACGACTTCTTCGCTACCCGTGTAGCCGTGAAGCACCGTATGCGTACAAAGTTCTTCGATAACGCCGACGGGAATCGTAACTTCGACGTCGGTGTCTTTTTTGCGTTCGGTCGTAACAAATTCCGGTCTAACGCCCAAAATCACCTTTTTGCCGTTAACGAAAGCGTCTTCGGAAAGGCGCGACGAAAGTTCGCCCGTTATCGCAAAGTCCCCTTGCGCGGTCTTTACCGTAACGCCGTTAGGGGTCAAAACCGTTTCGCCTTGCCAAAAGTTCATTTGAGGCATACCTATAAAGCCCGCAACGAATTTATTGGAAGGATAACGATAAAGTTTGTCGGGACTGCCGACCTGCATAATCACGCCGTCGCGCATAACCACGATTTTGTCGCCCATCGTCATGGCTTCGGTCTGGTCGTGCGTAACGTAAATAAACGTTGCGCCGAGTTTTATATGCAGTGCCTGTATTTCCTTTCTCATTCTGTTACGAAGTTTCGCGTCGAGATTGGATAAAGGTTCGTCGAGTAAAAAGACGTCGGGTTGACGGACTATTGCGCGGCCTAACGCCACACGTTGCTTTTGCCCGCCCGAAAGTTGCGAAGGTTTTCTTGTAAGGTATTCGGAAAGGTTGAGCATTTCGGCAACCTTTTCCACCTTTTCTTTAATAACGGCTTTGTCCTCGCCTTGCATTCTTAATCCGAAAGATATGTTGTCGTAAACACTCATATTGGGAAATAAGGCATAGCTTTGGAAAACCATTGCAATGTTTCTGTCCTTTGCGGGGAGCCCGTTAACGAGCCTGTCGCCGATATATAAGTCGCCGGACGTCGCTTTTTCAAGCCCCGCAATCATTCTTAAAGTCGTAGACTTTCCGCAGCCCGAAGGACCTACGAAAACAACGAATTCACCGTCGTTTATGTCAAGCGAAAAGTCCTTTATGGCGTGTACTTTGCCGTCGTAAATTTTGTTTACGTGAAATAATTTCAATTTTGCCATAATTTCACCTTAACCTTTGACGGCGCCCGCCATCGTTCCGCCCAAAATGTATTTTTGCAGGCAGAAGAAAACTATAATCATCGGTGCCGAAACCATTACGGCGCCCGCAAGCATAACGGGGAACTGTTGAGCGTTTGTCGAACCGTTATACATAAGGTTGCCGAGCGATATCGCAAGGGTAAAATTAGTATCCGTATCGAGCACCAATAAGGGCCATAAGAAGTTGTTGTAGTTCCACATAAACGTGGATATGCCGAGCACTATAAGCATGGGTTTTACGATGGGCAGACATATTTTGAAAAATACCGTAAAATATCCCGCGCCGTCGATAAAAGCGGCTTCTTCGATTTCCTTTTCGACCGCCATAAATTGCTGACGAAGCAAAAAGATGTTGTAAACACTCATTAAAAACGGCAATATAAGCGCAAGTATGTTGTCGAAAAGCCCCATGCTGTTTATAATGATGAAGTTGGGAATAAGCATTACGCAGCCGGGAACCATCATCGACGTTAACGAGAATAAGAATATTTTGTCTCTTCCGACGAATTTCATTCTGGCGAAAGCGTAAGCGGCAAGCGAGTTCAAAAACAAGTTGGCAACGGTATTAACGACACAAACTATCATCGTGTTTAAAAATACCGTGGGAATGTTTAATTCGCGCCACGCTTGAACGTAGTTATCCACAACGAAACGAATGTGCCCGTTTTCGTCCCTCGGCAAAAGCGTGAACTTAGGCGAGGCAAACGCGGAAGGCGTTTTAAACGAAGAAAAGATAAGCCACAGATACGGGAGAATAAACATCATCGTTATCGCTATAAGCGCGACGTACACAAAGGTTTTTCCTATTATATACTTAACGCTGTAACGTTTATCGAAAGACAGTTTGCCATATTTTTGCGGCGAGCCTAAAGAGAACGCCGTATAACTATCCGTCATGACTTAGCCCTCCTTTTTTTCGCTTTCTTCGGTAAAGACTCTTGCGGTAACATTCTAAACTGTACTATGGTAAGCCCTAAAATAAGCACGAACAAAATAAACGACATTGCCGAACCTAAACCGAGTTTACCGTAAGTCATAGACTGGTCGTAAACACCGTAAATGTATGTAAAGGTGCTGTTGTTTACGCCTTTACCCGTCATAAGGTACATTTGGTCGAACGCTTGGAAGCCCCCGATAATACCCGTTATAAGGAAGAAGAACACCGTCGGCATAACACCGGGGACGGTTATGTTCCAGAACTGTTTGAAACTGCTTGCCCCGTCGATAGACGCAGCCTCGTATAAAGACCTGTCTATGTTTTTCATTGCCGAAAGCATTATTAAAACGTTATATCCGAGTCCGCTCCACACGGACATTACCGCAAGGGTAACAAGGTTAAGCCCCTCTTTTCCGAGGAAGTTGATATTTGTACCCAAAAGTTGGTTTATAAGCCCGAATTGCGGGTCTAACATATATTTCCAAAGCGCCATTATCGCGACGCCGACGGTTACCGACGGAATGTAAAAAGCCGTCTTGAAAAACCTTTCGCCTTTGATTTTGGTGTTTAAAAGCGCCGAAACCACAAGCGACATAATAATGTTTAAAGGAACCGTCAACAAAATGTACTCGAGCGTAACTACAAGCGATTTCCAAAACGTAGGATAAAGATTATCTTTGTTTGTCAAAACCGCTATGTAGTTGTCGAGACCTATCCAGTTAGGCACGCCATAGCCCTCGTAATCGGTAAAACTCAAAAACAGGGCTATCAGCATCGGTGCCAGCTGGAACACGAGAAAATATACGATAAGCGGCGTTACGAAAAGCAATCCGCACGCATTGCGCTTCAGCGTTATTTTTCTTTTTTGTTCCATGGTTTTTAGTTGAATTCGAGTATGTTGGTCGCCTGCTGTTGTGCCGTGTTAAGTGCTTCTGTTACGCCCTTTCTGCCTTCTAAAATAGCGGCAAGCGCTTCTGCCAAATAGTTATCGTTGACCTGTATCCAGTTTTTAACGACGGGACGTGCCGACGCCGTTTCGAGCTGACGTAAAACAACGCCGAGTGCGTCTTGTACGACTTGAGGATACTGCGTGCCCGTTACGGGGTCGTTGGTGCGAACTTTCGCATATGCTTTAATTGCCGAGAAGTTCGTGGAGATAGCTTTGTCGATGTTTTCTTCTCTTAAAAGATATTTAACGAGAAGTTTTGCTTCTTCGGTGTGTTCGGATTCTTTGTAAATCGCAAAGTTTTCGCCGCCGATGTTGGAATACGACGTCGCGCCCGCGGTTTCGGGAATAAACAACGTTGCGCCGAGATCGTCTTCAAAGAAAGTGGGGTTTGACGAATAATAGTTGATGATATCCGAGTTGTGTGCGAGAACGAACATTACGTTGCCGTTTACGAAAGCGTTGCTCGATTCGCGAATAGACTTAGGAGATTCGTCGTAAAGCGCCTTAAGCATATTGGCTGCCTTTACGCCTTGTTCGTTGTTGAATATGACGTTGTTGTTGCTGTCTATCATATCGCCGCCGGCACTCTTTAAAAATGCCTGGAAATACCAAGAAGCATAACCGCCCGAACCTACGCCGCCGAATAACGCCGTACCGTCGGCAACCGTCATATCTTTCCATTCTGCCCAATCTGCGGGAACTTTAGATACGAGTTTTTTGTTGTAAAGAACGATACTCGACGTTAACGAGAAAGGTACGGCAAGTACTTTTCCGTCATACATAACGGTATCGATAGCGACTTGGTAAAAGTCGTTTAAGTGAAGACCCGTCTCGTCGTCTTTTGCAAAGAAGCCCGTGGTTAAATCGAGGCAGTATTGCGCGTTGTCGGCAAGTGTGGGTTGATCGAGGAAGAACACGTCAGGTTGTTTGTTGGATTTAAACGTGGTTTTAAGTTTCGTGTTGTACTGATCTTTCGGAATGTACGTAGGATTAACCTTAATACCCGTTTCCGCCGTAAAGCCGTCAAGCATTGCTTTATAGACGTCTTTTTCGGCGTTCGTTGCCGGCGAGTAAATCATAAGTTTCAACGTCGTGCCGCTGTCTTCGTTTTTGTCGCATGCAGTCGTTAAGCAAGCACAGCAAGAGACAAGCATAACTACCGCAAACAAGATTGCAAGTTTTCTTTTCATAAAATTCCTCCGTTACGCCGATTCGCCTTTAACAAGCGTCGGCAATATTTTTATTCTTTGCAAAGCGCCGCCTTCTATTACGGAAAGCAACGTATCCGCCAATTTTACACCCGCTTCAAAAAGCGGCTGGCGCACGGTCGTAAGCTTGGGGGTAACGACGTTTTCGTGTCCGAACCCGTCAAAACCGATGACCGCAACGTCTTCGGGTATTTTATATCCGCCTTCTTTCAGCGCGCGGATAACGCCTATAGCCATCGTGTCGGTCGCGCATGCGAAAGCGTCGATGTTTTTGTTTTTTTCGAGCAAACCCTTCGCCGCAAGGTAGCCGCCGTTTTCGTTAACCTCGCCAACGGCAATCATATCGTCAGACACGGAAAATCCGTGTTTTTTTAAACAATCTTTGTACCCTTTAAGCCTTTCTTCCGCGTAACGCATCTTTTGCGGTGCCGCGACAACCGCGATGTTTTTGCGGTTTTTCGAAATAAGATATTCGACCGCGATATATTCGCCCGAATAGTTGTCTACGTCGACCCAAGCGTCGAAATCGTCGCTGTTTCCGTACAAAACAATGGGTTTATCGATGGTTTTTGCGTGCAAAACGTCTTTTTCCTCGTCACGCGACAACCCCATCATAATGACGCCGTCGAAACTTTCGCCCTCGGGAAGTTTCCTCCCTAACAAAAACGAGTAACCGCTTTCGCCGAGTCTTTCGCCTATCGCGGCAACCGTTTGCGAAACGAACTGTTCCGTCGAAAAAAGCCCTTTGGGTATGTACACGAAAATGATATTCGTGCATTTTTTGGCAAGCGAACGCGCTACGCTGCTCGGATGAAAATTAATTTCCTTGGCAATCGCCATTATTTTGTCCCGAGTTTTTTGTTTGACTTTGTTAGGGTCGTTAAATGCGCGCGATACCGTCATGGTAGAAACGCCCGCTTTTGCCGCAACGTCTTGTATAGTAGCCATTTTATTTCCTTTTTTTGTTATTAAAGCGGCAATATCACAATAAAAATATGCCCCTATAAGCCCGTTATCGTAGTTTTTTGTAAAAATGTTAGCGGTAACATTTTTGTTCACGCAAAAAAGCAGTTTTACTGCTTTTGTAAAGCGGCAACGAAAAATAAGACTGCTTTAAAATACCCGTAACCGAAAAAAGCCTACACTTTTACGAATATACACGACAAATAAGCGCAAATTTTGTTTTGTAAGCCTTTTTGGTAAATCCTTGTTTCGTTTGACGTTTGGCAAACGAAACAAGGGACTAGTCCCTTTTGCTTTTGCAAAATTTATTAAAAACCCGAGTTTATAAAAACTTTGCGGCTTTATACCTTTTATTTGTAATCTTACGAGTAGTTTTTTACCCGTTGCCGTCTATTATTAAAATAATACATTATCATTATAACATATAATTTTCGATTGTCAATACCTTTTTGAAAAATTTTTTAATATTTTTAAAATTTGTTTTTGCCGCACAAGAAAAAAGCCCGCCGATAATTACGGCAAGGCTTTAAGTCGTGCTTTTTTTAAAACCGCATCTCTTTTTAAGCGTTTATAAGTCGTACTTTTCCTTGTAAAAACTTTCGTATACGGAAACAGTAAACTCTTTATTTTTCTTAAGCATTACGGCGGCGTTTTCTTTTTCCGTTTTAGTTATATCGGGGAATATCGCCTCGCCTACAAAAAGCGTAAGTTTTTGTTTTTTAAGCCCGCCCTTTTCTTGTTTTTCCATATCTTCCATAACGGTAAAACACGGCACGACGGGCACGTTGTTTCTTGCCGCCCATCTATATGCGCCGATACGATAATCGCGCGGCTTGCGGTAATCTCGCCACATCGCCTGTTCGGGATAAACAAGTAAGTATTCGCCGCGATTTAGCACTTTGTCTATAGCCTTGTTTAACTCGATAGTCGTTTTTACGTTACTGCTCAGCGGAAAAGTATCGTAGTTTTTTAACAAAAAGCCGAAAAACCCGGGGATTTGGTAATTTCCTTCACGTATGACTATATGTAATTTTTGCCTTTTTCGGCTTTTTTTAATTGCGTAAATTACGGGCGCGCTGTCGAAAGGGTTAAAATGATTTGTCGTAAGCACCGCTCCGCCGCCTACGTTTTGCAAATTTTCTAAACCGATAACGGTAATTTGACGTTCTTTAGAGTATCTTTTTAACATCGATGATACTATAATTTTGCAGATAAAGTTTAAAAATTTACTTTTAGCGCGAGTTTTTAAATAATCGACGTCTTTAGGGTATAGCATTTTGGCGGGCGGGTCGTCTTCGACGTCGCAAAAAAGATACTCTCCCTTAAGTTTTTCGTAGGATTTTATTTTTTCGGCTACCTTAAGCCTTTTTTCGTCTATTTCGCGTTTTGCTTTCATAACTAACCTCCAAAATGCCGTTTTCGGGCTTATAGGCAGACTTTTTGTTTTTCTTCTTCTTCAAAAACCGTTCTGAAGTTTATATTTGCATCGGATATTTTTTCGGCTTGAAGGACAAGTTTTCGAAGCCCTTCTATATGGGCTTTTTCTTCGGCTTTTGTAAAATTCGACTTTTGCGCTTTGAGTTCGTCGTAATAATCCGTCATTTCGGCGTACTTCCAAAAATACTTTTCATAAGGAACACCGTCGCAGAGCCAAGGCTTTCTGAAATTATTGTAATGTATAATGTTTATTTCCCCTATAAAATCCTCGTCGGTAGACATACGGTCCCAACCCTTATCCAAATACATAACTTTGCCCTTACACAAAACGTTTAAATAATCTTGGTCGGGCGCGCAGGACTCGAAGTTATACTTCAAAAGATAGAAAACAAACTTTTCTTTTATCCTTTCCTCTCTAAAAGCGTTAAGGTTTATAAGAAGCACACCTGAATTAAAATATGCCCGATAATCGACCCCGACGCCGACTTTTGCATATTTTCGAAAGACGGGGTTACCCGCTATCACGTCATCGGGGACGGCTGCTAAGACGTTGGAATTTAGCTCCTTAAAATAAAGTGAGGAGATATCCCCCGTTACGACGACGTCGCTGTCGAGATATATAGCCTTATCGTATGAGGGATAAAGCGCCGCAATGAAAATTCGGTAAAAAATCGAAGGCGTATAGTAATCCCGCAAAGTTTCGTTTATCTTTAATTTGATTTTTTCCGTTAAATAAACGCTTACGTCGTCGAAAACCATCTCGGCGTTTTCAGTCTCGTATTCTTTAAGCCTTTGTTTTGTTTCAAAAGAAATCCCGTCGTGCAAAACGTGAATACTGTAATAATAATTTTTCGAAGCGTTTAACAAAAGCGATTTTACCGCCACCGCAAAATACGGTGCGTAATTATCGTCAATAGCAAAAAAGACGGGGATGGTTTTAAGTTTCGTGTTATTCATATATATTCTCCTTTTCTTAATAAAGTCGGGCTATAAGCCCGTTTTTCGATTGTTTTTAATATCAAGATAAATGCTTAAAACATCGTCGAGCGCATAACAATTCAATACCGAATGAAGTTTTTCTATATTCCACGGCTTTATGTTTTCGGTCTTTATCCGCGGAAAAAATTTAATAGTCATCGAAAAATGTCTTATTACCGTATCGGGTTTTAGTTTGTGCTGCTCGTTAAACCTTCTTTTTAAAATAAGTTTCTTGCGTGCACATTTGTTTAGAGCGGTTTGATCGGGTAAAAGCATCTTCTTGTCTTTGACAAGGGCTAAACATTTTAAAAAAGTTCCGTTTTCCCTCATCTTGTTAACGTTTAAAAGCATAACGCCCGAATTTAAGTAATTAGGCGCTATAAAAAATCTTCCGTAATAATCTTTTACTGCGGCAAACTCGTGTTTTTCAACGTCTATATCGTAAAGTTTTTTTATATCGTCCATAGCAACCGTGTCGTAATCGAGATACAAAATCTTATCTGGAATCCTTTCTATTTCGCCCGACAAAAGACGAATAAACGCGTAAGGCGTGTAAGAAGACTCCTCGTTTTTGCCGCCGCTTAAATACTTCAGATAAAGGTCTTTTACGTCTATTATTTTTAAAGCGCTGCGTTTGTTTACGCTTTTCATATAATCCTCGATAATTTTGCCCTGACTGTCGGAAATCGGCTTATAGGCGGACTTTTTTTCGGACAAATCCATCGTTAGTATGTAAACGGACAGTGCTCCTTTATAATACTTCGTCACGGATATTACGCTTAACAAAATACCGTCATAGGCGTAACGGTTACCGGAATATAAAAGGTTAATCATCGTTTTTTTCCTTTTTAACGTACTTTATATATTCATAATCGCTTTCTTTCGCGCGGCTTTGCATTGCGTTATAAATTTTATCCCTTAAATCCTTTTCCCTTTCTTTTACGGAAAGATTTTCGTTCGGATAAAACGGTCCGTCGACATAAGTTATTACTTTCGGCTTTTTAAAAAATCGGCTTTTTTTGAATGCGTTCGTTATCGCAAAAATCGGTGCGTTTAAATTTACGGGATAATATAGCGACTTTGCCGTAAACGGACGTATCTCGGTATAATAAGACCATAAATGCGCTTCGGGATAGATTTCAACCGCACACCCCGAACTTATTCTGTATTTTATCGCCTCGATAAAATTTTTTGTCGCACTAAAACTTGCGGGAAGCGGCATTGCTCCGTTATATTCCAAAAATCTTCGAAACGCCTTTATCGATAAATTATCGGGGTGCACGACGGTGTAGGTTTTTTTAGGCAAATTAACTATATTGGGAATAAATGCGTCCCCTATGGTAAGCGCATGGTTAGAATAGGTAAAGTACCCGCCCTTTTTTACTTTTTTTAAATTCTTTCGCCCGACGGTTTTTTGCCTCAATATAATTTTTACATACAAAAAGGCTACGGGAATCATTACTATTCTGTACGCAAAAAACGCAGCAAGTTTATTTAAAAAACCTTTTTTAACGTATTTATAATCGCCGCCTATATACAAAGTTTTGCGCCGCACTTTGGAAAAATCGTCGTTTAACTCGTCGCTATAGTAACGTACTTTGGTTTTCAACGTTTATCTTCTCCTCTGCTTTTTCTCGATTATACAAAACTCGGCTTAGGTTTCAAAGAGAATTTGTGTGTGTAGCGTTCTACACTTAAAATCGGTAAAAATAGATTCGAAAAAGGCTAAAGTAGACAAAATTTCACATTCCCGCTCGGCGGGAATTTGCTTTTTTATAGTGTTTTTGCTGTACATTGTGCGAGAATTAAGTTATAATAAGTCTATGGAAAACTTAAATCAAGTCATTGCGGACAACATTAAATCTTTAAGAAAGAAAAACGGCTTAACCCAATCGGAGTTAGCCGAAAAAATTAATTATTCAAATAAAGCGGTTTCCCGCTGGGAAACGGGAGAGGTTATCCCCGACATCGTTACGCTTAACAATATCTGCGAAGTTTTCGATATCCCGCTTGCAAGCATTTTTGAGGAAAACGCCGCCGAGAAAAAGAAAGTCGAACTGAAACATATTCCCACTATCGGCAACCGAATGGCAATATCGCTTATTTCGATAAGTCTTATTTGGTTTATAGCGACAATCGTTTACGTGTCCGTAAAGGTTACGACCGGGGCGGCATTATGGCAAGTTTTTATATATTCCGTGCCGCTATCCTGTGTTTTAGGCATAATTTTTAACGCGCTTTGGGGCAACCCCATGACTAAACACATCTTACTCTCTATCCTGATTTGGTCAAGTTTGGCGTCTGTTTATTTTACGCTTATCGATTATCGCCTTTGGATTATCTACATAGTAGGTATTCCGCTGCAAACGGCGGTCATACTTTGGGCAAACATAACAAGTAACAACGTTCAAAAACGCAAAACCGACAAGCAAAAAGAATAATCTAAAAAGCAAAAAACCGCCGTTAGCAGGCTTATAGCCCGCTTTTGGCGGTTTTTATTATATTATTTTATTAAGTTGCGATTACTAAAAAACACGAAACAGCGGTCAATAAAAAAATTCGATTAAAAGATTAAAAGTATCGCCGCCGACAATATAACGTAAGTTGTAATAAAGAACTTTTTTGTCCTTGTATTCCACCGCTAAAGATATATCGGAAACGTCTCCGCCTTTTACCGCGCCGCCGAAAAATTTTTCCACCTTGCCGTCCTTTATCTTTGCCGAAAAAGTTGTAGCGCCGTTATCGTTTTTTGTTTCTTTCGCACAGTGTAAAAACGCCGATTTAAAATTAGAAAAATCAAAGTCTAAACTTTCGATGTGTACGGAAGTTTTTGTTACGTCGTAAAGATTTTCCGACAGCGGGTCTATTGCAAGCGAAAATTTTTCCTCTTCCCTTTCGTAACCTAAATCGGTTTTTTCGTAAACCGTGACGGTCTTTTCGACTTCGTCGCCGTAATAGCTTTGCGTAAAAGTCATCTCGAGTCTTTCTGCATCAATAAAACTTTTCAGTGCACTTTTTGCTTTGTTTTGCGGCAAATTAACTATCGCAACCGCCGTTGTCGTTAAACCGCCGAGGACCAAAACAACCGTAATTAATATAATCAACAGTCTTTTACTCATTTTAATACCCCCGCAAGTTTTTTTATAAACGCTAATAAGGCGGCAAGCGATAATGCGATACCGCTATATAAAACCCTGTTAAGAGCGCCGTTTAACGCAACTTTTCCGATGTGTGATTTTTCGTTTTCTTCCGCAACAAAATCAGCATATTCTTTTGTGAAATCATCGATAACCGACTTATAGGCGGGTTTATCTTCGATTTGTTTTTTATCCCCGTAGGAAAACGACAACAAGATTTCTTTAACCGCTTTAAGCGCTTTGTATTTTTGCGAAGGGTTTACTTTAGCCGTTTCGAGGTTAGAAGTTATTTCGTCGATTTTTGGTTTTACGTCAAAATACGCCGCAACGTAAACGCTAACCGAGCCTTTGTAATTATCGTCCGCAACGTAGACCTCTATTGTGTAATTTCCTTCCTTTTCGATTTCGGATAAAGTCCCATTTTCGTCGTAATACTTGGTCAAAAGCAAACAATTATAGTCTAAAAGTTGCGCTATAGGTCGGTTATCGCCGATTATGATATACTCGCCGTAAGGAATGTCTATCTTTATATATTCGCCAATATCGGCTTTTAACACGGAAACCGCTATCGAGTGTGCGGCTGCGTTTTCGAACTCAAAAATATCCGTATCGGCAATTTCTATCATTATAACGTAATTGCCGACGTTTATAACGTCGTCGGCTTTTACCGTCTCGCCTCCGTCGTTTACGTAAATTGCCACGTAAAAAGAGTTTTCGTCCGCATAACCTCTATCGCCGTCGATATATTTCGAATAATCGAAAGTAAATAACGATTCCGAGTTATATACGTAAGTTTCTCTTTCCATAGAGAGCGAAACCTTAATTTTCGTTATGCCAAGATTTGCGGCTATTATAGTTACGTTGTAGTTGGGCATTTTGTCTTCTGCGGTTATTTTATAATCGCCGATACTCTTTTTTGTGCCGAAAATCTCGGCGTCTGCTTTATTGCCGTCTTTATATAAAGCGTACTCTAAGATTATTCTATCGCCACGCACTAAACTGCCGTTACTTAGCGTAAAACCGAAACGTTTTTCTAAATCTCGATAATCTTCGCAAAACTCCGCCGTGACGTCGTTTAGCGTTATCGTTATTTCGCGCGGCAACACCGTCAATAAAGAATGACCGCCTTGCGTAAGCTTAAAGTCGATTATATAATTGTTCGTGTCCTTGCTTTTTTCGGCAAATATTTTATAAACGCCGACGGTTTCGCCTTGTTCTCTTGTTATATCTACTATCGATTTCGGATCTTCGCCGTAAGGGAGACTTGCGAATATATTGTTAAAATCGTCGACTTCCCCGTAAATTTTTTCGGCGTCCGAAATTTCCACCTCGATACGCTTCGGGATAATTTCGATAACGTCGCTTATATACGTTACGTCATAGTTATCCGAAAGCGTTTTGTGATAAATTTTGTAAACGCCGACGTCGGTGCCTTCGCTTTTATAAAGAGTGATAACGTCGCTTAAGTCGTCGTTTTTTGCAAGGCTTCCCGAAACCACACTGCCCGTAAGGGAAATTTTATCGCCGTATGTAAATTCTTTATAATCGCACGCAATCGTAATTTTGCGCGGGTATATCGTGAAGTCGGCATTGGTTAACGTTACGTCGTAGTTTTCGTCGACAAAAATCGGGTCTACCGAATAAGTGCCGACATCTTCGCCCGTACTTCTGCCAAGCTTCAAGATGCTCGACAAGCAGTCGTCTTTATAAAGAGTACCCGACACAAGCGCAACCTCCATAGGAGTATCGTCGTCGCCGTAAACTTTAGAGGTCGAAGTTAAAGAAACTTCTATCTTCCTCGGTAAAATCGTAACACTGCCCGTTGTTATGGCGACTTCGTAATTAGCGTCGAGGCTTTTCGCCGTGATTTTTCCGTCTTTTACGGAAAAAGTTAAAATGCCGTCGGGGATTTCTTCGTCGCAACGAAATTTAAAATTCGGGTAGTCTTCACCGTAAAATATCGAAACGTCCCAGGCGTCTATTCGCAACTTTTTGGGATAAACGACATAATTATTAGAAAAAGACTTGCCGCCAATAGTTACGGTAAACTCGTAAACGCCTACGTTTACAAAATCATTGCATTTATTACCGCCTCTCGTTACGGTTAAATCATATTCGGAGGGCTCAACCGTTTTTTCAAGCGCCTTGTCGTAAACGCTTACGTTAAACTCTATCGGGCGAGCGTCGTATTCTTTTTTGCTTCCGTCAAAAAAACCGAACCCGACCGAGTATCTTTCGTCGTCCGTCAACACGGTTAAGGTTGCCGTTTTAACGTCGCAAAGATAATAGTTAATTTCGTCAATAATAGGTTCGAGCCTATATGTGCCAACCGCTAAAGCAGCGGATAAGTTGCCGTATAAGTCGATTATCGCAACTTTTTCATCGCCATAAAAAACATTAAAGCCTTTTACGGAACCTGAAGTTTCGGTATAAGATACCGCAATGTTTTTGCTAAACGAAAAATAAGTCGTTTTATCGCAAACGCAAACGTCAACGCCTTTTTTAACAACTTCATACGTTGCGTTTGCAAACTTCACCGAATAAAACGGACTTTCGCACTTGCCGTAAACGGCGTAATCGCCGACCACTGCACCTTTATACGCGTCCGTAAATATTTTTATAAAATTAATATCGTCCGAAAAAGCAAGCGAACCTTTAATGATTTTTCCCGAAAGAGGCGCTATCTCGTCAAGATATGCGCTTTTTGCGTCGTTTAGCGCATAAGTAATCTGCCTCGGTTTAACGTTTACGATTTTCTTTTCAAATATATAGTCGACGTTTTTGTACACGCCGCTATAAGATATAACCGCCGTAATATCTCCGCCTTCGTAAGTATACCCGTCAACCTTAACAAAAACCTTTTCTTTTCCTCCGTCAAGTTTTACGGCTGTCATTTCTGCTTCGGTATCCCCGTATGTAACGGCGCCGCCTATTATGTCGACAACGTAATTAAAATCGATAAAGGAAGCAAGTTTTTCGTTTATATACCGAACTTCCTTTTCAGTGCGATTTTCGATTAAGTTTAGATACTTATTATAAACTTCTTTTGCGTGTTTTTCGGACAAATCTGCGTCTATAAGCCCGTTATACGCATTTTTGTAATCGTCTAATTCTTTCTCGTAAAAATATAAATCGTGCTTAAGTCGAGGGTTATAAAGATAATTATCGTTTACAAAATATGTGTGTTTAACGTAGCCGTCATCGCTGTATTTAGGATAAACTTCTATATTTTCGCTATCGCCGCCGTAATAATTAACGGTGGCAAAATAGCGGCTTTCGGGCGTTTGATAGTTTATTTCGTAATCGTTGCCTTCAAATAAGTTTATATCCTCAACGACTTTGTTTAGATATACCGTAGTATCTAAAAGCAAAAGACACTCTTTTACGGCGCATTGGTTTTCAAAAGCCGAAGTATAATAGTAAACCTTCGGGGAATCCTTAGTAAACGTTACTTCAGCCAAAAAACTTCCGTTTAAATCCGTAGTGTAATCCTTTCCGTTAACATTAACTTTTACTCCGCCGATTTTTTCGGGAAGGAAAAAGTCTGCCATGACAGTATATTTATCTTCGTCGCACTTTAAAAATCTTCCGATTTTCGATTGATAAACATATTGCTTTTCACCTGCATTTTCCTTATCGTCATCGTTATATATAAGAACAAAATCAAGCGAAAACGGGCTTATAGCGTAACTTTTGTAATTGTTTGAGGGTTCTAATCGTATATATCCGTTAAGAGCGTAAACCTCGGCGCTTTGCGTATAATAAGTTTTATCGTTATACACATAATCGACAAAATCATCGTTTATACGGCTTTGTAAATTTGCTGTTTCAGATATCGATATTTGTGCATTATCAGACGTTGTCTGTACGATACCTGTAAATCCGCCGACGATTTCCAAATTGCCGTTACATATTAAATCGCCGCTTTTTGAAAAACCGTAGTTTGACAAAGTGTTAATATCGGGGTAAAAAACTTTTCTATTCGACTTTACGGGATATGCGCCTAAAACGTCCAAAGATCCCGTAATCTTAAGAGTGCTGCCTTCCTCTACTTTCAAAGTTGCACCCGGCAAAACGCGTAGTTTTGAAAATTCCGAAACCGTGAAAGCGGCGTCCTTTTCAACGGATACATCGAAATTGTACGGAATGGTAAAAACGCACTTGTCGGCTGAAAAATCATGTCCGTAAAAAGAAATTTTAAAATTTCCCGTCGATATTTTTCCGCAAAGAGAAATCGTAGTTTTAAAAATAAACGAAAGATTTTCTCCTTCTACGGTTTGCTTTATGCTTTTATCTAAAGAAGGGGTAAAAATAACTCGGCTTCCTTCTTCAGTTTGCAGTACGGAGTCGCGTTCTTTCGATATAATCGGAATTTCGTTTTCCGAAAACCCGTCCGAATAAACAACGCCGATGTTTTTGCCGCCACAATTAATCGTCTTTTTACAGCGTGAAGTTAACAACGCGTATTCGTTAAACGGAAACTTTTCGGCGTTTTCGAAATACCCTTCCGCCTTATCTTTTTCGGGCGCGTCGATTATATAAAAAGGTTCTTTATAAGTGCCGTTAACGATTATTTCGCCGCTGCCGGATATAGGAAGATAACATTCCGCAACGCCGTTTACAACAATCTTTCCTTCTAAAAACACGAGGCTATAAGCCTGTTTTTCACTAAAAGGAGAAATAACGTCGGACTTACTGCCTACAAAAAGCGAGCCGTCAACGGTTACGGTAACTCCGCTTTCTATCGTAAACGGCAAGAAACCTTCCGCGCCGTAATCGGCGGGCAAGTTTATTGTGAGCGTAACCCCGTAAGGAATCGTTATAGAGTTTGAAATGTTTTTGCATTCGCATTCGACAACGTCGCCCTCTTTTGCGACAAGCAGTTTTTCCTCAAGGATAAAGCCGCCTCCTTCGGCGTTTGACGCCCCTGCAGACCCGCTTGTATCCCACAAATATCGGTCTATAAGCCCGTTATTCGCATTTACGGTAAAAACATTAACACCTACCAAGCACGCGAATACAGCCGCAAAAAGCACGACTGTCCCGATTATCTTTTTCATATTGTTTTTCTTCCGTGTCTAAAAAATTCTTTTGTGTTTACCCCCTATATCGAGGGACAATCGATTTGATTTTTATCGCAAAAACAAGACTGCAACGCCCAATTTAAGAAACAGGCGGAAAGTCGTATTTTTTTGTCAACGTGATTTCACGATTCTTTCTTGTTATTTAAGCAGTCTATGGCGATTTTGATAACGCCGTCTGTTTTCGATTCGAAAAGTTCGTACGCCTTGTCGATTTCGCAAAGGGGGTAAGTACGCGTAATAAGAGGCTCTGTATTTATCTTTTTTTGTTCGATTAAAGACATTATTTCCTTACAATCACAGCCGTCGACGCCGCCCGTTTTAAAAGTAAGATTTTTACCGTACATTTCCGGCAGCGGTAAAATTTGAGGCTTATCGTAAAGCGCAACCACTGTAACTATTGCGTTGGGGCGAGCGCATTGCCAGGAAAGATCAAAAGTCGAGTCTCCTCCGGCAACTTCGATAACCTTGTCAGCCCCGCCCAAGTCGGTGTTTTTCATAACAAACTCAAGACAATTTTCGGGCAAAACCGTCAAAACTTGAGGGTAATGCGTCCGTAAAAACTCGATACGTTCCGCATTTTTTTCGCACACGATAATTTTTTTCGGGTTTTTAAGCAATACGCATAAAAGGGTGCAAATACCCGTAGGCCCCGCGCCTATAATAAGCACGGTGTCGTCTTCCGTTATCTCGGAAATACGCGCAGCCCAAAACCCCGTCGCAAGCAAATCCCCGACAAACAAGGCTTGTCTGTCGGAAACGGTTTCCGGGATTTTCGTAAGCCCTTGGTCGGCAAAAGGTACTAAAACGTATTCGGCTTGACCGCCGTCGATGCGGCAACCCAAAGCCCAACCTCCGTTTGTATCGGTGCAGTTGTTGACATACCCGTGTTTGCAAAAATAACATTCGCCGCAAAAGGTTTCGACGTTCACACTGACCCTGTCGCCCGGTTTTACGCTTTTGACCATACTGCCGACTTTCTCGACGATACCGACCATTTCGTGACCTACCGTAACACCCGTTTTTGCCCGAGGAACGCTTCCGTTTTTTATATGCAAATCGCTTGTGCAAATGCTTGCAAACGTAACTTTTACGATAGCGTCCCTATTAGATAATAATATCGGCTTTGGTTTTTCCACAAAGCCGAATTTACCGTCTGAAATATATGTGTAAGTAAGCATTTTACACCTCTGTTACTTTTTATAATTAAGCCAAATAACCCCGTCATCGTATCGACGAACATCGTTTAGACGAAACTCCTTTACTTTCCCCTCCGCAAAAAGCGGCTTGTCGAGTTTTCCGCCTATAACGCACGACTTGACGAGCGACAATTCGTCCACACAGCCCTCGTTAAGAAAATAACCGTTAATAACGCTACCTCCTTCCAAAAGCAAAAGCTTAACGTCGAATTTTTCGTAAAGAACGTTAAGTGCTTTTTTTACATCGATAACGTCTTTACCCGCAAAAATATACGGAACCCCTATGGATTTAAGATAGCCGAGATACTTAGGGTCGACAAGGTCGGTAACGACTTCTACGATACTTGCGCCGTCATACCCCGGGTCGCCGTCAAGGTCGACGATTTTATTAGACTTCCACCCGAGCCGTCCTTTGGGGTCGAACGCCACGGCGTAATAGCCGCCCGTGCTGTCGGGAATATAATCGACCCTTTCCTCGATCGCAGGATACTTTGATAAATCGGGATAATAACCGCCCGTAAAACTTTCTTCCATGGTTATGCGCCCGCAGACAAAGCCTTGCGCGCCTTTGTTTTTGTAATCTCGGTTGATTTCGTAATAAACTTCGGCAGCAAGCGCGCCGTTTTTAGAGCGCAAAAACTCTCCCGTAACTTTTCCGTCTATCGAGGTCACCATATGACAAACAATATAAGGTCTTTCCATATAAACACCTCGTCTGTTTTTTGAGTTCGAACTTTTATTATAAGGTTGTAAAAACGACAAAACAAGCCGATTTGGCAACCCTGTTTTTACAAAATTATTTTAGCATACGAAAAACTTATTTTCAAGTGTTTTTTGTATTTTGCCAAAATATTTATGTAAAATACGGCATTAAATTCGTTTAACGCCAATAATAAGCGTCTTAAACAATATCGAAATAATTATCTATGAAAATGCACGAGAAACAAAAATTAAAACCGTATTGCTTTCAAAACCCGCGTATTGTTCATGTTTTTCGACAAAAATTATCTCGCGGTTTGTCGAGTGGCTCGTTATAATCCGTCCGATAATAGCGTTAAAAACTTCTTTACAAGATATCGTTAAGGCGTGGTTTGTTGCCGTGAAGGTTGATATCAAAAAGTTGCACGATTTTAAATAAAGTGACGAAAAAATATTTAAAAAAACGCAAAAAGTCCGCCTATAAGCCGTTTATCGGTATAAAGGCAGACTTTTTTATAATTATCAATCCGAACAAAACGTTGTTTGTTTTTTAACTTTATTTAGTTTTCGGACCCTCATCTAAGATTTCTTTTATAACTTCAAAAGGTTCTTTCGGCTTTCTGTCGAAAGTCATAAGTCCGTTTACTTCGTGGTAAACGTCGGAAAGTTGAGTGTAGCAAAAACCTTGAACGTGTTTGTTTTTGTAAATTGCTTGTATAAGAGAACGGAATCTTTCGATAAATTCCTCGTCGCTAGCGACTGCTTCGCCGTAACCCCATTTGTTACCGCTTAAGTCTTTAACGAAAGAGGTCCCGCCGAACTCCGAAATAAGTATGGGTTGACCTTGATAACGATAGCCGTTTGCGAAAGCGCCCTTGTGATGCCCGTCAAAAATCCTTTGCGTGCATTTATCTACTGTCGAGAAGAATTTTTGAAGCTCGTCGCCCTTTTGCGTATAGTGATGAATAGTCAAATAGTCGGAAACGGTGTGTTCCCATCCGTCGTTGGTAATTACGGGGCGCGTTCCGTCCAACTCGTAAGTATACTCGTAAAGTCTGTTAATATAATTTTGCTCCTCTGTGTCAAAAAGCACGTCCTCAACGCCCCAACTTTCGTTTATCGGGACCCAACACAAAATGCAAGCATGGTTATACTGCTGCAAAACAGCCATTCCCCACTCCTTGGCAAATTGTTCTCTTTCGCCGTAAGTTACTGCGCACGACAAAGTTTTTTTATCGATAACGCGCGTATAGGAAGACGGCATCTCCGCCCAAACGATATAACCTCTTATGTCTGCGTGATATAAAAATCTTTCGTCCTCGACTTTTTGATGTTTACGGCAACCGTTGAAGCCCATTTTTATCATATCGTCGATATCTTTTTCAAGCGCTTCTTCCGAAGGCGGGGTAAGGTTTGTGTCTTCCCAATAGCCTTGGTCCAATATAAGTTTTTGGTAAAGCGGCTTGTCGTTTAATAAAATCGTGCCGTCGGAATATTTTATTTCGCGCATGCCGAAATAACTGCCGACCTTGTCTTTTATTTCGCCGTCTATTTTAAGCGTAACGGTAAGGTCGTATAAGCAAGGATTAAGGACGTCCCACAGATGTTTGTCCTCGCCGAGCCAAATGCTGTGCGACGGATAAGAATTTGCCGCTCTCGTTTCTAAAGACGCAACTTCATTGCCGTCAAAACGCACGACGGAAGACAAAACGACCTCGTGTTCTTTCAAGAAATCTTCGTCTATAGGCCCGATATCGGTCAAAACGGCAATAACGTTCGTGGAAACTATAGGCACGAGTTTTAATCCCTCGATCGAATATTTGTTGACGATTTCGAGCCAAGCCGTTTTATAAATTCCGCTGACGCCTACATACCAACAGCCGTAGTCTTTATCCAACGAGCGTTGTTTTCCCCTTGCGATGGCGGGGTCGTAACTGTCCTCTACTTTAATAACGAGTTTGTTATCCCCTTGAACGCACGCCGACGTTAAATCGAACGTCAAACGATGATACGCGCCCTTTTGCACGCCGCAAGAAACACCGTTTACGAAAACCTCTGTTTTATAATCGCTTCCTTCGAGATGCAATAAAACGCGTTCGTCCTCGGCAAATTTTACATTAATGTTTCTTTGGTACCAAACTGCGGGGTATTGCGTAGGATCGCCTATTCCGCTTGCCTTACATTGGTAAGCGAAGGGAACGTTTATTTGCATATTTGCGGAAAATCCGTTATTAAAAGATTTTGTATCGACTTTGCCGTCGTCGAAACAAAAATCCCATTTACCGTTAAGATTCGTCCAGCCGCCCCTGACTAATTGCGGGCGGGGGTAATCTTTTACATAGCATTCCGTATGCTTAATTTTCATCTTCTATAACTCCTTATCGTTGAGTTTTGTTTATTTTTAACGTAGAAATATCTACTTTAAGTTTAATTTTCTTTTGCTTTTTAGATTTTGTAAAAAGATTGTATTTTTTATCTATCCACACAGCGACATAATTGTCGAACCCTTTAAGATAACAATAACACAATTTTTTGTTTTTGAAGACTTCCTCGTCCAAACACCTTGAAACGGTCAAGCCTTTTTTGTCTACCGTTGCGCGAAGGAATTTACCGAAAACCGCCTCTACTTTGCCGCTAACTTTGTCGTCCGTATACAGTTTTCCGCATTTGAAAAAGACCTTTTTGCCCGCGCCCCGACCTTGACATTTGTTGGTATACACTTTGTAATGAGTTAAAATTCTGTTGCCCTTATCGTCGTATAAAACGATGGATTTCAAGGGAAAATAGAGTTTGCCGTTAAAATTTTGAAGGGAAACAAGATATAAAACGGTGCCGTCCGTTAAGCGGTATTCGTTTTCGGAAATCTTTTCCGCGGACACGGATACGTTTTCGTATACGTCGCAGGTAGTAATTAAATCCGTATCTATCGACACGTTAACCTTGCCGTGTTTGCCTATGAACCGATAGTTAAAATCGTCGTCGGTATTTAGTTTTACATCGGAAAAGCACAAAGTTTTTCCGTCGTAAACGGCAGGTATAAAAATCCGCCGCGGTTGACCGTTAATTAAGTTACCGCCCTCGTCAAAGCGTTGAAACGACCGAGAAAAAGGATTGTAAACACCTTCCGTTTCTTCGATTAGCGACGGTGAAAAAGTCTCTAAAACCTCTTTAACGTAAGGATTTTTTAACACGAAGTCCTTTTTGCCCGCTTGAAGAATCTCTCCGTCTTTCATTACGGCAAGGGTATCTGCGAGCTGTAAGGCTTCTGAAACGTTATGCGTTACGTAAATAAAAGTTACTTCGGGCAAAGTTTGTTTGAGATTTTTTATATACTCTATGTACTCCGCGCGCTGTTTTTCGGCAATATTGGACAAAGGCTCGTCAAACAGCACGGCTTTCGGCCTCGAGGCTAAACTACGAGCAAGCGCAACGCGCTGTTTTTGTCCGCCCGACAACACTTTGGGAAGTTGCCCCGCAACGTCCGTAAGCCCGAATGCCTTTAAGACCTCGGAAACTCTTTTATTTTCCTCTTCCCTCGGCAAATTATATCTTTCGAGCGCCGTCGCAACGTTTTCCCACACGGTAAAACGCGGGTATAAAAGAAATTCTTGAAACACCATAGAAACGTTGCGGTCTTTTGCTGCAATACCGTCGGCTAAAACACCGTCGAGGTAAAGTTCGCCCGCGGTAGGTTTTTCAAGCCCCGCGATAACCCTTAAAAGGGTCGATTTGCCCGAACCCGACTCGCCTAAGACAACAAGAAAATCTCCGCTTTTTACGTCGAGATTGACGTTTCTTAGTCCGTACGCGCCGCCTTCGTAAATCTTTTTTAGATATTTTGCAACTATCTTCATTTTATAACCTCGACCTACGAAGCCGTGTTTTCGGAAACGTTATCCGAATTTATGTCGTCACCTTTATCGCTTTCGATTTCGGCAAAATTTTTACCGCCGCTTAAACCCATCGCGACAAAGTCGGGATAATCCGTTTTATTGATATAGACGTCGAACGCGTTAAGGCAGAAAGCCGTTTGCACCATAACCGAATAACCTAATCCGACAGTAATTATCAATATGCCCGTCAAAAGTTTAGTTATAACCCAAGGAAGCGCCCACAAAACCGCGAACGGAAGCACTGTAATGCAAAAAACGCCGAGCGCGCTAAACAACTTTTTAAAGGTAAGCATTATGCCGCTTACTATAAGTTTTGAAAATTTTATGTTATATAAAGACGCCAAGCCGCACGCAATAAACGCCGATATACAGGCAATAATTTCGACGGCAACGCAAAGACTTGAGGAAACAGTCCAAACAAAAGAGTTGTCCGAAGTCATCGTAAGGAGCGAGAAGGAAGAAAAATATTCCATAATTCCTATAATCGCGCCGAGGAAAAAGCCTATGCCGAAAAACTGTTTATAACTGTTTTTAATCCCCTTTAAAAAATCGGAGCCGACCTTTACCGGGAAACCCCAAAATATCCTACGCGCGACGTAAAACATGCCTGCAAGCCCCACGGCGGCTATTCCTAATAAAATCGCGTCGGTCCCGTACCTTAACAATGTAAGATTGATAAGATAGGAGAATTTTTCGGAAACTTTCATACCGGAAGTAAATTCACCCACGTACCAACCGCAAAACAAGTCCCAAACAATCAACGGAAGCCAAAAAAGCGCAGCGTATAAATTAGCCTTAAAAAGCAACGTAAAACGAGTTTTCAATATAAGAAAAACCTGTTGCCTTCTTGTTTTCGGCAAATCTTCTTTGGAAAAATCCTTTTCTTTGTCTTTTCCGTATATGATTTTGTAAATTAGACCTTTTTTCATTTTTCAGCAAAATATTGCACGACGGCATTAAGGAGCGTCTCGGATTTATCCGAATACGCGCACACAAGTAAGCACATATCGTCACTTAAGTTTATACCGATTAATTCATCGTTATAATAAAGCCCGACGTTAAAACCCTCGATATTTTGAAAAAGTTCGGTTTCCGCAAGTTCTAAAGCCTCGTCTTTATCGATGATAAACAAATCTATCGTCGCGGCTTTCGTGGAAAACGCCTGCGAATACATGCCGTCCGACGAATCGTACTCGTTGAAACTGCATTTTTCCATACCGAAACTCGAAGCAATCGAGGTTATATTTTCCTTATCGGCGTCGCTAAGCCAATCTTCTTTTCCAACCCAAATCTTTAAAACTTTTTCGGAAGACGGTTTATCTATCAAATAAAAAGCCGTTCCCCAAACGGCAAACGCCGTTACGACTATTAAAACCCATAGCCAAGTTTTTGACAGCAGTTTCTTTTTATCCGGCGTCATGCTCCGCCTCCTTTACGCGATATCCCGTCAAGACCTTGCCGACGGATTCGACAATATAAAGCGTGTTTGACTTTAGCGGGTTTAAAAACGCAGTAGGTAACAAAAGTTTTGCGTCGTCGAAATTTAGACGAGTATAATTTATTCCGTCGATTTTGACTATCTCGCCCTCGCCTACATACCTTAAAGAAAGATAAGTTTTATCCGAATCGGCAAGTTTTTTAAAAAACTTGTAAAGATAAAAACTTTCGGGCGGCGCTTTGAAAAAAAGCACAATATGCCACAGATATGCGATCGAAAGACAGGAATTTATGCATACGCAAACTTTTGAGTTTAATATATTTGTGATATTAAGCACTATAACGACAGCGCAAAACATCGCAAATAAAAAACTTACGGCGCAGAAAATCAAAATCCTTGATTTATATTTACGGTTTAACGCTTCAACCGTTTTAAAATCGAAAAACTGTTTAAACTTCATTATCGTTAAAGCGAAAAAGTCGCTTTTTTATTATAACGAGCAGTTTTTTCTTTTTAGAAAAAAAGCCCGACGTTTTCAAAATCAATAATATATAACAAAAAACCGAAGACTTTACGAAGCCAAAGCAAGCGTCAAAGTCTTCGATTTTAGTCATATTATCCGTTTATCGGAGGCGAAGTTTTTAGCCTTCGCCTCCGACGTTATTTAACGGTTAACGCCTAAAGAGGCAAGTTTTGCTTCGACTTCGGCTTGATCGTCCGTAATGGAATAGTTACGGAATCTCGTGTAAGAGTCGTAAGTCAAGAAAGCCGCCGCACACGCAGTGCCTTCGTTATCGGTAAAGCCGGACATTTCGCCGTTGGTAAGTGCGAAAGCAAGCGTATCGTTTACGAATAAGTATACGTCCGAGCCGATACGAGCAATACCGAGTTTGGTGTAATTATCGCCCGTGTAAGCGATGGTGCCGACGTTTTTGAGTCTCGAGTCGTAAGCGCTCCAGATATAGTCGGTGCCGGAGGGGTTACTTTCAACCCAACCTACGTTTTGACCTTTGTATGTCGACTGACAGTCGATGTTGAAGAAGATAAAGTATTTGTTTTTAGCACTCAGTTTGATACCGATCTTAGGATATCCGTTGTTACGGTAAGCGGTCGTGTGGTCGAGTACGGACAATTCCGCTTCGACGTATAACACTGTGGAAACTACGTCTTTAAAGAAGAGCTCTTGAATATCGCCGCACCAAGTCTTTTCGACGTAAGCATTTTCCGTGCCGTCGTCGTGAGACAAATCGTAACCGTAATTACTCTTGAAGCTGCCTGCCGTACCGAAAGTCAAACTTTCGTAAAGAGGTAAAGCGTCGCCGAAGGTAGGTTCTTCGTAAGTGTATTCTTTAAATTCCTTAACAACCGCGGGGTTAGAAACTTCCTTACCCAAAACGACTATTTCGTTTAACGCCATAACGTAATCGTCTTCGGCGTTAATCGTAATTTCGATTTTGTTTACGGGGAGTTCGTCAAACTCGATAAGAGCGTTCGAACCGGGGTACATGACTTCGGAGAAAGCATCCGTATTCCAGTTATAATCGAAGAGAACGTTGTTAACGGTCGCGACGCTTGTGCTGCTTGCGCCCGATTTATAATACAGCTTAACGCTGTTAATGCCCCAGAAGGCTTTATCGTAATCGGTACTGTTGTAAAGCATTATCGAACGTGCGTTTACGAACTTATTGAAGGAAAGCGTAATAACGGTGTTGCCGCCTTTTGTTTCGAATTCCTTAACGGGGTCGATTGAGTGAACTTTAATCTGACCGTCGGTTAAGTAACTTACGTCCTCTGCGCTTTGAGCGTTGGAAACGGTAATCGTCGCCTTTTTAGCGATATTTTCGTAACCGGAAATTTCGCTCGGCAAAGGTTGATAAGAATATGTAGGTCCGTTTGCGTGAAGCAATGTTTGACCTTTGGAGTTTTTAACGAAAGACATCGTATCGACGGCAAGTGCCCTTCCGTTACCGATATCGGTACGGTTTAAGAAGGTGTGGTAAGCAATCATAAGTTGGTCGCCGCATTCGATAAAGCAGTGGTGACCCGCACTTGTGATGACGCCGCTCCAAGCGTTGTCGGTTGCGATGATTTGACCGCCGTCGGCGGGTTGAATCTTAGTAAAGTCGCCCAAAGGACTGTCGGAAACAGCCTGTCTTACCTGATACATGGCTTGATCGTAAGCGTATATCGAGAAGGTAAGGTAATAAGTGCCTTCGTGGTAATAAACGTAAGCGGCTTCGTTAACGCTTGCGTAACCGATACCTTCGTCGATATCGTTGTCGCTGCGGTCAACGGTAGTGTTGTATAACTTAGTTAACTGTTTAACGGTCGAGTAATCGGGGGTAAGCCAGTCGATTAACTTAACGCCGAATATCGTTTGACCGAGCCAGTTGCCGTAACCGTCTTCGCCGTAACCGGAATAGTACAAATACTTGTCGCCGCTTACCGGGTCGACGTAGGGATGTACGTCTATCGTGTAAGAACGAGCAAGCGCCTTACTCATTTTGGGATTGTTAGCCGAAAAGTCATAAGCGGGTTCTTCGCCGTGTAAAAGCGGTTCGAAAGGACCGTAAGGTTGTTCGGCGAAAGCAACGTCTATACATTTACGACCGTTTCTTAAATGGTCTGCGTTATAGAAAAGCAAATATCCGCCTAATTCGTCGTCGTAAATGATTTCGGGTGCCCAGTGGTTGTAGCAGTCCCAGTTCGTTTCGAAATCGGGCTGATAAGCAACGGAGCGATATTCCCAATTGGTAAGGTCTTTACTTCTCCAGCACTGAATGCCGAAGCAGCCGACCAAATCGCTCGTGCCGTATGCATAGAACCAACCTTTTTCTTCGCCTTGTTCGATGTAAATAACGTCGGGGTCGGCGATTTCGAACTTGAGTTCGTTAAGATAATAAAGATTTTTGTTGTATTCCGTGCTGCTCATGGTTTCGTTGGTAACGTAGGAAAACTCTCCGGTCGCACCGGTGTTTTCGCTTCCGCCGCCACCGCCGCCTCCGCTGCCGGTACCGTTATCAACCGTACAAGCAACCGAGAAGACCAAAACAAGCGATAACACTATTGCTAAAAAAACGTTTAGCATTTTGTTCATTTAGTTTTTTCCTCCCTAAATAAAATATTTTTACCGCATAATGCGGCGCAAAAACCGCCGAGAAAGCGATTACAGTTTCATGCCGCTTGTCGCAATGCCTTCGATGAAGTATTTTTGCGCCAAAACGTAAATAAGTAAAGTAGGAATAAGTGCGATAACCGCGCCCGCCATTATGGTAGGCACCCTATTCGAATAAGCCCCTTGGAAGGACTTTAAGGCAAGTTGAAGGGTTATCCATTTATCGTCCTGCAAGTAAAGATAAGGTCCGAAATAGTCGTTATAACCGCCTATAAAGCCGAGCAGTCCTTGCGCAAACAGGGCGGGGACGCTAAGCGGGACCATAATCTTCCAGAAAATTTTGAAATACCCCATACCGTCGAGTTTTGCAGCCTCGATAAGTTCCGTGGGAATGGCGGAATAAAACTGTCGCATGAAAAATACGCAGGTTGCCGCGCCGAAAGCACCGGGAATCATAAGCGGTAAAGGCGTGTCTACCCACCCCATCATATCGTATAAAAGATACGACGGCGTAAGCATGATAGTACCGGGAATCATCATCGTCGCAAGGAGTATCGAAAATAAAAGATTTTTCCCTTTGAAACGAAGTTTAGCGAAAGCGTAAGCGCTCATCGCCGAAAAGAAAAGTCCGAAAACAGTCGGCGGGATTACTATAATCAAAGTGTTTATAAAGCCCTTTAAAACTATAGGCAACCCGTCGGCGGAACTTCCCGTATAAGTAAATACTTCCTTATATCCTTCGAGCGAGAATTCTCTCGGGAAGAAAGAAAACTCGGGGTCGGCGGCTTCTTTCCACGTCTTAAACGATGTTATAACGACAATGGAAAACGGAGCGAGTATCCACAATGCGAAAATCACCAGCACTAAATAGATTAATGTTTTTCCGATTATCCTTTTCACGCTCGATTTGCGCGATAGGTTTAATTTATCAGCCGTCTTCATCATATCAGTCATTGTTCACCCAAAGTTTGGAAAGCGCGAAATTAAGAACGGTAAGTCCTAAAATCAAAATTGCCAAAAGCCAAGCGGTTGCCGAAGCGATACCCATTTCGTGATATTCGAAAGCATAACGCCACAAATAGAAAACTACCGTTACGCCGGCGTTGTCGGGTCCGCCCGACGAAGAAATAATTTGAGGACGAGCGAATTCCTGCAAGGAACCTATAATGCCCGTTATCAAAAGATAGAACGTCGTGGGAGAAATCGACGGAAGCGTTATGTGTAAAAAACTTTGGAAACCGTTTGCGCCGTCTACTTTGGCAGCCTCGTATAAGGAACCGTTAACGTTTGTAAGCGCGGCGCCGTATAAAATTATGCCAAAGCCGGTACCCGACCATATTCCCATAATGATAAGACAAGGAATAAACGTCTTTTTGTCGCCCCACCAGTTAATTTTTTCAGCCCCCTCGGGAGTGAAAAGTTGGTTGATGACGCCGAAGTTAGTGTTAAAAATCCATTGCCACATCAAAGTGATTGCCACAACCGAGCAAACGTAAGGAATAAAGTAAATGGTTCTGAAAACCTTTTTGCCTTTGACGTTTTTAGTCAGTAAAAACGCTATAATAAGCGCAAGCACGATGTTTACGAAAGTGGAAAGACTCATGTAAAGCGTGTTTACGATGGATTTCCAAAACAACGGGTCGTTAAGCACCGTGACGTAGTTTTGACCCCCGATAAAGGAAACACCGTTCAAATTGAAGAACCTAACGTCGGTAAACGATATAATAAACGCCAACACCATAGGGATAAGTCCGAAAATAACGAACCCCACAACGGGCATAATCGACAACAAAAATCCGCTTATGTTTTCCCTATTGTTAAGTCTCTTCTTTTTATATACGTTATCAAGATACATAAAATATCCCCCTAAAGTAACCAAGCGTTACTTTTAAGTTTTTACCTTCGGCAAGCCGAGTTTTATTTCGTCGGCTTGCCGAAACATTGTCAAAAACTACTTTTGAGCGTACTTAATAAGTAAGTTAAACGTATTGTCGTATTCGGAGCACTGATAGAAGCCCGTCATGGTCTTCGTACCGTTACGTACGGAGCCGTTTAATACGTTTGCCCAGTCGTTAATCCATTTTTTGTCGACTAAATACCACCAGTCGCCTGCCGTTTCGTATTCGGTCGCGTCGAGGAATATCTTGGAGTTGCGAGGATTCTTGTCGGATTGTAAGAATACTTCGCTGTTGGCTAAATTCTTTTGAAGAGGAATCGCAAAGCCTGCTTCCGCCTGTAAAGTTTGACCGTCTACACCGCCGACGAATTCTATAAACTTCCAAGCCGCGGTAGGAACTTTACTCTTGCTGCTTACGCAAAGAGCAACCGAACCGCTGTGACCGGCTTCTACGCCGTGAACGGTAATGTTACCTTCGTCGTCGTATTGTTTATACATAGGTAGCGGAGCAACGTCCCATTCATATTCGCCGTCCATTTGTTCACGGAAGTTGGTAACGTTCCAACGACCGTCTACGAGCATTGCAAGTTGACCTGTAACGAAAGCGTTGGTTTTACCCGCGTCGCCGCCGATAGATGTAGGATAAGGACAAATTTCATAGCCGTATAAGTTTTCGCCGTCAACGGTGTCGACTAAAGTGGATTTTTTAGCCGCAACGCGAACGAATTCGGTAAACGCTTCGCGCTGACTGGGTAGTTCGTTTAAAACGCCTTCTTGAACGAGGGTTTTAACTTGTGCGGTAACGCTGTACGTACCCTTGTTTTTAGCAAGTTCGGTAGGATTGGGCGTCGATGCGTATTTGGAAAGGTCGACCTTGTCGGTGTATTCGACGATTTGACCTGCGGTATAAGTGTTGCTCCCTACCGTAACGGTGCCTTGGTAATCGTCTGCGACGATATAGTTAGGCGTGTTGTCCATTAAGGTGAAGTCATAGTAATATCCGCGATAATTAGCGTCGTCCGTAGGAATGGCTTCGATACAGTCGCCGCCGACGGACCAACCGTAGTTGAACCACCATTCGGTGAAGTATCCGTAACCGCTCGATTTACCTGCGCCGCCTTCGCTTGTGGACTTACGCATATAAGTTTGAACGAGGTTAGAGCATTCTACCGTTTCTTCCCAACTCATAGGAATCTGGTTGTTGAAGTAATATTTGCCTCCGGCTTTAAAGAAACCTTTTTCTTTTACTTCGTAAGAAGCGTCGATGCCGACTGCGGCTTTGGTGTTTCCGCGGTCGTCTTTACCGCCTTGGTTATAAGCGGCTAAGCCTGCTTCGTCAACGCTGATAACGGTTATACCCGCACCTTTGAAGTAAGTTTCGTTATAATAAATTACGGTAGGACCTAAATCCTTGGGAACGCCGTAATATCTTCCGCTGTCGGTGTTTGTCAAACCCGTGTTAACGTCGTATTTATAACGTTCGGTAACGTTGTCCCACATATCTGCGATAACGTACGTGGAACTCGTTTTAATATAGTCCGTTACGTCTAACAAATAACCTTCTTCGGCATACGCTTTGTAGCCGGAGTCGCCTACGTAAAATACGTCGGGGGGGTTGCTTCCCGCTAAGGAAGTGCTAAGCAAGGTGTCATAGTTATCACCCGATTTTGCAACAAGACGAACTTCGATTTGATCTTTGTACTTTTCGTTAAATTGTTTAACGAGGTTGTTAAATACCGTTAATTCGACACTGTCACAGTTTGCCCAGAAGGTTACCTTGGTAGCCGCTTGACCGGGCTTTTGGATGATTTCGCCGCTTTCATTGATTTCTACGTCGCTGCCGCCGCCACCGCCGCCACCGTTACAGGCAACAAGCGAAAGCGAAAGAATCAGCAGTACAGACAATAAAATACTAAGAAACTTTTTCATACATATTCTCCGTTTATTTTTTATTGATTAAGGTTTGTCGGAAACTTTTTATCCGTAACGAATTCCGCAGTTAAGCGGTTTGTCCGTCGTAGACGAAAAGTTCCTTTAAAACCGTGATTTCTCTTTCGGTATCCCCGTCCGAGATAAGCTTCATTAATTTTTCCACGGCAAGAGCGGCAAAAGTTTGTTTGTCGTACCCTACCGAGGTAATTTTTCCGTTCATGGCGATTTCGTTTTGAATGTTATCGAAACCTATAACCGCCGTTTTGATTTTACTTTCCCTGAGACGGGATAAAACATCTAACGCAAGCGAGTCGTTAAATGCAAATATACAGTCGGGGGGATTGTCCCTTGTGAGTAATTTGTCGATAGCGTCCTCGAAAGCTTGCTTCGAAAAACCCGTATTAAACAGTTTTTCCACACAAATACCGTGTTCCGAAAATACCTCCGTAAATCCGTCGGCACGTTCTTTCGAACACGACAAAACTTCGGATTCGCCCAAATACATAGGATGGCTGTAACCTTTTTTTATCAAATACTCCGCCGCCGCCCTACCGCCGCCTACGTCGTCCAAAACGACGCATTCGACGTCGTAGTCGGATTTACGACCGACGATAACGACGGGAACGTTGTATTCCTCGAAAAGTTTTAAAGCCTCTCCCGTAGGTTCCAAAAAGGAAATAATGCCGTCTATGGTACCGGATAAAGCACGCCTTGCGATGCTTTCGTCAAAAAAGGGCTTGTCGTTTATAAGCGTTACGAAAGAGTACCCTTGTTTAACAAGATTTTCCCATATATAATTGGTCATTATATTGTAGAAAGGGTTTAAAAGGTTGTCGTAAAGAATACCTATCGTATGGCTTCTTCCTTTACGCAAAGTAGTTGCGGCAGAGTTGGGTATATAACCCATTTGCCTTGCTATTTCCAAAACCCTGTCCTTTGTTTTTTGCGAAATATCCGGTTTGTCCATCAACGCGCGGGATATACAGTTAGCCGATAATCCCGACGCTTTGGCAATATCTTTTATCGTTACGCGTTTTTTCATAAAAATTATGTTTAGACTTAAAACCTATAGGGCTTTCAGCCTAAAAATTTAGTTTTTTGTATGTTTGAGAATGTTTTTTGCCGTAACTAAATACTCGGCAAAAAAGCCTTGCCTCCCGAAAAGGCAAAACCCTTTCGGGAAGCGTTTTTTTATTTAAGACTTTTAGATATTATTTGCGAACGAAACCGTCGTTTGTTACGGTGTTGGGAAGCGTGCTGTCTTTCCAAATGTTAAGGAGCCAGTTCCAGTCGTTTTCCGCTACGAAAGATATTTGAAGTTGTATATCGTCCTTAGGATTATTTGCATCCATCATTTCGTAAGGCGTAAAGATTTCAAACACGGTCTTATATTCGTAAGAACCGAGTCCGTCGTCCGTATTGGCAACCGATGTCCAGCCGAACACACAGTTTAATGCACCGTTATTCCATGGGCAAGCGGCTCTTTGAACGGAGCCGTCCCAAGTTCCTACTATAAAGCGATATTCGATATCAAGATAGTTCCACCATTGGGTACCATCTCCCCTAATTACGGTATCGTATGCTTTGTGGTGATACATGGTTACCGCAAGATAAACGCCCGCGTTACCTTTCTTAACCTGAACGATTGCGTAAATGCCTTGGTTTTCGTAGCATTCGGACGTTTCGTTCGTCCATTCTGTTACGCCGTTCCAGAAGCTTTCGTCGAGATTACCGTCAAGTTTAACGCCGTCTACGTTTAATGCGTGTTGGTCGTAACCTTCGTTGTTTTCGAATACGGCACCGTCTTTAGATAATTTAATTCTGTCCGCGTTATCCCAAGCCAAACTTTGCCAACCGCCGAAACCGTTACCGTTGCAACCAACCAAAATGTACGCTATGTCGGCAGCGTCCTTGTCGTAAATGAAAAGTTCGACATCGGTTTTGTAATTATAATCGCCTTCGGTAAGTTCCGTACGTTTCATAGCGTATTGAGTGATAGAACCAAACGTGCAAAGGAAGTCGTCGTAAATGGAGAAGCCGATCTTTGTACCGTAACCGCGTCCGAGTAAACTCATTTCGAGGTTATCGTTAAGCCACCAGTCGTTTGTCGCAGCCGCTCTGTTTTTCTGCAAAATAGTTATGGCAAGATAGTAGCCGTCTGCCGCCGTGTAACCCGTAAAGGTAAACTTGGCGTTTTCGTTGCCGAGAGTTGTAGAATCTAAACCTTCGTATTCGCTAAAGTCTGCGTCGATAGTTGCGTTTTTAGCGGTGGGTTGAGTCGTGTAAAGACCGTCCTTAGAGGCAAACAAGTTGTTGGGACGTGCCGTACCGTAACCGTATAACGTAAGTTTGTTGCCGTCGGCACCGCCGATAACGGAGTTCCACCAGTCGCTTTTATCCCATTGGTTGTTCGATAAGCCTTCGTAACGAGCGGCTTCCGTAGGAGCCTTGAAAGCATAGTTTATGCGAACGTTTTCGCCGAAGTCGCCTGCTACGAAAACTTCGTAACGATGTTCGTATTTACCGCTTGAAAGTTTTTCTGTCGTACGTACGAATTCCGTTACGCCGGAAGATTGGTCTCTGCTGTTGACGTATCTTTGATCGCCGTTATTAAGATAAAACTCGAAGTTGTTATTATTATACCATTCGGTTTCGTTGGTATCGACGTTGTTGTCGCTATGCGCTATAAGGTACAAAACTACGCCGTAGTCCGTGTTTTTGCCGTATATCGTTACGTCGCGATCGCCTTCTACTTTAAAGCCGAAGCTTTGACCGTAAGTTTCGTCGAGTTTGCCGTCGATAGTAATACCGTCGGCAACTACTATACAAGTTGCGGTAACGGTAAGGTCTTCTTGACCGACGGTGTAAAGATACTTGCCTTCTTGCGCTTCCAAAGGAGCGCCGTTTACGTATAATTTTTGAATAACGTAAGGCGCAACCTCGGTAAATTCGATAACGTCGTTTTCGTGCGGTCTTGCATTGCTTACAGCAACTTTACCGGAAAGATTGTCGAGCGTTACGTTGTGTCTTCCTAAAACCGAAATTTCGATCTTAACGTCTTTGTCTTCGACAACGATGGTGTAAACGCCGTTTTGTGCTTGGATTTCAGTGCCGTTAACTTTTACGTAACCGATGATGTCGCCTTCTTCTAAAGGAACTTCAAAGGTTATTACGTCGCCTTTTCTTACAACGGAAGGAACTTCGATGTCCGCGCCCGTCAAAGTAGCGGTGTGTTTATAACGTAAACCGTGCGTAGAAACGGTAGGCGTTGCTTCGATTGTCCACCAACCGGTTTCCGCAACCCAGCCTAAGAATTTAACCGCAATTTCGTCGCTTTCCGCGGTGTAGCCGGGGAAGTACATATAGTTTGCAAAGAATTCAACGGTGGTCTTGTTAAAGTCGCCGCTCTTTTCCGTTACGTAGTCGCCTACGACAACGCCGCCGAAGGAGTTTACGTCGCCGTTCGGGAAGTAAACTACGCGTTGAGTGTTTCCGTCGGTACCGAAGCGCATTTCTAAGTTAAGCCATTCCCACCAATTGCCGTCGGTGCCTTGCGCTAAGGAAGTAAGTGCTTGTTTGTGATAAATGGTTGCAAGGAAGTAAACGCCGTCGCTTCCTTTAACAGCCGCTACGTCGAAGTAAGAACCTTCCGTTCTCTTACCCAAAGTAAGGGTATTGGAAAGTACTTCGTCCGTCCAAATGTCATCGTCGGCAACGCCGTCTAATTCGGCGTCTGCAGCCTTTAACCCGAGTGCGATCAAAACGGCGTCCCTATCGGTAACGACTTTTGCGTTCTTAGCGTCGATGATACGGTTGAAGCCCATAACGCCCGCTACGAAAGCTTGATTTTCGATGCCGGAAATACCCGTATGCGAAGCAACGATGTTGCCGTTTACGAGCATGTAAATCGTTCCGCCGAGTTTGACAACGCTTATAGTAACGTAATCGTCGACTATGCTTGCGTTTGCTCTGCCGCCGGAACCTTGACCGTTCCAGTTCCAATCCGCTGTCGTGTAAACGCTTGCGCCGTTGTTTGCGTTAGCGCGGTAAACGATGTTGCAGTCTTTGGCATCGCCGAAAATGTTAGTGTCGACGTAGCCGAATATCGAGTAGTTGTCGTTTCTTAAAATGACGCCTACTTTCGACCAAAGGTCTGATCCGGAAAGCCCTTCGCTGTATACGTCGACGGAAGCCATGAAGTCCGTTGCGTACTGCATATCCTTAAAGTAAATAGCCTGTTCGCCGGAAGCAGTGGTTGTCGCAACCTTGCCGTCTTCGGAGAAGGACCATACGTTGTAAGCGTACTTATCTTCGATGTCGCCTAAAGTTTCGCCTTCAGCCCTCTTGTCGCCGTAACCGATGGCTTCCATGATAAGTTTACCCCATAAAGGATAACCGTACTCATAGTTGAAGTGTAAGCCGTCGTAGAACATATTCGTACGAGTGTTGCCGTTTTCGTCGACGCCTACGCTGGTAACGTCGATATAATGTAATTTTTCGACGGTCTGAGCATAGTCGTAAACATATTGGTTCATCTTGTCATAGTTAGCGCACTTGTTCGCAAACATCGTGTTGTGTACGAGACTTACCCAATAAATTTCGGCATCGGGGAATGCATTTTGATATACGGCGATCATTTCTTTCAAAAGTGCGAAAGTCGCTTCGGGCGTGGTGTTGCCGTCGTCGATGTCGTTAACGCCGATGTGGAATATGAATTTGTCTACGCTCGAATACATCTTCTTAACGTAGCCGATCTTATTCGTCCAGTAAGAAATCTTCGTGCCGCCTACGCCGATGTCTTGTTTGGCGCCTTCGATAGCGGCGGTGTGCTGACTAAATCCGGACGAAGTCCAGAAGTCCATATAGCTGTCGCCTAAGAATAATGCTTCTAAGTCAACGGGGGTCTTTTCGACGCGATGTGCCTTGAATGCGGGGTCGTCTAAGTCGCTTGTCGAATAGTAGTCGGTAACTTCCATATTGAAAGCAAAGCTCTTGAAGCCCATTACCGCACCGTCGCCCAAGTCGAACGTCGTTTCCGCAACGAGTTTATCGCCGAGATACATATAAATCCAGCCGTCATATGCGGTAAGACCTAAAGTTATCGTCTTTGTCGTTAAATCGAAGGAACCGCTCGTGCCGGAAATAGTGTTCCAACTGCCCCAACCGTTAGGTGCGGAGTTGTAACCGAGGTCGGTACCCTTAACGTTGTCTAATTTAACTTCGCCGTCACTGCCGATATAAGCGTCGACGTAGAAGAAGAAGCCGTTACCCGCGCTTTCGTTGAATAACATGATACCGAACTTGCCGTATCTTTCGGAAGAGTTAGCGATACCGGTAAGTTTGAACGTTGCCGTCGCATACAAGTTTTGACCCGTAGCACGGAACATTGCCAAGTTGTTGTCGCTGCCGTCGTGGCCGTTTAATACGGCTTTACGGTCTGCGTAATTTTCGCTGTTTACGCCGTAGTCTTCGGAAAGGTTCCAGTGTACGCCCGTCTTGATTGCGGTGTCCCCTTGACCTAACTGACCTGCACCGTATTTATAATAGTTGTCGGAAAGCGTGCCGTCTTCGTTTAATAAAGCGAAGGTGTCCGCGTTGTCGGCGTTGCCGCCGCCGTAAAGTACGGTTTTGGTAAGAGTGGATTTATCGCAGTTACCGAGCGAGAATAACACGGTAACGTTGCCTTTAGCCGCTTCTTTTTCTACGCCCAACATTTCGTATGTAGCCAATGCTTTTACGACGTAACCTTTAACTTCGCCGTTAACGACCCAAGGATAAACCTGAGCGTTTGCAGCGTCCGCAGATTCAACGTACTTGCCGTTTTCTACAGTGTAAAGTTTAGCGCCTTCTACGGTTGCGATTATTGCTCTGTTGGAATCGAGAAGTCCGCCGTTCGCATAAGCGTTTGCGCCCAAATAGAGGCTGACGCAGTCGTTTTGGGTTATTATAGCGTCTTCAACGTAAGCCGCCATGGAAACGCCGTCTTCCGCATATTCTACCGTAAACACGCCCGTAGCGGTTTTACCCGCAACGGCTTCCGACGTTAACTTAAAGCCTTCGGGTGCCGTGTCGGTAACAGCGTTTTCAGCGATAACGTATTCTACGTTGACGTCAACGTTTTTACCGGGCATTACGAAGGAATAAACGCCATTTTGAGCGGTGAGACTCTCACCGTCAACCGTTACGGCTTTCGTTTCGTAACCGAAATTCGGGGTTGCCGTTAAAGTAACCGTAGCGTCCTCGATAGCTTTTTCCGCATCTGCCGCAATGGTGCCGCCGACAACTTCGGTCGGTAAATTGACGGCAAACGTCTCCCTACAGAACTCTGCCGTAATCACGACTTCGGTTGCGGGCATCGTAAATTTCGCCGTGCCGTCCTCATCGAGCGTGAGCTCTGTTTCGTTCGCCTTTAATTGAGAAAGTACGTACTTCGCGTTAGGGGTAACGGTTAAAGTTACCTCTTTACCCTCGGCAGCCCTTTCAACGTTGGCTGTAACCGTACCGTTTTGCGTTGCGGAAACAGTGATTTCATACGCGGGTACAACGGTTACTTCGCACGCGGCGAACCCGAACAGCGTAAGAATCATCATTCCGACCAGTAAAACGATACTTAGTCTTTTCTTTCCTGTTTTCATGAGTTTTCCTCCTGTTTATTTATCTGCGCCCATTGCTTTGCAATAGCGTAAATTACCTATATAATCTTTCAAATTCCTCATTAGGCTCGCCTTTCAAGGAGAGCTCCGCCGTAGGCGGTGAGAGGTCGTTTATATAATCCGCCAATCCTCGTTAGGCTCCTTCTCTATCCGTTATAATATATTAAGGGCGGCGCCCGTTAAGGACAGCCGAAACGTTTTCGCCCGCTCGATTCCATACAAAAAGCCGTTTAGTCTTTTTTGTATAGTCTTGGCGGAATTTGTCGAAAAACCATAGTTTTATGGGGTTTTTGTCAAAAAATAGGACAAAAACCGCTTACTTGAACGTTCAAGTAAGAAAAACATTCAAGCCCGTATCGTGGGCTTTTCTTTTAAAAACGGTATATGATAACGTGCTTTTTGCGGTTCCCGAAAGGGAAACGCAAAAAGGAAAGTACTTTCCTTTGAAACACAAATTTTGCGTTAAATTATAAAGTTTGATAGTTAAAAAGTAACGGCTCCTCGCCGCGAAAAACGGCGCAGAATACACCCCTACGTTATAATGATACCACACTTTTTTGATTTGTCAATACCTTTTTTGAAAATTTTTTACTTTTTGACAAATATTTTTTCTGTTACCCTAAAACCTCATTTGAGTAAAGGCGAGTCTTTATATAATCCACAAATCCTTATTAGGCTCCTTTACACAAATGGACCTTTTTCCTTTAAGCAAAGGAGTATTATAATGCCCGCCGTCAAACAAAAATCTAAGCCGAAAGTTACAAAAAAAGCCGATAACGGGCTTATAGCCTTAGTTATCGGCTTTTTAGTTGTTTTTAAATCAACGTAAAAAGTTTGTTCTGATATCACGTTGTTTGTTTAAAAAACATTGCTCAAAATTTGCTTTCACGGCGTTTTGTTTGTTTTAAAAACTACCCGAAAGCCTTATTTTGTAAGCAAGTTTTCCTCGGTTTCGACGTCGAAGAAGTGCATAACCTTACCGCGGAAGGTAATTAAAATCTTTGCGCCCTGAACCAAAAGTTCACGCTGTTCGATGCTGATATCGACGGTGGGAACCCTTACGATTAATTCCTCGCCCGTTTCGGTCGTAACGTGAAGGTGGATTTCGCTACCCATCATTTCGTTAACTTGAACGGTGCAAAGAATCGACGCGGGGTTAGAGCGGTTGGTAAGCGAGATATGCTCGGGTCTTACGCCGAGGACGATATCCATGCTGTCGTAACCTTTTTGCAAAAGTGCCTGTCCTTTTTCGCCGTCGACGGGCATTTTCGTGCCGAAAGCCATTACGTAATAGTTATTGCCTTCGCGAATAAGCCTTGTTTTGAAGGTGTTCATCTTAGGCGCGCCGATAAATTCCGCAACGAAAAGGTTGTCGGGCATTTCGAAGACCTCGTTAGGGGTACCGACCTGTTTAATGAAGCCGTCCTTCATGATAACGATGCGATCGCCCAAAGTCATCGCCTCGGTCTGGTCGTGGGTAACGTAAATAAAGGTGGAATTGATTTTTTGACGAAGCAAAATAATTTCAGCCCTCATTTGGTTACGAAGCTTAGCGTCGAGGTTAGATAAAGGTTCATCCATCAAAAAGACTTTAGAAGCCCTAACCATAGCCCTACCGATAGCAACCCTTTGGCGTTGACCGCCCGAAAGAGCGCGAGGCTTACGGGTTAAATACTCGGTAATGCCTAAAATTTCGGCGGCCTCGGTTACTTTTTTGTAAACTTCGTCCTGCGGAACTTTTTTAAGTCTCAGCGGGAAAGCCATGTTTTCGAAAACCGTAAGGTGCGGGTAAAGCGCATAGTTTTGGAAGACCATTGCTATATCCCTGTCTTTAGGTTGAAGGTCGTTAACAACGACGTTGTCGATTTCGATAGTACCGTCGGTAATGTCCTCGAGCCCCGCAATCATTCTTAATGTCGTAGATTTACCGCAACCGGACGGACCGACGAAAACGACGAACTCCTTATCGTGTATTTCGAGGTTAAAATCCTGAACGGCGGGCTTATTGCCTTTTTCGTAAACTTTTTTAACGTTAGTTAATTTAATAGTTGCCATAATTCCTCCTTATCCTTTAACGGCGCCGCCGGTGACGCCCTCTACGTAATATTTTTGTAACAGCATAAACAGCGTCGTTATGGGTATTGCGACCACTACGCCGCCCGCACAGAAGGTCGTGTAATTTGCCCCCTTGTTTTCGGGCGTCGAAATAAGCCACTGCAAACCTACCGCCACGTTGTAGCCTGCCGAAGTGTTATGAGCAATGTATTTTGCCATAATAAAGTCGCCCCAGGGCGCCATAAAGGCTGTTAATATCGTGTAAATTACTATAGGTTTGGCAAGAGGCATTATTATTTTGTAAAATACTTGAAACCTTGTCGCCCCGTCAATACGCGCGGCTTCGTCTAGTGACTTCGAGATAGTGTCGAAAAATCCTTTCGACACGTAATACCCCATGCCCGAGCTTGCCACATACACGAGTATTAATCCGAAAATAGAATTTCCGCCCGTCATGTTTAAATCTCTTAAAAGATTGTAAAGAAGAATTAAGGTTAAAAAGCCGGGAAACATACCCAAGATGAGCATTAAGTTCATCAAAGGCTTTCTTAATTTGAATCTGAAACGGGATAAAACGTAACTCATCGAAAGTACGAAAACCGTTTGAAGCACCGCAACCACAAGCCCTATTATAAAGGTATTCAACAGCCAACGGGGAAATTTTGTTTCTGTAAACAATCTTATATAATTATCTAAACCCCATTGTTTAGGCCATATGTAGCCCACTTGAGAAGTGCTTTCCACACGGAAAGATTCGAGCACGATGCAAACAAAGGGTGCAAGCCAAATTATAGACATTAACACGAGCACTATATAAATTATAGTGTTTACGATTCTGCTTTGGGCTTTTTTACCCATATGGCGTTTTATCGGTTTTTCTACTTGACGCCCCGTTTGAACGCATTCTGCATCGTATTCGATAGTCGATTGCGATGCATAGCCTTCGGGCAAAACAATATCTACATTTTGCTTAGTATGTTCTTTCGTTTCCGTCAAACCGAATTCAACGAGATTTTGAATATTGTCGTAATTAGTCATTATGAAAAATCCCCCTCGTTTCTGTTTGAAGGCATTACGTTATATACTACCAAAGAGATAAGCGCGACTACTATAAAGATAAGTATACCGATAACGGACGCTAACTTATAGTTTGCGGACGCACCCGTCGTTAAATCGTAAAGCCAAGTGATAAGTAAGTCCGTATCGCCCGCCAAAGTTCCGTCGACTATTAATTTTGCATTATCGGGTCCGCCGCCCGTTAATAGGAATATAACGTTAAAGTTGTTGATGTTTCCGACAAAGCTTGTAAGTAAATAGGGCCCCGTTACGAAAAGCATATAAGGTAGGGTAATTTTTGTATATTGCTGCCAAGCGTTTGCCCCGTCGATACGAGATTGTTCATACAAATCCTGAGGGATATTCATGAGTATACCGGTAGAAATCAACATAAGATACGGTATACCTATCCAAATATTGATAAGGATAACCATAAGCCTCGGTAGCCACGGGTTACCGCCCGTTTCGCCCCAGAATTTTATAGGCTTGCTTATTATGCCGAGGTTTATAAGCGTTCCGTTTATAACGCCGTTATCGGCAAATAAGTTGGATATGTACAAAAGCGAAATAAATTGAGGTATCGCAATGGTAAGTACCAAAATAGTACGCCACATCTTTTTAAGCCTTATACCCCTTTTGTTTATCATCATTGCGACGAACATACCCAAAAAGTAGTTTGTAAACGTTGCAAAGAAAGCCCACATAAGCGTCCAGGCTAAAATTTCGCCGAAGGCGTAACCGCCGCCCGACCCGAAGTCGAGTAAAAGGTTAAAGTTGTCCAAACCTACCCAGGTAAATAAGTTTGCGTATCCGTTGCCGGGGTGCGTTGCGTCGTAATTGGTAAAAGCAACCAAAATCATAAAGATTATGGGCATTACGGTAAATACGAGTATACCCGTTAAAGGAAGAGCCAAAAGCGTTTTATGGAACTGATCGTCGAGCATGGACTTCATATCCTGCTTGGCGGTTTTTACCTTTTTACCGGAAGCTATTATTTCTTCGCAAATACGGCACTGTTTAACGTTTAAATACCAAGTATAACAAAGCCCTATAATAAAGAAAATCGTTAACAATCCGTACAATAAAATTTTAAACGAACTGTCCCCGGGTACCGTGGTTTCGAAATAATCGTCTAACGCCGGTACGTAAACGTCTTCCGTATGTGCGACCTCCGTGCCGAGCGTAGGAAACTTACTTAACCAATGCCCCCCTGCAAAACACATGTAGAATATAAACAGAGCCTCGAAAACCATAAACAATATGCCCCTAAGCCACTGTCCGTACATTATGCTGCCGAAGCCCATTAAAAAGAAGGAAACTTTTGTTTTCCAGCTTCCGCGTTTAAACGTCGTGCCGATGTCTATAAAAATATCGGCAATTTTTAATCCTATCGTTTTAATGACAAGCCAGATTTTTTTAAATAATCTTAAAAACCATGCGGGAATCCCGCATACAAACATTTTTAAATTATACAGTAATCTCTGGAATTTGTTAAGCCTTAAATACGACAGTGTATCCAATCGATTCATCTTAACCTCTTTATCTTTTTTTATTTTCTAAAAAAACTACCTCGGGCTGAAACATATCAACCCGAGGTAACATTTAATCTCAACCTTCGGCACAAGGTACCGTCGGATTAACGCCTTTAATTATTCGGCAGCCTTTAACGTAATGGTCTTGGAGCATTCGTCGAATTGAACATAATAAGTACCGGCCGCAGCAGGTTTATAGTTATTGCCATTGTCGCCATAGCATACGTCCCAAGCACCGTTCATTCTTACCTTGAATTCGGTAGCTGTGGTCATTTCATAAGCTTCATTGGTCGTCCAAACACCGTTATCATTGGTCATCTGTAAATCGATTTTCCAACTATCGCCGTTAATGTTACCGATAACCGTCCAAGTTTCGTCTGCAGCCGCTTCGAGAGATACTACGGTCGTTTCTTCGTCGAAGAGGATGTAATATCTGCCGGTAGTTTCAACCACATAGTTTGCAGTACCTACACCGTAAGAAGTATCCCAAGCTCTGCCTTCACGTACCTTGAATGCGTCACCTGCGGTGAGCATCATTGTGCTATCGGATTTCCAAACGGAACCGGTCTTGGTCATAGTGTAGTCTTGCATCCAGCTGTTGCCATAAGAACCATACGCGAATTCGCCTACGACGGTCCAGCCTGCAACTACTTCGAATGCGCTTGCCAATGAAGCCGCATAATCTTCGAGGATTTTCTTAAGTTCTGCGTCGCTGTTTAAAGTAGCACTCTTAGCAGCAACGGCATAAGTCTTGGACATATCCCACCATTTGCCGTGGATTTGACCTTGAGGAACGGCATAAGCGCTTTGCTGAGCAAGCGCAACTAAGCAAGGATCGGAAGCAACCGCTTCGTTAGCCTGTGCAACTTTGTTGGAAGGACCCCAACCGAATTGGTTGAATCTTTCCAATTGACATTCGTCGTTGGTTAAATAAAGTGCGAGTTGTTGTAAAGCAGCAGCCTTCTTAACGTCTTGTTGAGGCTTAATACCCATAAGTTTGTTACCGGAGAAGGAACCCATGTGATAGGACTTGCCGTCAACCGTGAAGGAAGGAAGATCCGCAACGCCCATGTTGTCGCCTAAAGCGGCTTGAACGGTGTTTTTAGCCCAAGTACCGGTAATAACTACCGCAGAAGGGATAGCGGCGGAGAAATCAGCGCCATCGGAAGAAGAAACATATGCGCTGGATTTTAAAATCTTTTGCATACCTTTAAGTGCAATTACGCCCGCATCGCTGTTAAACGTATCGGTAACGGAAGTGAATTCGCCTTCGTCATTGGTCGTCCAAGTGGATTCGCAACCGGTTGCGAAGAAGAAACCTGCGTTGTACCAACCGGAAGTTTCTGCTTCGTAAGAGAAGTTTTTACCCGCAGCTTCGCAAGCGGCAAGGATGTCTTCCAAACTGTCAACGATATCTTCGGAGATAACGCTCTTGTCGTAATACATAAAGTAACCGTTGTCGGAAGTTAAAGGATAGCAATAAAGGTTGTCGCCTACTTGAGCAGCCTTTATGGAACCTTCGTCGTTACGTTCCTTAATGGTTCTGGTGCTGTTTGCGCCGAGTTTCGTTAACGCGCCGACGTCCATAAGACGCATCGTTTGGTCCTGAGCAAAACAGAAAAGATCCGCGCCGCTTTCAACGTCGGTGATCATCTGAGTTGCAGATTCGGCTTCGGTAACGCCTTCAACCGTTGCTTCAAATATAATGCCGTATTCGTTAGTGTCGTTGAAGCGTTGAATCTGTTGTAAAGTAAGATCGGTAACGCCTACACCGTTAGCGTCTTTGGTTTCACTAACCCAAACGGTAATGTCATAGGTGCCGGCTACGTCGGTAAGGTCGTAGTCGCCGCCGTTCGTTTTTCCGCAAGCGGTAAGACAAGCGCAAGCTGCCACTACCATGATAGCGGAAAGAAGAATTGCTAATAATTTTTTCATTTTTTTCTCCTCTTATGATTTATTTGTGTTTTCACACGACAGGAATGAAATAACCTGTTTTGACCTTCATAAATTTTTCAAAATCCTCTTCTGCCTCGCCTTCGAAAGGAGAGGTGTCGACGAACGTCGACGGAGAGGTCGTTTCTATATTTTCCCAAATCCTCTTAGCCCTCCTTTGTGTAAAGGGCGATTCCCTTATTAAGGGAAATGTCGCTAAAGCGACAAAAGGATTGCCGTGTGCGGCTTAGCAAGATGGCGGCGCAAGCCGTCGGAGGGATTGCTTTATATAAAAGTTATTTGCGTTTGACCGAAGGGCAAACGCAAAAGGGACTAGTCCCTTTTGAAATTTTTAATTTTCATCCGCGCAAATTTTTGCGCAAGGTGTTTGTGTACTTTTATGCGATAAAACCCGAACGCCGATAAAAAAGCGTGTGGATTTTTTACGGACGCACACGAAAAACGTGCGTCGTAATTTATCGATTTTACGGTGTGCAAAACTGCCAAGAATCACACCTAATGCAAAACCGCATATCTATCATAACACATTTTTTGTCAAAGTCAATACTTTTTTTAAAAATTTTTTAAAAAATTTCCAAAAAACTAATGTTTCTTATTAAATTAATGGTTTTTTGCCCATTAATTTTCACGTTTTTTGTATTTTTGTATAAACTTTCCCCCCGTCTTTATATATGATTTGCAGTTCCTTATCAGCCTCGCCCCGCTTGCGGGGAGAGGTGTCTCGTAGAGACGGAGAGGGGTAAATTTACTTTAGACGAGTCGCTCAATTAATTTTCGACCCTCTCACCGCCTACGGCGGAGCTCGCTAAGCCGCGGACGGCAAACCCTTTGTCACCTTTGGTGACATTTCCCTTACCAAGGGAATTTCCCTTGAAACTTCAAGGGACGCCTTTTCGTTATTCAACTGCGAGGTTCAATTTATTTTTGACCCTCTCACCCTTAACTACTTTTCGACTTTGTAAACGTCGAAGACGGGGTTTTTGTTGCCGCTATAGTCGAACATACACTGGTTAGCCCACTCGTTGCGGGTGGATTTACCCGTTTCGCAGATGTATTCTTGTCCCTCGACGCTTGCCCAGCAGATATTTTCGCCGGGAATCCACAAAGGCTCCCACCAAATAATAGCGTCTACGCCGTGTATTTTACACCCCTCGATTAAAGCGACGGTAAAATCCTTTTGACCTTGCTTTGTCAAAGGAAATTCTTCTTTAAAACCGAAATTATTAACGTTATTGTTTGCAACCACAAGATGCGCGTTTCCGTCGGGCTCGTTTATGTAGTCTTCCAAAGTAAACGCGTAACCCGTTTCGACGACCATAAGTTTTTTGCCGAACTTTTTGCAGTTTTCGACGTTTTTGAAAAACTCCGCCAACGTGCCGTGCCAATACGGATAATACGAAAATCCTATTATATCGTAATCGACCTCGGCATTTTTCATTTCGCCGAAAAATTCGTTATATACGTTTACGTCGTAACTTCTTTCAAGGTGCAAAACAAGTTCGGACTTAGGCGAAACCTCTCTGCAAGCGCGCACGCCCGCCTTTATAAACTTTATAAAGGTTTCGTAGTTGCCGCGTTTTTCGCCCTCGCCTCTTTCCTCGAGCCGCCCGTACGGCCAAAGCATGCCGTTTGTTATTTCGTTGCCGACTTGTATGAAACTTAGCGTAACGCCTTCTTTTTGTATAGCGGTAAGCGTTTCCTTGGTGTAGTCGTAAACTTTTTGTTCGAGCTCTTTTTCGTTAAGATTTTGCCACGCCTTGGGAATCGTTTGCTTACCGGGGTCGACCCAAAAGTCGGAATAATGTATGTCGAGCATTACGTCGTAACCTTTTTTTACGGCAAGTTTCGACAGTTTTATAAAGTTTTTTAAATCGCAAGTGCCGCCTAAATACGGCTTTCCTTCTTTATTATACGGGTTAAGCCACAGCCTTATACGCATAATGTCTACGCCGTTTGCGTTCAGCGTTTGTAAAGGCTCGACTTCTTTGTTTTTGTCGTAATATTTCGCGCCCGCCGCCCTTTCTTCGAAATACGTCGAAACGTCTATGCCTAAACGCATTATTGTTCACCCCTTTTGTGCGGCTTGAAGGTTATAGGCTCGTCGTCCGCACCGAAACTAACGACGCGCTCCTTTAAACGTTTGTAGCGGTATTTTGCCTTTTCGTTCATTTCACGAACGTCCGCTTCAGTGCCGCGGTAAGCGCAACGAAGACAGTAATATTCCTTCTTTTCCTCGTCGTAAAACATATCCATGTCGATATCGCGCATAAAGCACGAAGGACACCTAAAGTTTAATTTGCCTTTTGAAGACTGAGCCATGTCGTTACCCCTCCTTTTGAAAGTTTTTTGGTAAGTCTTATATGATATACGGGCGAAAACGCTATGCCTTCTTCGGCAATCGCTTCGTCTATATCGCCGCCCATCGATACTTTAGTGTTTATGTCGGGAATGTTAACGAAAGCCTCTTTTGCCGTGCTCGATACGACCTTTCTGCCTTTGTATTCGTAGTTTAAAACTTCGTCTTTCGTACCGAAAGTAAGTTTCGTCATGTCCGCTTGGTACTCGGTCGTGCCGAAACCGCCCGTTAGGTATTCTTCGATTTCTATAGTTTCGCCGTGTAAGTCGTTTAAAATCTTTCTTTCGGTAATAAGTCTGCCCGTACCCCTTTCAAAGGTAAAAACGGATTGAATAACGATTTCCGAGCCGCCAAGCGCCACGGTAACGGGTTTCGCCGTAATACGAACGCCGCTATCCGACTTTTCAAAACTTGCCATCGTCCTACAAAGACACAAGTCGGCTTCTTGTCCCTTATAACGGATTTTACAAGATTTCGTCGTTCCCGCGCCCGCATAGTGGGTGAAAAAGCCCGCACGGTAATTTGCTTGAATAAGATAGGGGTAAGAAGCGTCGTAAACGTTTTCGGTGCCGATACCTACGTTTTGCGGTACTTGCGCCGCAAGCGGTCTTAAATCTATCATCGCGCCGCCTTGGTTTAGGTCGAGACAAGTGCGCATAAACGGGTCGATGTACCAAAATAGTTGTTTGTCGCTTCCGTATAAAATATCCTTCCAAAGCGCGCATTCGGGCGTATTGTAGTCGGGGTGTTTTTCACGGTAATAGTCGGCAAATTCAGCCATCGTCATATCTGTAAGCTTGCCCTGCTTTTTAAGTTCGCCGTAATATTTCATTCCGTCGAGATAGGATTTAGCCAAAAGTTCGTAAGGGGCTTCCCATCTTCCGCGTTTGTTGAGCCATCCAGGACCGACGAACATCATATTATACGCGTAACCGTCGTTGTATTTTTCGAGGTGACGGTATTGGTCGATTAAGTTATATAAATAAGGATATTCGTAACTGCCGTTGTCGTCGTAATAAATCATTCCGCGCAAAACGTTTTGCGGATGAGTGCCGAAGTTTGAACCGTTTCCGTCGAAACACGCCAAAAGGTCGCGCGATAAATGGGGGATTGCAACGATTCCGCTGTCGTCTTCACTATCTTTTGCCGGACAGTGAGAGTTTTGTTTCGAAGGTATCCACGGATTCCACGGTCCGCCGTCTAAAAAGGTGTACCAGGAATTGTTGCACGTATGGTAGGCTTTGGGACCTTCTTCCCAACACGCCGCAACCGCACATTTTACCGTCGGGTACTTTTCTTTAATGTAATTTATCGAATAGGCGTCTAAAAAATAACTGCCCGTCGACTCGGGATAAAAGCCGAACTTTTCATAAAAAAGCCCGAAACAGTCGTCTATTATTTCACGCTTTGTTGCTTCGTCGAACATCCATATGCAAAAATCTTCCGTTTTGTACTTTTGTTTAAACTCTTTGCACGGAAGCCCTAAAAGCGACAACGCTATTTCGTCGCCGAATTTTTCGTGATGCTCTTTCGCTATTGCTATTATTTCGTCCGAAAACAGCGAGGCGTACGTTATCTGTATCGTCGTTTTAAGCCCGTTGTCGTGCGCGGCTTTTTGCTGGAACAAAAAAATGTCTAAAGACTCGTTACCCGTCTCGCTTTTGCCGCCCATTGCCTTTTCGGCGTACTCGGGCGAAAGTTCGGGTCTGTGTATTACGTTTACGATAAAATCACTCATACCTAACCTATAATCGCGTTGTTTTTCCCTTTTCCGCCCGAAAGCGGTTTTTAGGGTAAATTTGATTTTACTATACAAAATTACGTTTGTCAATACTTATTTTAAAAATTTTTGGCTGTTTTCTAAAATTTATTCCTCGGAAAGGCAAACAAAAAAGCCCGCTACCAAAGTAAAAAACCTCGATAACGGGCTTATAGCCGCATTTCTTAAATTATTAATCCTAAAACCCCGACCAAAATCAAATGAAGCGGATAATATAGGTAGAAGAACCATTTCATAAATTTGTTGACTTTAGGGTTTTTGCCGCGCTTACCGTTATATAGCGCTATTACGGGTATAGCCAAAACGACGCCGAGTTGCAACACACCGTAAACTTTGTCAATAAAGATAAAGTAGACTGCTGCGTAAATAAAAACGTAAAATATAAGCCAGAAAGATTGTTTTTTCAAATTGCCGCGGTTTGTTCCGAAAGACAACACCACAAGTGCGGCGATACAGCTCCAGTCGCTTATAAAAGTTACCGCGCAAACGACTAAAATAAGTAAAACTTTTACGAAAATGTTTTTTATCTTTTCGCTGTCGTTTATCCTAAGCATTACAAGCCCGCCGAGCAGCGACCACATAACGCTTGTTTGGTTGAAAACGTTTCCGTTAAGAAACGGGATATATGATTTTTCGCCCGACACAGGCCCCACCGAGGAAAAAACGTAACAAAAATGCGATACTACGGCAAAAATCAAAAGCCTTAGCATGTATTTGTTAACGTCGCGCGTGTAATGATAGCCTTCCGCTATGCAATAACACATAACAGGACAGGTTATCCTCCCCAAAAGGTGTATAAAAAGCGGTAAAAACTCCGTCGGAAACCCCGGGAAAAGTATCCAGGTAAAGTGATCGAGCGTCATCGCGATTATTGCGATAAGCTTTATCGTGTTGGAGTCGAACGGCTTCTTTTTTATAAGCAAGTTTTCTTCAGTCATATCGTTTTTAATTCTATATCGGCGAAAAAAGTCGGGCTATAAGCCGATTAACGGCAATATTGTCTCGGTAAAGGAAAAACGCTTCGATTTAGCGAGAAGCGTTTTTTAATCGTTAATAAATTATCATTGATAAAGCCGATGCCATCACTATGCCGAGTAAAACATATAAAATCGCCAACCCCGCATACACAACGCCGTTAATACCGAGTACGAGCGTCGCGATAGGTTTAACCTTACCTTCTTTTTTGCATGCGCTGAAAACTTTAATGGAACGTATTCCGTTAACAAGCGCAATAATAGCAAACGGACAGGTAAATATCATGAACGTGATGCCGAGACCGAGCATCGAGTCTTCCGCCGCCCCTACTACAAATCCGAAATAGGCGATCATGGCAAAAACAAACCCGATTACGCCTAAAATAGTGGACGCAAGCGCTTTTCCGAAACCTTCTTTTCTACTACCGGGTTTTACGGGATTAACGTTTTGCTGCATATAGGGGTGTTGATAAGGTTGTTGCCCGTAATTTTGATAGCCGTTAAAGTTTTGCTGACCGTAATTTTGTTGATTGTAATTTTGTTGATTGTAATTTTGTCCGCCGTAGTTTTGTGCGGTGTAGTTTTGCGCGCCTTCGTTTTGAGGTTTTTGCCGAGCGTCTGCCGTCGGGGTTTCGTATTCGCCGAAAACGAGTTCCTGATGACGACATTCGTCGCAAAGTTGACCTTCCGTAACGTCGATTTCCTTGCCGCAATTAGTACAATAAGGCATAAATTTTTCCTCCTAAATTTTATTCTAAGTGCTTTAGCACCTTATTTACATACAAATAAAGTTTACGCCGTATTTTTTCAGTTGTCAAGCGTATTTAAGCGGTGTAACTAAAATTTCACACGGCTACCTTACACGCTTGCGTTTTCCTTCAAAAAATCCGTAATAGCGGCGTCATAACCTATTTCGTCGTTTATTCTTACGTGGGAATGTATACCCTTGTCGAACCACACGAGTTTCTTTTTCCCGCCGCACTTTTCGTAAAGTTTTCGGCAGTTTTCGGGGTCGGATAAAACGTCTTGTCTGCTGTAAATAAACAGCATGGACTTTTTCATTTTGTCGATTTTATAAATAGGTCCGTTTTTTACGGGGTTTTTGCCCGCATGCATCGCAATAAGCGCAAGAACTATCTCTAACGAGGGGTGCGGCTTGTGCCCGCGCGTTATAATCTGACGCTTAAGCATGTCGCCGAAATGCAAATACACGCCGTCGGACGTCAAACCCTCGAAACAGTCGGGCGCTTTATCGCTTACGAAGGCATTGATACACGTTGCGGATCCTATGCAAATGCCGTGGCACCAAATCTTTTCATTGCCGTAATCGTCGTGAAGACAATTCGCCCAAGCGATAATATCGGAATATTCCTTTAACCCTACCGTATCGTACCTGCCGTCCGATAAGCCGTGCGCTCTGTTATCTATCGCAAGAACGTTATAACCCGCTTTTTTATAAGGCTCGGCAAAATAGCAAGAGTAGGTGCAGGTTTCCATTCTGCCGGGGACAATTATGACGGCTTTTTTAAAGCCGAAATCGAAATATTCCCCCACAAGCGAAAATCTTTTATTTTTTATCGTTATGCGCTTGCGAAATTTTTCGTTACTTAAAGCCCACTTTTCGCCTTCTGAGAACATCTTTTTTTGTTCTTCGTTATCCCAGCTTACCGACCTTGACCATTTTTTCTTGCTTGTTCTTACCAAAAGTATATAAAACATCCCGATCGAAATAACAAGGTTTGGCAGTACGTAAAACAGCAAAAACGCCCCTATAAGCCCGAGTAAAATATATAAAAACAATTCCATAAAACTAAACGACGCCTACGATAACGTCGTAAGCCGTTTGCCCGCCGAAAACGAATTCCCTCGGTATATCGGAAAATTCCTTTTCGAAGCAAGCGTCGATGTTTTCCTTGTCGGCATCCGTAATTTTTATGCCGGTAAGTATTATAAAAGAACTTTTTTCTTCTATGTCTTTGATTTTTTTAACCGCCTCGGTAAGCGCCGTAGCCCTGTCGGGGCTCGACGAAACGAGTTTTTTGCCGATAAAGCCTATATAGTCGCCTTCTTTGCAAGAAAAAGATTTCGAAGCGTAATCCTTAACGGCACGCGCGACGCAAACCGTTTGAATACTTTTCGAGCCTTCTTCTATACAGGCAATTCTTTCGTCGACGTCTTCTATATCCGCCGTACCCATCGCAAGCCCGTAATAGCCCTCCAAAACAGATGTCGTTTCGAGCACTGTAACTTTATCTTTTATTCCGCACAAATCCGCCGCCTGAACGGCTGTTTCCACAATGTTGGAATTGTTCGGAAGCACTAAAATGTGTTCGGCGTTCAGCGATTTATATGCGTTGACGAAGTCTTTGGCGGGCGGGTTCATTGTCTGACCGCCCGATATTACTAAATCGGCACCAAGCCCCGTAAACATTTCGCTTACGCCTTCGCCGTCGCAAACGGCAACGATGGCAAGCGGCTTTTTTTCTATCTCCGCGGGCTTTTCTATTTTGTACATATCGTCGTCATCCGTCGCGGCGACTTCTTGAAGGGTGTCTTTTTGCGTTTCTAAAAGATATTCCTTATGCTGAACTTGCATATTTTCGAGTTTAAAGGAAGTAAACTCGCCGTAAAACCTCGAAAAAGCCATAACTTTTTCGGGTTCGAAAGTATGGATATGTACCTTTACTATCGAATCTTCTTGTATAACTACAAGGGAATTCCCCATCGTTTTAAGTTCGGCAATGTAACTTTTTTTGGAAAAAGGCATCCTTTCCGTCTTTTTCGTTAAAAGTTGCAATAAAAACTCGAGACAGTAGCCGTACTCGAAAACGTCGTCTTTAGAAAAGTTTTCGCTTGTGTGAGGTACGGTTTTACACGTATCGTCTTCCTCGACGTATTCGGGTTTGACGGTTTCGCCGTACATGGTTTTTAGCATGCCTTCGAAAATAGTTACGTAACCAACCGCACCGCTGTCCAAAACACCCGCCTCTTTCAAAACCCCTAACATTTCGGGCGTTCTGTAAGCGGACTTTTTCATTTCGGCAAGATACATCGACATGACCATCCAAGCGGTAGTGCCGCGTCTTATCTGCGAACGTATTCCTTCTATGCCTTCCCTCGCAACGGTTAAAATCGTACCTTCGACGGGGTGCTGAACAGCCGAATAAGCCGTTTTATAGGCTTTTATAAGGGCGTTTTTCAACTCGCCCGCATTAATGTAGCCGTTACGCTCGAGTTCTTTAGACATCCCCCTAAACAGTTGCGATAAAATAACGCCGGAATTTCCCCTTGCGCCCAAAAGCATACCTTTGGCGACGCTTTTTAAATACTCGCCTAGATGTTCCGTGGACTTTGCGTTTTTAATACCGTTTTCGAGCGTACGCCGCATATTAAACCCGGTGTCTCCGTCGGGAACGGGGAAAACGTTCATTTTATTTATTTCTTGTTCGCGGTTACGCAAGTTCGTATAGCCGCCTTTTAGCATGGCTTCGAAAAGCGAACCGTCTAATCTTTTTGCTTTCATAAGTCTTATTTAACTTCCTTACCGAGGGTAACGATCGATTTAGGAAGTATATATGTAAGCGCAAACGCTACGCCGTAAGATAAGCCCGCAATAAGCGTCATGTAAGTCATTGCGCCGTCGACCTGTTTTAAAAGCGTTAAGACGGCACCCGTGCCGATACCCGTTGCAACGCCGGAGAACAATCCTTGAACGGCAAAATACATTGCCGAGTGAGATATTTTCGTTCTGGCTTCGTCTTCTGCGGCAAGTTGCGACGGTATCGAATAAGCAACCGAGAACAGCGCACCGACCGAAAAGGAACATATACCCCCTCCGACAATCGACAAAAACGTTTGCAAAGATTTGATTTTTAAAAACGATACGCCGAACAAAAACAGCATACTGAAAGCAAATACTATGAAAACATATTGTATAGCAAATCTAAAACCTTTCTTTTTTATAAGTTTGTTGTAAATTATAAGCGTGAAGGGAACGGGAACGAACGCCGCCGTCATTGTGTAAATCATACTCATTCCCGTATAGGAAAAGTATTCGTTGATACCGCCTAAAAACAGTTGCACGCCGAAAGTCAATAAAGAGTAAACACCCATCCAAGCAATAAAATCTTTATTTTTAAAGGTATATGCTAAAGACTTCCAAACGTTGACAGTTTGTTTTTGTTCTTCCGCGGCTTCTTTTTCTTTGTCCTTAAGCAAAGTCGACGGCTCTTTAATCATTAAAAGCGGAATGAGCATAAACAAAACGAGCGGAAGCATTATCATCGCAACTATACGAATGTTGATGCCGTTTAACAAAATGCCCACTAAAACGTAGCCTATAATGAAGTATACGATGTCGCAAACGGATTTTACGTTGGAAATAAAGTTGCGGTCGCTTTCGTTATCGACGATTTCCGTAAACGTCGCATAGTAAGTTACCATCGTCAAGGTGTAGGACGTGTAGAATATACACAACATTACGCCGTAATATATCGTGTTCAGTATAGTAGCGCCGCTTTGAGGATTAAACAGCGTGAACGCCGTAAACGAAAGCACCAAAACCGTAAGCCCCGCTAAAATCGCAGGACGGCGCCTTCCGAAACGAGATTTAAGATTGTCTGTAATCGAAGCCATCGGTATGTCGATTATGCCGTCGATTGCCTTTGCTATAACGACGAACAACGCCCAAAGCGTCGGGATGACGAGATCGCTACCCGTAAACGTCTGATTTTTAATGGCTTCTTCGCCGAATCCCCCGATAAGCAGTGCGCTACACAAGTAGGACCCCATTAACGTATTTAGTAAATTTACGCCGAGTGCGGAACATCCGTACAACAACATTTTTCTTTTGCTTTTTATGGTTTTCACTTTTCGTAATTCCCCTTAATTATTTTTGTTCGAGAAGCCTCGTCATTATTTCTTTCTCTGCGGCAAGATCTTTAGAAATCGGTTTGCCGAAATAGTACGCCGCCATAAGTCCGGGACCTACGTTTAACGCAGAACCCGCGAACACGGTATTTACGTACACGGCTTTCGGGTGAAACCTTTCTTCGATCATCGCTTTATACGACTCGGCTTGTTTTTGCCTGTCCGTAGTGCCGATAAGTATAACTTGTTCTTCGGGATTTTCGATTGTCTTTTCAATGTAATCTAAAAGAACTTTATATGCTTGTTTTTCGCCTTTTGCCTTGCCTATAACGGTCGTAAGTCCGTTGTAATCGAACTCTCCTATGGGTTTTACGCCCACAAGCGTGCCGAAAAAGGCTTTTGCTTTCGTAAGTCTGCCTTTTTTAGCGACGAAGGACAAATCGTCAAGCCAGCCCGCTTGATGGAATCTGTTTTTGTTCGCCTCGATAAAGTCGGCGACTTCTTCCAAAGTTTTGCCTTGATTTCTTAAATCGCAAGCGTACATTGCCATAAGCCCGCAAGCCGTGCTGAAACGCATGGAATCTATCACCTTTATACGCGCCTCGGGATATTTTGCCTTAATCTCGTTAGCGGCTTCGTCGGCAAACGCAAAAGTTCCCGATAAACCTGCGGATAAGGTCATTACCAAAACGCCCTCGCCGTTTAAAACGTGTTTTTCGTAAGCGGTCTTCCATTCGTCGATATTCGGCGGAGACGTCGAAAAATCATTTGGCGTCAAGCGAAGATTCTTGTAAAACTCGGCTCGGTCTATCGTGTCCCAATCGAGCGCGCACGTAGTTTCTTTACCGTCGGGCGTTCTTAAATGCCCGTACACGTACTCGACTTCGTATTCGGCGCGCAATTCCTTAGATAGGTCGCACGTCGAATCGAGCAAAATAACAAATTTATCCATTTTTATCACCTTCAATTTTTTATCCGCGCACACGAAAGCGTAACGCTTTTTAGCGTGCGGACAATATCGTTTTTAAATTAATTTCACCAAAAAACCGGTCTATAGGTCGGTTAAGCGAGATTTCCACTTAATGCGTTATCGGCAAAGTCGCACACTTTTTGCTTTAACGCTTCGCCGCCTTTATATAGTGCGACGGTGTGCCCCGCGCCGTTTACTTTAATAAATTCTTTATATCCCCCGCAAGCGTCGAAGTTCTCCTTGCCTTGACTTACGGGCACAACGGTATCTGCCGTGCCGTGAATAAACAACGTCGGAATTTTATTTCCTTTTAAATGCTCTGACGCTTTTTCGGACATCTCGGCTTTTGCAATATATTTACCGAGAAGATATCCGCCGTATACGATTCCGTAAGGAACGTTGCAGTTATGCAAAATAAAGCGTTGCAAATCTTTTGCGGAAGTGTACCCGCAGTCTAACACGAGCCCTTTAACTTTGTCGCTTGAAATTTTGTCGGAAGCGTATGCTATCGCCGAAGACCCCATCGAACTTCCGTATAACAAAAGTCGGTCTATAGGCTTGTTATCGAACCATTTTATCCAACTTAACACGTCGCGGGATTCCAAGTTGCCGTAGGACATATACTTGCCTTCGCTTTTGCCCTGCGCCCTCATATCGACAAGTAAAACATTGTACCCGAGCGATAAAAACCTTTCGCCTATAATACCGAAAGAGTTCCAAGGAATCGACCTCGCCCCGTGAAAAAACACAACCGCGCGACTATAGCCCCTGTCGTAATATCTTGCGGACAACTTTATTCCGTCGAAAGCGTCGATATACACCCTTTCGGTCGGCAGTTGTTCCATTTTTAATCTTTTTTCGACTATCGCGCTTCTGAAATCGTCGTAGTAATCGCTTTGTAAACTCGCCTTTTCAAGTTTTTCGTCGGAGATTCTACCGAAAAATTTATGAAAAAACGCTATATTCACGATTATATACGATACGAAAAATCCGAAAACGCCGAAGCCGACGAACGCTACTATCAGCACGGCTGCTAAATGCATTTTAACTTCTCTCCTAAAATCCTGCCGTCCTCGGTTACTTTGTAAAAAGACGGCGTTATATCGCCGTCAAAAGAAACGGCAACAAGGTAATCGTCGAATAAATAATGTTTAACCGGAAAACTTTTTTCATACGCATTAGACGGAATAAAACCACCTTCCCCCGCGGCTTTATAGGCACTTTCTTTAGCCGTCCACGCATTTAGAAGGACTTCTTTATCAGTGCTTAAAACCCCTATCTTTTTTGAAAAACTGTCGATAAACGGCTTATCGGCGCACTTTTTATAAAAAGCATCTCTCTTTTCCGCGTCTATTCCGCAACCGCTTAAAGAAACGGCTACCGCAACAAACCCGTCCGTATGGGTTATCGAAAAGGAAAACTTATCCGCCGTCCATTTACCGTTTTCGGCTTTTGAAAATTTTATGTTTTCGATTTTTTCCGAAAAGGTGTTTTCGATTGCAACCTTTAAAAGCCGCCACGAAGTAATTTTTGCCTTTTTAAGTTTTTCGTTTTTTATGCCGTCGATTTCAACCTGTCTTTCGGGAGGAAAAACCTTTTCCCCTAAAGGGGCTTCCCGCAAAGCAAAATAAACGTCTACAAAATTGTTTTTTCCGTATTTATCCAAATTAGGTTTTCCTATAATATTTATGTAAAATTCCGCTATCCGACAAACTATTATCGACGGATAGCGGCAAATTTAACACGGTTAGGCTTTCGCCGCAATGTAGTCGACGACTTCGCCGACGGTTTCGAAAGGTTTTTCGTTATCGAATTCGATATTGAAAGTTTCTTCTATGGCGATAACGAGATACAGCATACTTACCGAAGACAATCCGAGTTCGGTTACGAGTTTCGTATCCGCCGTAAGATTGTTCATTTTTTCGGCATTTTTGCTGTCCATACTCGTCAAAATATCTTTAAGTTGAGTTAAAATTTCTTCATTGGTTAACATTTTTTATACCTCTTGATTTTCATACTGGGAGTTCTTTCGAAATCCTCTGTTCTTATCACGATTTTGTTTGCCCTTTGGAACCCGGGGAGCGAATGATTGACTTTTTCGAGTTCTTTCATCATATAGGCGTTTTTATCTTCCGCGTCGATTGTCGCTACGACAGTCGTCCTCGGAACGATTTCGAGTGCGATAAAGTGGTTACCCGCCTCGTCTACGTCCTCGAAAACTTGCGAATCCTGAACGAAATCGAGTTCGTTAAACTTAGCCTCGACTTCTTGCGGGGAAACGTTTTCGCCGTTAGAAAGAATAATAAGTTCTTTTATTCTTCCGACAACGTACATATAGCCTTCCTCGTCGAATCTTATAAGGTCGCCCGTTTTGAACCAGCCGTCCTCGTAGGAGGCGGCGTTGTCGGCGGGGTTTACGTACCCGTCCATCATATTCTTGCCCTTAATCCACAATTCGCCGTCAACCAATTTTAATTCTTGGTTGGGGAAGGGTTTACCTATCGAGGAAGGTCTTCCGTAGTTATCCGTGTTACCGGAAACCAAACTTGCAGACTCGGTCAAACCGTAGCCGGGGAAAAGCGCTATCCCGAGTTTTTTGTATTCGTTGATAAGATACGGAGGAACCGCCGCCGCACCGGAAATCATATATTTAAGGTCGCTACCCAACATATTTTTACCGAGTTTGCGCGAAAGGTTTAAAGCCATTTCGGCAACGGCGGGAACCGCTACGATATACGTAGGCTTAAATACCGCTATGTCGCGGAACATATCTTTGTTGTTTCTGCAAATACAAAGCGTGCTTTCGGTATATAAGCAAGTCATAAGGTTACGTATAAGTCCGAAAGAATGGGAAAAAGGAAGTATTAAAAGATATCTTTGCTTAAACACGTCGTAAGTTCCGTAGCAACCGTTCGTAGTCCCTTGCATAACGGACATATGGCTTAACTTAACGGCTTTACTTTGCGCGGTAGTGCCGCTCGTAAACAAAATAACGCATAAGTCTTTACTCTCGACGGTCGCGATTTCCGTTTTTTCTTCCGCGGTCATATCGGTGGTTAAGACTTTGCAAGCGGGATTTTTCTCTCTTACAAGCGAAGTTGCTTCGTAAAGCGGTTCGTGCGTTAATATACCTTTAAGCGAGAACGTCATCGATAATCCGAAAACTGCCGTTTCGTTAAGGTGTGCGGGCAAAATAGCCGCCGCCAAGCCGTAAGTTACCGCCGCAAGGTACATTTTTACGAAGTCGTAAGAATTTTTAGCGAAAACGCCTACGATATCGCCCTTTTTAAGTCCGCTGTTTTTAAGCACGGTACGGTATAAACTTATATCCTCGTCGATTTTAGCGAAAGTATACTCGTTTCCGTCGTCGACTATCGCAACGGAATTCGCATACGCAACCGACACGGTATTCCACATCGTGCAAACGTCGGGATATTCGACTATTTTGTCGAAAGTTTCCTTCGAAGTAAACTGAGCCCAAAATTCTCTTGTGTTTGTCATGTTAATTCCTCTTGATTTTATTGTAATAATTTTCAAGTTCGAGTTCTTTGTCTCGCAGCGTTTCGGTCATCTTTTCGACGTATTCCATGGGCGAAAGGTCGGTATCTTTAAGCGAAACCGAAATAGGCTCGCCGAAAACCGTCACGTGACGGCAGAAAATATTCTTTCTTTTATGGGTATACATCGGAATAATCGGACAACCGCTTTTAAGCGCCATAAAAACCGCGCCCGATTTAAACGCCGCAAGCGAAGCATCTTCGTTGATTTTTCCTTCCGGAAACATCGAAACGAGTTCGCCTTCCTTTAACACGTTCGATATTTTACGTATGGTGGACATGCCGACGTTGTCACGGTCGATCATGATACATAAAAATACCTTCTCGAACAAAAATTTTTTAAACTTTGTATTAAAAAGCTCCTTAGTCACCACGAAATGATGCCGTCTATATGTGGCTGCCATCATAACGTATACCGGGTCGTAAATACCCGTATGGTTAGCGACAAGAAGCGCGCCGCCTTTAATTTTTTGCTTTGCCGTTTCGCTGATATAATGATTTTTGGGGCGAAACCATATATAACCGAAAAACGAACCTACCCCCCACACGACATCGTGCAAGACGTATTTGAATTTATCTTTCTTCATTTTTAAGTAGTTTTCCCAAATCGATTATTTTATTTCTTAAACGCTCGGAAACAAGCGCGAGATTTTCTTTGTCGTCTTGACTATCGTCTACAAAATCGTAAGCGTTTAAGGGCTTTCCTATAATGATTTCAGCCCTTTTTTTGCCGAAATATCCGCCGCTTAAATACACCGGGATAATCGGTACGTTGCAATAAAGCGCAAGATACGCCGCTCCTTGTTTGAACGGCAGCGGTGCGTTTTCGCCCGCTTTAGGCAGTCTGCTTTCGGGAAACACGCCTACGACGCCGCCTTTTTTAAGTATCTTTATCGACTTTTCTACGCACAACGCGTCACCCGTGTATCTGTCGACCTTTATGCCGCCGAGCATTTTTAAAAACAGCCCGAGCGCCTTTTTGTTAAACAAAACTTCCGCCATTTGATATCTGAGCGTCCTAAAAGGAAAGGTAAACATGCAAACGACGTAATCGTAGACCGACGTGTGATTTGAAATAATTACGGCAGGGCCTTTTATCGTTCTCCCTTGCACGGATTTGTCTTCGTAACTTATCTTGGTGCGGAAAATGATTTTTTGAACAATCCACCCCGTGATTTTTACGAAATAATTAAAAAAAGTTATCATATGCGTTCCCGTATGTACGAGGCTAATTTGCTAACCGTGTGAAGCGGCGTTTCTGCTTCCTTAAAGGATATCGAAAACTCGTTTTCAAGCGCGGCTTGAAGCGCGATAAAGTCAAGACTCGTGCCGCCTTCGTCGATAAAAAAGTCCGCCTCCGTGTCGATTTCCGACGCTTTTTTGGATAAAGCCTCTGCAAAAAATCGTCTTACCGTTTCGGTAAGTTTATCGCTTTTCCGCTCGTTTTTATAAGTTTCAGACAAAGCAATTAAGCGGTTAGCGTAATAATCCGATTTAAGTCTTTTTCTGTTTAGTTTAAACTCTTTGCCCTCGATAAGTTCGCTTGCGGTTAAAAAAACGTTGCCTATCTGCGCCGAAAGATTGTTTTTTATAACGAGCGACTTTATCTCGGCTTTTATGTTTTCGGCGGTAGCGGCGTCCGTGTACTCGGAAACAGAAACCAAAAGAACGGGAAGATTGCCGTTTTCGCCCCCTATAAGACATAAGTCTTTTGCTTGCGGGGTTTTTAGTTTTTCCTCTATCTCGTAAGGGTTTAAGTTTTCGCCCGTTACGGAAACGATAAGGTCGTCTTGTCTGCCTAAAATATAATACTTTTCCCCACGCTTTTCGGCGATGTCGCACGTTTTGTACCAACCGTTCGGTGTGTCGATCTTTTTACCGTCCTCGTAAACGCTTTTAGCAATAGACGTGCCTTTAACGCACAGTCCGCCGTCACTCGCTATCTTATATTCGACCGTAGGAAGCGGGCGCCCTATCGAGGAGGAGACGATTGTTTTACGTGAAGACGAAAGTTCTACCGACGTCACGCCGATTTCCGACATTCCGTATCCGTTAACGAGGCGATAACCTATACCATTAAAGAAGCGCAAAACTTCTTCCGATATAACGCTTCCGCCCGTAATCATAAACTTAACGCTGTCGCCGAAAATATTGTCCCTTAGTTCGCGAAAGGCTGTTTTTGAAAATGCTTTGCCTAAAAAACCGTTTCCTAAAGCACTTGAAATTTTAAGCCCTTTTTGCATTTTCAAAAAGGTTTTTTCGCCGCGATTTAAAACGCCGCTTATAGCCTTTTTGTAAACCGTGTCCCAAAAAAGGGGAACGGCAAAAACGTGCGTTACTTCGTGGCGTTTTATAGTGTTTTGTATCGTTAACGGGCTTATATCCTCGAGTTTGACCATCGTGCGCGAAAAAAACGAAAACCATAAATACACCGCCACAAACCCGAAAATGTGATACAGCGGCAAAAACGCAAGCAACTTTAACTCTCCGTTTACGTGTGACTTTATTAGGCGGTTTTTGTTTAAAATATAGCTGCTGTTTTTAATCGTTTCGGCAAGTTCGAATGCGGTGTATGCGCAAATTTTAACGCTTTTCGTACCCGAGGACATTACGTAAAATTCCTCACCGAAACCACTGTCTTTATCGGGGGTCTCGGACGGCTTAACGTCGCCGTACAAAATTGTTTTTACCGAAAACTTTTTGCCGCACGATATAACCGCTTCGACGCCGAAATCTTTAAGCGCTTTTTCCACAACGGAGTCGGAAAGCTTCATATTGATTAAAAGAGGATTGTAGCCGCTTTTTAAAAGCGCCCAAAAGGTAACGATAAGATCTTGCGGATCTTCTATGTAAATACCCACCCTTTGGTTATTGACGTTTCCTATGCGGGCCTTAACGTCTTTTACGAGGCTTTGGATTTTTAAAAGCACTTCGCCGTACGTGGTCTTTTTAATTCTGAATCCCGCGGACTCCTCGAACATCACGTTTTCCCTTTCGGAAAAAGTAAGCCTAAATAAATCCGCCATAGTCTTATCGGAATTTTCTAAAAGTTCGAGTTTGTAATTTACGTATGCGCGGATATTTTTAAATCCGCCGAGATTAGTGATTTTCATATTATCCGCTTAATAATTAAAAGGCCCGTAAAGTCGGCTTTAAAAAAACGTGTACGCCTATATATACTGCGATTTTTGTCGAAATACGTCTTAATTATACTAAAAACGTCGATTTATGTCAATCGTATTTATATTCGTCGAAAAAATTGTGTACTTCAAGAAAGCGGTATTTATTGGATTTTCAACCTCCTTTTTATCGGATTTTACTCGAAAATTATCATAAAAGTAGGGCTATAAGCCTATTATCGTAGATTTTTCATATAAGCGTATTAACTTGTTTTTGTTTGCTTTTTAACTAAAAAAACTTTGTAAAAAGGGGTAACCTCGGCTGTTTGTCGTTTTTTTGCTTTTAGTTTCATTTTTTACACGCTTGCCAAAAAACACACAAATAACGGGCTTATATCCCGACTTTTGTATTTTTAGTACACAAAAAGCGCACCCCGAAAAAATTGTTTTTTGGAGTGCGCTTAACGTTTTATTCAATTGAAAAAACCGCTTTTACTATTTAACGAAGTCGCTTCCTAACGGCCAAATTATGAATTTGGACATTTTAAAATACTGCTTTCCGAAAGGAATGCCGATAACGGTAATACAGTATATCAAGCCGCAAACCAAGAAGCAAAGTGCGTTCATCCAGCCGCCCGTTATTGCCCACAGCACGTTGACGAAAGCCTTAAAGCCGTTCGGTTTTACCGGTTTAACCTTCTTGCCGAAGGGCCAAATAACGAATTTAGCCATCTTAAACATTTGAATGCCTACAGGGATTCCGATAATCGTAACGCAGCAGACAAGCCCCTCGCAGATTAAAGCGAGAAACCACTCAAACCCGCCGAAAACGACCCATAAAATATTGCCTAAAGTTTTCATAGATTTTATCCTCCGTATTTTTAAGCATAGCCGCCCCGAAACGGCGATCGCATATTTTTTTAAGTATATACTATACAAGCCTTTTTGTCAAAATTATTCGTACGATTTAGACGCACGCCTTTCGTTTACGATAAAAAACGGGGAGCGTATTTACAAAGCGCTAAATCGTAGGCGCTAAAAAAGTCTAATACTTATCGAAAACCGCAGCGCCCTGCTTGTAATATTTTTCTTGTTCCTCGGGCGGCACCATGCTTCCGCCGGTTGCCCATACAAGGTGGTACCCGTACGGCAAAGCGCCCGTGTGTTTAGAAAGAATCGTCGGTCCGTACATACCCGCTAAAGCGCTCGGCTCGAGTTTAATGTTTTCCTCGTCGGTTAACAGTTTTAGAAGCGAACTCATTCTTTCGTCGGACACGGAATAGCACCCGTCCATAAAATCGTACATCTGTTTACCGACAAAGCCCGAAGCCCTTCCTACCGCAAGCCCGTCCGCAATAGTTTTGTTGCCGACGCCGAAATCGGAAACGGAAACTTTATTATGAAGCCCCGTCGCCATCCCGAGCATCATACAACACGACTCGGTGGGCTCTGCAAAAAAGCAATGGACGTTATCTTTAAATTGCATTTTCAGCCCGAACGCAACGCCGCCGGGACCGCCGCCCACGCCGCAAGGCAAATATACGTACAAGGGCTTGTCTTTTGTAATAACGATTCCTTGCTCGTCAAACTGCTTTTTTAATCTTTCCGCCGCAACCGAATACCCCAAAAACAAGGTGCGGGAATTCTCGTCGTCGACAAAATGACAGTACTCGTTTTTTTCCGCGGCTTTACGTCCGCTCAGCACTGCGGCGCTATAATCGTCTTCGTACTCGACAACCGCAACGCCTTTGCTTCTTAGCATATCTTTTTTCCACTTTTTAGCGTCCGCCGACATATGCACGGTAACTTTAAAACCGAATTTTGCACTGATTATACCTATCGAAAGCCCCAAGTTCCCGGTTGAGCCCACGGCAATTTCGTACTCGGAAAAAACTTTTTTATATCTTTCGTCAGCCAAAACGGCGTAATCGTCGGTTTCTTTCAAACCGCATTTTTCCATAGCGATTTTTTCGGCTACGCACAAAACTTCGTAAATGCCGCCGCGCGCCTTTATTGACCCCGACACGGCTAAGTGACTGTCGAGTTTTATAAGCAAATCGCCGTTTATCTTTTCGCCGTATTTGTTTTCAAGCGCCTTTTGCATATCGGGAATATACTTAAAAGGGGATTCCAAAAGCCCGTCCGTCTTTATCGTCTCGGGAAAGACTTTTTTAAAATAACTTGCAAATCTTTTCAGCCTGTCGGACGCTTCTTTTATATCTTTTGCCTGAAGTTCAGACCCCGCCAAGGCGTCTGAAAATTTTTTGCGATTTTCGTTAAGCCAAACGGTTTCTTCTAAGGCTGTTATTTGTTCGATGACGGGGACTTTTGTCACCCACTCCGAAATAGATTTTCCTAAAACTTTTCTTTCGTTATTTTGAAAGTTCATAAATACTTTTCCTAAATTAATTTATTTTTATCGTAATTGTTTTCGCCGTTTGAGTAATTTAAATTTAGTCGCGGTTTCTTCTTCCGAAAATCGTAAGGACCATAACCAAAAAGCGCAAAAAGTACACAAGCGAGGTAATTAGCGACGCGGCATACGTAAGCGCCGCCGCCGACAAAACTTGCGTTGCGCCGTGGATTTCGTCCTTAGATAAAATACCTTCGGCAAGTAACATTTTTTTAGCGCGGCGGCTTGCGTCGAGTTCCACGGGGAGCGTGACAAGCGCAAACAAAAACGACCCGCCGTACAAAATAACGCCTATCATCGCCACGTAAAACCCGACACTGCTGTCGGCGTTAGTCGCGAAAACATCCATGAGTATTCCCAATAAAACAAGGGGCATCGCAAGACGAGAACCGAAATTAACAACGGGCACGAGCGCCGTTCTTATCTTGTAAAAAAGATAACCTTTTTCCTTTTGCATAACGTGGCCGATTTCGTGAGCGGCAACGGCGACCGCGGCAACGGAATTGTTTCCGTAAGTCGATTCGGATAAATTGACGACGTTTTCTTTCGGACTGTAATGGTCGGAAAGCTTACCGCGAATTCTGCCGACGGATATACCGTAAACGCCGTTACTGCGCATAAGCCTTACCGCCGTGTCGTAGCCCGTCATGCCCGAACGGTTATATACGCGGTTGTACTTTGAAAAAGCAGTGTTAACTTTTATGCTTGCGTAAATCGACAACAGCGAACAAACAAGTATCGCACCGATAAACCAAATATAATCATCTAAATACATATTGTCTAATTCCTTTTTGTTTTTTTGCGAAAAAAGAAGTCAAAAAAACTTTCTTAAAAAGAAAGGCGCCCCATTTTCGCCGTTTTGTTTAAAGAATATAAAACCCGAAGTTTTACGGCAAAACCGTAGGTTTTGTAAATATAATATACCACGCCGACAAAAATAATGCAACGGCTGAAAACCTTTTCCCGTACTTTCATAAAAAAATCACCCCGTCCACTCGAATCCCTTACTTTTGAAGCTTTCAAAAAACGAAGTTTTATCGATATGCGCCGCTTTGGTGTGTTTTTTTTGACGGAGCGGCTTCATAGTAATGCGACTTTGACAACTTTTTTGCTTGTTTTTTACCCCGTTCGTCCCCTCGCTTGTCTTTCGGTTCGCGCTGCTTTATCTAAAAACTTTCCCTTGCAAAAGTATAAAAAGATAGTTTTACAAGACTGAATTTTTACATACGGATAAAAACGCTCCTCTACGTAAAAAAGATTCGACACGTTTCGTATCGAACCTTTTTTATTGTGTGCGAAAAGTTGCTTCGCTTCTCCTTCTTACTTCTTACCTCTTACTTACCAAAAATCGATAATGGCTTTTAGTAAAGAGTGAAAAGCGAAAAAGAAAAATCGACAAGCCTCTTTTGAAACTCGTCGATTTTTGGTCGGAGTGACAAGAATCGAACTTGCGGCCTCTTGAACCCCATTCAAGCGCGCTACCAAACTGCGCCACACCCCGATATCTAGCGGAAGATTTACCTCTTCCGCGATTTGCCTATATATTATAGCAAGTTTTATTTCTTTTGCATAACGTTTTTGACGATTTTTTTTAAGATTTTTAAAATTTTTGCTTTATTTTTTTAAAATCAATCGGTAAAAACGCATAGGGCGGCACCTTGTTTGCCGTTTTTTTGTTCGGTAGAGATTATTTTTTGCTTGTTCCCTCTACTTCGACTTTGATTTTGCAAGGAATACCCGATATAAGTTTTATCTCTACGTCGTAAGTGCCCGTCTTTTTTATAGGTTCGGATACTACGATTTTCTTTTTATCGACGGTGTAACCTATTTTTTCTAACGCCGAAGAAATTTCGGCATTGGTTATCGCACCGAAGATTTTTCCGTTCGCGCCGGCGAACGCTTGACAAGTTACCTTTTTACCGTGTATTTCTTTAGCCAAAGCGGTAAGTCTTTTTTCCTCTTCTTTTCTGTGGAATTCTTCCGCTTCTTTCTTAATCTTTAGGCTGTTGATTTCTACCGTTGTGGCTTCTTTAGCGAGGTTCTTTTTTAAAAGCATATTTCTTGCGTATCCATCGGAAACTTCGCACACGTCGCCTTTTTTGCCGGTACCTTTAACGTCCTGAAGCAAAATGACTTTCATTTTAACGCCTCCTTAATATATTTGTTTTACCTACCCCGCTTTTTGTAACGTGTTTTTTCTTAAAAAGTCGGGCTATAGGTCGATTATTTGAGTTTTTCAAGCAAATCGGAAATTCTGTCCAAATCGTCGCGCGTATAGTAATCGATATAGATTCTACCCTTTCTGTCGTTGCCTATCGCGCTGACTTTTGTGCCGAAAGAGCGTTGCATTCTTAAAATAAGGTCTTTAAGTTCGACGCTCATATTGGCTTCCATTTCGGCTTTCTTTCTTCTTTTTTCGTCTTCGGGCGGGTTGTAATAATTTTTAACGGCTTGTTCGACTTCCCTTACCGACATGCGCTCGGAAACAGCGCGCTTCGCTATCGATAACTGTTCGTTTTTAGGAAGCGTGATAAGCGCACGTGCGTGACCTTGCGAAAGTTGATTGGTCGCGACTAAATCTATAACGCCTTGATCGAGTGTCAAAAGTCTTAACGTATTTGCTATCGCCGAACGACTTTTACCGATTCTTTCAGCGAGTTCTTCCTGCGTTATGGAATACTCTTCCATAAGTAGTTTCATCGCGTTTGCGGCTTCGATGGGGTTTAAATCCTCACGCTGCAAGTTCTCGATAAGCGAAATCTCTTTGACCTGTCTTTCGTTGTAATCTTTGACGATCGACGGGACTTTTTTCATGCCCGCAAGTTTGCTTGCGCGCCAACGTCTTTCGCCGGCGATAATCATGTACTTGCCGCCTTTTTTGTTGACGACGATAGGCATTATTACGCCGTGTATCGAAATGGAATCGGCAAGTTCTTGTAAACTTGTCGGATCGAAAATTTTCCTCGGCTGATTGGGGTTCGCCTCGATAAGGTCGATGTCGATTTCGACGACGCTGTTTTTAATTTCCTCGCCCTCGTCGCCCAAATTATCGAACGAAAACTTCTTGTAGTCGTCCTGCGTATCTTGAAACAGTGCCTCTAAACCTCTGCCTAAACCTTTTGCCATAATGTTTTACCTCCCAAACCTTCGTTGTTTTTTCCGTTCGTAATTAATTATTGTGTATATCAGTCGTTTGCGTTTTTAGCAAGATATTCGTCGACGAGCGCAAGGTAAGCAACGGTGCCTCTGCAACGTTTATCGTGTAGCATTACGGGCTTGCCGTAACTCGACGCTTCGGAAACACGGATATTTCTCGGGATAAACGTATCGAAAACTTTGTTACCGAAAAACTTTTTGATTTCTTCGGCAATTTGCCTCGAAATAAGCGCTCTTCCGTCGTACATGGTTATAAGCACGCCGTCGATTGTTAACTTCGGATTAAGTGATTTTACGACGAGTTTAACCGTGTTGACAAGCTGGCTTAAACCTTCTAATGCGTAATATTCGCTCTGTATCGGTATAAGCACGCCGTCTGCCGCCGCAAGTGCGTTAATCGTCAAAAGCCCGATGGCAGGCGGACAGTCTACCAATATATATTCGTATTCGTCCTTAATTTTGGACATTGCGTAAGCAAGACGTTTTTCACGGCCTTTTTGCGAAACCAATTCGACTTCGGCACCCGCTAAATCGATGCTCGACGGAAGTACGTAAAGATTTTCGACTTTAGTTTTTACGATTGCGTTCTTTGCCGGTATCTCGTTGATGAGTACGTCGTAAATGCTTTTATCGAGTTCGCTTTTCGATATACCGAGCCCCGTCGTCGCATTACCTTGCGCGTCCATGTCTACGACTAAAACTTTTTTACCCTTAAGCGCAAGACCCGCCGCAAGATTTATACATGTCGAAGTCTTTCCGACGCCGCCTTTTTGATTGGAAATAGCAATTATTCTGCCCATAAATACCTCCTTAAACGGTTAACTCTTTTGTGTGTATTTTTATTGTAAAAGTCGACCTATAAGCCCGTTATTTTCAATTTTGGGGGCTTATGTCGAATTTAATTTGTGTCAAGCGGCGGTTAATCTTTGTTTTCCTCGCCGCTTGTGCTTTCTTCGTCTTTTTTGTCGCTTACCGCGGGTTTTTCCGCCCCGTCTTTGCCGCCATAAGATTCTTCGTCGCGCGCCTTTTTAGCGCTTGCGGCGTTTTCCATACGGGTAAAGGGGTTTCCTCCGCTTTTAGCGTCGCTTTCTTCCATATATTCTATAACTTCTTGAGCGGATTTGCCGTCGATAATCATTTCGACCTCGTTGGAATATATGGTTTCTTTTTCCAATAAGACTCTCGCCATTGTATCCAAAAGACCTCTGTTTTGAGTTAAAACTTCAACGGCTTTGTCATAGCTTGCTTGAACGATTTTTCTAACCTCGTCATCGATAATTCGTGCCGTTTCCTCGCTAAACTCTGCTTTGGTTTGGTAATCTCTGCCGAGGAATATTTCCGTTCCGCTACCGTAGCAGATGGGTCCTATTTTTTCGCTCATGCCCCATTCCGTGACCATACGTTTGGCTAATTTCGTGACCTGCGATATATCCGCGCTCGGTCCCGAGGACACTTCGTGGCAGACTATTTCTTCTGCCGCTCTACCGCCCATAGTCATTACTAAATCGTCCTTGAGTCTCGATTTAACTAAATATTGGTCGTCGTTGTCGGGTCTTGTCATAGTGTATCCGCCTGCAGAACCGCGCGGAATAATCGATACTTCGTGTACGGGGTTGCAACCGGGCAATAACGCCGCCAAAATCGCATGACCGGATTCGTGATAAGCAGTCATCCTCTTGTCCTGTTCGGTTACGACCCTCGAGCGTTTTTGCGGGCCTAAAAGCACCTTGTTTATGCCTTCGTACAAATGTTGATTTGTAATATACTTTTTGTTTTCGCGCGCCGCTAAAATCGCCGCCTCGTTTAAAAGATTTGCCAAATCCGCGCCGCTAAACCCGCCCGTCATACGGGAAAGCACTTTAAAATTAACGTCGGGCGCCAACGGCTTGTTCCTTGCGTGAACCTTTAAGATAGCCTCTCTTCCCTTAACGTCGGGCATATTGACGTAAATCGTTCTGTCAAATCTTCCCGGTCTTAATAATGCGGGGTCCAAAACGTCCGCACGGTTGGTTGCTGCCATTACGATTATGCCTTCGTTACTTTCGAAACCGTCCATTTGAACAAGCAATTGGTTAAGCGTTTGTTCTCTTTCGTCGTTTCCACCGCCTAAGCCGGCGCCACGTTGACGACCGACCGCGTCGATTTCATCGATAAATATAATACAAGGTTGATTCTTCTTTGCGGTATTAAACAAGTCTCTTACGCGCGACGCGCCTACGCCGACGAACATTTCGACGAAGTCCGAACCGCTTATCGAAAAGAAAGGTACGTTCGCTTCGCCGGCAACTGCTTTCGCAAACAAGGTTTTACCCGTACCGGGATTACCTACAAGCAAAACACCCTTTGGTGTTCTCGCGCCGAGCGAAGTAAACTTTTGAGGACTTTTGAGAAAATCTACTATCTCCTTTAACTCCTCTTTTTCTTCGTCCGCGCCCGCAACGTCGGAAAACCTAACTTTTACGTTTGAAATAACTTGCGCCTTGTTTTTTCCGAAATCGAAAGTGCCGCTGTTTGCCCCCTTTGCCTGCTTGACAAACATAATTATAAACATTACTAAGATCGAAATCGAAATAATGGGGAGTAGCAAGTCGGACCAAACACTGCCGGCGTTAGGATTCGATGCGGATGAAGTAACGCCGCAAACTTCTAAAGCCCTCAATAATTCGAAGTCGTAATTGGATCTCGAAAAATACGATTTTACGACCACCTTCTTGTTGCTATACCCGGATAAAACGTAGGAATTAACGTAGAAACGATCGATTTGAATGTTGTCCGTAACGATAAAGTCTTCGCCGCTATACTTTACTTTGTAGCTGTTACCGTCTTTATCCGTGTAGGTGTCTCCGATTTCGTAATCGTCTGTCGTAAACACAACGCCCGCCTTTTCCCAAAAAACAGACAGGTCTTGACTGTCGTCATAAAAGTAATTAGCAAGTAATAGCGCCAAAAGAACGATTACCGCTAACGCAATAAGTACTTTTCCTGAATTTTTCATTTAACCTCCGAAACTTCCCGCCATAAACGACATTTCTTTAGCGCTCACAGCGAAAAATATGCGCTCGTAATTATTATAGGTTATTCACCTCGATGTTATTATCATTTTATCATATTGGTAAAAATTTAGCAATCTTTATAAGGCAAAAAAGACACTGTTTTTACAAATTCATCTTTTCAGCAAAAACCTATCACAAATATTAAATCTGTGAATTTCACCCGAAAAACCCTTCTTTGTTTCACGTGAAATTTTACTATCATCGTTATAACCGGCTGACAAAGATATGTATATTAAAGTATATTTATACGGTCGTATAGTTTTAAAACAATCACTTGGTTGCTCGGTAGAGGATGTTGCGTGTATTTATATTCAATATATATTCGTACTTTCGGTTTTTTAATAATATTATAAATTTATAAGCCTTCTATACAAAATAGTCGTGTAAACCCTGCAAAACGTCTGAAAAATGTCAAAAACAACGTCTAATTACGTCAGAATCTATGATTTATCGGAAGATCTTGATATTTACAAACATTTATTTATCAAAACAACATATTTTCAGCGAATTTATAGAAAAATAAGAGTTTTTTTGATAATACAGCATAAAATCGAGTATTTTTGCCAATAAATCTATAATTATCTTGCATCATCGAGGTTACAGTAATCTTCTTATATAAAACTTAACAATTATGGTAAATTATAAGGAAAAATCATATTCAATCGATATATCTTCAGAAAAATCCGAAATTATATTATAATGTCATTAACTACTTGAATTTACACGGTTCTCTATTGGTTTTTCATCAAATTAAGCAATAATACACGTTGTTTCAAGAAACAACAAACTATTTCGTAAATAATAACACTTTTTCTGCGATTTAGCTGCTTTTTTAATGCATTCTGACAGAATTATAGCGTTTTAACGCGGTAAAATTAGAACATTGCTTTGCGATATATTATCAAGTAAATAATGATAATAAGCGCAATAATTTGTTATTTGCGCCTATAACGATATATTTGCTAATTTTAATAAAAATTGTTAACATAATTCAAATCAGACAGTATTTAACGTATAATTTGGGGAATATCATAAATTTTATCGTTAATAAGTATAAAACACTATATAAATCCGATAATAACTTACAATTTAACACAAAAATTATAAATATCAAGCAAATCATAACGCAGAATCAAACAGCATGCGTTAAGTATCCTTTTAAAGCTAAAAATACGATAAAATTTAACTATATTTACTAAAAACGACCAAAATTCTACTAAATATATCTCAGAATAAGCAAATAAATGAATACGCTTGACTTTATTCAATTCTGTTAGAATTCATTTTAGATTCCACGTCTATTATCAGATTTGTTTTAACCCATTTATATTTACGCATAAACCTATAATTTGCACTTTTATTGATATAAACACTACGTTTCTAAGTCGCGCTCGCCTATTCTCGTTAACTATTTAATTGTCAGAATAATCCGACTATGACTAATTTAATAGATTAAACTTCACTAATAAGACAATTATATGCGGTAATATGGCTGTTTGTTGACGATTTTGGACAAACTTCGACTAATTTCTATCGTGCCGACCCAAGAACCATTCTGTAAGAATACATTTTGACTTTCACACTATATATACTCAATTTTTTTGCATTTTAAGCTTTAATCGACTATTTTACATTTAAAGGTGCAAAATATCGCTTTTAGCACCTTTTTACTTGATTTTTGCTAAATACCTAATAATTATCGTAGTACACGCTCACAAATTGTACAATTTTAACTATAACAAGCTGTATTTTAACGATGTATTCAAGGAAATTCTAACAATTTATGCCCTAACTATTCTTAACTCATTCTGTTAGAATGCATTTTTACAATATTATTGATTTCTAAACCCTTTACGCTGCTAATTACTTTATGAAAGTATAATAAAATAACAAAATCAACGAAAAAAATTTGCACTTAATTTGCGGCGCTTGAAAACTTTGCGGTTTTTCCATACTCGGAAACCTAATAACAAAGATTTTGCAAAGGTTTTTCTTTGGAATGCTGATATTTGCTTACTTTAGCTTATATTATTCTAAATTTATAACCACTACTTTTGCACTATACTAAATTTAAATCGTAATTTTATATTATTTCTAATTTGCTTGTCGATTTTACAACGTTTTTTCTTTAATACAGACGGTTTTTCTGACAGAATATCCGAATTATTTACCACGCACCGCGACATCCGATTCTGTTAGAATTCATTTTAACGTAAATACCGAAATCGAGGTCTATGTTTCGTTAAGCCCACACTATTTTTGATTGCAAATTACCATATTTTCAAACAAAAGCTTAATCATAGACATTATATTCATATATAAAATTGATTGATAGTACCAATTTTTTGGTTTATTTCGCAAAATTGCCTCATTAAAACCTCAGAATCGCTCTTATTTTTACTCACTCGCAAATATTTCATTCTGTTAGAACTCATTTTAAACAATACACAATAAATTTAATAAAGTATATCTCAAAATTATTTTGCGCCGCGATTTGCTTTTCTATGTTTCACGTGAAACATTTGCGGCGCAAAACTGTTTGTGCTTTTGTAAATCGAATATGTGTTATTCGGATAAGTCTAATATTTGATTGATATATGTTTGCTATCATAAGTCATTTTAGGAAATATTTTGACGAACAGTTATGTCTTTGGTCAATATAGAACAAATTTACGTTCTTTTTATGTTTTATTTAGTGTGATAGGGCTTGTTTAAAATGAATTCTAACAGAATAGGCTTTCGTTTTTCCGACGTTAAGTCACCTTCTCTTTCTCTTGTGATATCTGTAAAATTACATTGTAGCTTATGGCACACTTGTTAATTTTAGGTGTAGTTTTGGTTATTGTAAACCTACGTTATATATAAATTTTTAGTCTGTATTGTGCTAAACGCATTAAGAATAATTAGCGCCAAAGATATTATAGTTTCTTAGCGCTAAACTTATATTTTTGCGCCTCTGTTTATATTGATTTGGTATACTTGTTCGCTTAATTTACAAATGATAAATTGAATATTGCACTAAAGTTTTCTATACATTTGTGATTTTTTAACTTTTCAAGGTAAATAATCGTCTTATACGAGACTTATTTAAGTATATGTTAAAATAGGGGATGTTCTAATTAATATAATATATATAACGTATATATCAAAAAAATCCTTTGTTGTGTTATAAATTTGAATACAAGCCTCGCTTTTTGCCGAAAGCTTGGAAGTTTATATTGTTGCATACAAAAATCGCAAAGACAAAGTTTGCTATATAAATAAAATCATTTTTAGTTTTTGCCAATTGTCAAAGGATTTACTCTAAATAGTATATGAAAAGTATATAAAAAACCTCACTATATAAAAGAAAAATCCGAGCTGTTCGACTTCACGTTTTACTTTCTTAAAAAACACTAAGTAGTAGACGCTAAGATGAATTAATTATTTACCGCAAATTAATATTTATGCGCTATTTTTTCACGTGAAACACGAATTTTTAAGGTCAAAATAAACCGAAATGTTTCACGATTGATAAATGTGACAAAAAAACCATTAAAATTTTGCCAAAGTTTATGTTTAAATTTTTACCGTAATATAAGGCGATTTAGCCTTGTTTTTTCTTAAAAACATAGCAAAAAGCCGAAAAAGTAGACAATAAAACTTTTTATAAAAAATACATTGACAAAAGTCAATGTTTCACAAAAAATATAATGGTTTTTTGTGTGTTTATAGGTCTTGCAATGAATATTTTTAACAAAAAATATTCATCTAATAATTTAATAAATCACTATATTTAAAATATTACTTTGCGCCGTTTCGTTTAAGTTAACTTAGCGCCGACGAAAATAATTATAATCTAACGGTGGCGCTAATTATATAGAATTAATTATATTAAAAAAACAACTTAGGCGCAAACCTAAGCTGCTATAATTTGTTGCTACTATATAATTAAACTTAAAAGATATGAAATCGGATTATATTTGTAGTATAAGGTTCCCAAATATGATTCGCAAATTGCGTTTTTAAGATTCTTAAACGATTCGATAGGTAATACCATTATTAAAAATACCGCAATCCAAATTCCGATTGAAACTTTAAAAACACCTACGGCTAAGCCGAGGATTCTGTCTACTACTTTTATCGGGGTACGTTTTATAATAAACGCTAAAAATCTTTCAAGCAAAAAGAAAACGAGTTTACCTACTAAAAACAATCCGACAAACGACAAACCTATAACGGCATATCGCGAAATTACTTCTGCCGCAATGTCTGCAATGTTTATGCTTTCGGCGGTTATAGAGTTCGCTGCTTTTTCAATAATACTTACGACAAAACTCGGCAAATTTTTATTTAAAAGAAATTCTCCTATCTTGGCAATAGGAATTTCGACGTTCCATTCTTCGCCTAAAAAATTCTTGATCGCCACCGTTATATTTGCTACTTGCGTTTTAGAAAGCAACAAATCCGCTAAACGACTTGCGAAAAGGTACGCCACCGCGAGCGCGCAAACGGTACTAAGCATACCAATAACTTGCTTCATAAACCCGCGTATAAGCCCGTAAACGCCAAAAGCCGCCAACAAAAGCGCAATAATAAGGTCTATATAATTTACATGCACGCTTTTACTCCTCCTTAAAAAGCCTACCTATAAACATTTTACCAAAAGGGGATAAAATATTCAATCAAATATAAGCGTCTACTTAAAAAAAGTTTAAAACTAAAAAAATTCGTCAATAATAAAAACATTATGGAATATAGTTTTTATGATGTGAGAAAATTTACGCCTTCACAAATTACCGACGCCCTTATCGAATTTTACGATTACTACGTCCCTGTAATTATTTGCGTAGGAACCGACGCGGCAATAGGCGATACGTTAGGTCCGCTTGTCGGAACAAAACTTAAAGAAGCCAACCTATCAACTTATATATACGGCAGTTTAGGTCAAACAATAACCGCAAACGATATTCCGTATGTAAACGAATTTTTGAAAAAAGTACATCCGCTTGCAAAGACTTTGGTCGTGGACGCCGCAGTCGGCAAAAAAGAAGACGTCGGAAAAATTAAAGCAACGTCAAACGGTATCTTCCCGGGGCTCGGGGCAAACAAGCATTTACCTAAAATCGGCGACGGCGCGATTATAGGAATCGTTTCCGAACATTCTAATAACAACGAAATCTTTATGAACTTAACCCGGTTTTCTCCTATATACAAAATGGCTGACACTATAGCGGAAGGTATTGCTTCCTATGTCGAAATTTGTGGTAAAAAACCCGCCTATAGGTCTGTTAACGGCGTTTTTAGCGAAATTAGCGGCGACATATATCAAGATTAAGCCTTAACAAAAACTAAAAAATAAGGTTAACCGCTTTATAAAAGCACGGCAAATACAAACTGCCGTGCTTAAATTAATATTTTAATCGTTACGTTTTTTTCCTAAAAAGTAAACGGCGACCGTACCGGGGCCCGAATGACAACCGATCGTTGTGCCGATATTCGTCATGTACACCTTACCTTCGAGTGCCGAAAAAGCATTTTCGACCGCCTCTTTTAAAGCGATCGCATCGCTTTCGCAATCGGAATGATTTACATAACATAATCCGTCGTACCCGCTGCCGTTGTCCGCGTAATTTAGCATTTGTTCTATCGTTACGATAAGCGCTTTCTTTTTGCCGAGTGTTTTTATCCTCGGCACCAATTTTCCGTCGCCGTTAACGTTCATAACGGGGCAAATTTTTAAAACCGAACCGATAAATCCGGAAACTTTTGAAATCCTTCCGCCCTTCACGAAAAACGAGAGATCTGACGAATAGAACCAATGGTGAATTCTGAGTTTATTGTCCTCTGCGTAATCTCGAAGACTTTCTATGGAAAAGCCCTCGTCCCGTTTTTTGGCAAGCATATCTAAAAGCATTCCGTAGCCGCCTGAAATGCACAAGCTGTCAACGACGTAAACTTTTTTATTAGGGAATTCTTCCTTTAAACTTTCAGCCGCTAATCTTGCAGAGTTATATGTTCCCGAAATCCCGCTCGACATCGAAACGTGCAGAATATCTTTATCTTCTTTTTGTAAAATGCCTCTAAAATATTCGGTAAATTCTTCAACGTTTACTTGGCTTGTTTTTGTCGACGCGCCGTCGCGCATCGCTTGGTAAAATTCCTTAAACGAAATACTTTCCCCGCCGTCGTCTTCGAAAACTTGGTCGGCGAGCATAAACTTGTAATGAATAACCGAAATATTTTTTTCCTTAAGTAATTGCATCGGTACGTCAACGGACGAACAGCAACTTAATACGTAATTCATAATATTACTCCTTGTGGCAAAATGTGTGCCGAATAAATCAATTGTCGCAGAATAATATAATACCGTAAGAAGATTTTTACAAGCGAATATTTTGAAAAATCTGTCTAAAAACAGACGAATTATGTTCGCTTTAAAAGCGAATTACTGAAAAATCCTTAAAAATGCTGCGATTTTTCTTGTTTTTATCACATATTTATAGTATTATGAATAATATGGATGAAAAAGACATTATCGCAAGCAATATTACTTATCTTCGAAAAAAGATGGGGCTAAGTCAGTTAGAGCTTGCCGACAAAATTCAATATTCCAATAAAAATATTTCCAAATGGGAAAAAGCCGAAACCACGCCGAGTGTGTTTACGCTAAAAAGGCTTGCTGAAATTTTTCAAATTTCCGTAGACGAATTAGTCTCGGTTAATCAGCAAGAAAAAGCCGAAACCGCTTCGGAAACTATTCCCGTAACCGACGAACCGTTTAAAGAAGTTTCCGATAAAAAGGACTTTAAGGTTATTTTAGGTTTAACGATGTCGATAAAACTACTATACCTTCTTATGGCGGAAGCGACTTTGATTGTCTTAGGTTTTATCGCGGTAATCGTTTTAGGACTTTTGGACGTAACGGCATTTAATAAATGGATAATACTTCTGTACATAACGCCGGCAATGGCTTTAGGGGTATTCGTTTTTATAATCTGCGTAAAAAAACGAGTCGACGTAATAAGTATGTCGCTTTTCGGGTGGCTTTTAACCCTATGTTTTTATGTTTCGTTTATCGAAGTAAAAAACATTTATCTTATATTTTTCCTAATGGCTGCCGTGCAACTTTTGATAATCTGCATAATGCTGCTTATCAATCTTAACATTATAAGGCACATAAAAAATAAATTGTTAAGAAAAGAAAATATTGAAAAAACCGACCTATAGGTCGGTTTTTTCCGTTTTTTGTAAACGAATTTCTATTTTTAAAATGAAAATCAGAAGCAAATACGTTTTAACGTTTCAAGGTAGATTTTGTTCATAAGTTTAATTGTTCTTAACGTAATATATTCGTTGGGTTTATGTATACTGTTGCCCTCTTCACCCATAGCGGGACCGAAAGCGACGCCGCACTTAAGCGCACGTGCGTAAGTGCCTCCGCCGATGGCAATAGGCTCTACTTTTTCGCCCGTAGTTTCGTTGTAAATATCGCAAAGCGTTTTTACTAAACCGCCGTTTTTATCCGAATAGAGCGGCGCTTGATAACTTAATATCTTATACTTGCCGAGCAAAGCAAGTTTTTCGGTGATAAAGTCCTTTTTTAGCGTCGACGGATATCTTACGTCGACCGTAACGTAAATATTGTCTTCGTCGCTTGTGATAATGTCGGGTGAAAAAGTAAGATAGCCCGTTTCATCGTTTAACTTTGTCAGCCCGCAAGAGTCTAAAAACAATTTTTCGTGAACGCCTTTTTCCAAAAGTCCGTTGTCTTCTAAAAACTTAATCATGGGCTCCATAGCGTTTACGCCCTTTTCGGGTGTAGAACCGTGTGCCGCAACACCCACAGTAAAGGCAGTGTCGCCGCAAAAGGAAATATTGCGATAACCGTCATATAGCCCGACTTTTTCGAGTTTTGCCTCGACTTTATCGCATACAACGTTGGCTCTTTCTCCGCCTTTTACCCATTTTAGGTTGGGGGATTTTTTAAATTCGTATTCGATATGAAGTATTCCTTTCTCGGCATAAATAACGGGAAAGTCCGCATCGGGGGATATACCTTCTTCGGGAAGCGTGGCAACCTTTTTATAGTGGTCTATGCATCCCCAACCGCTTTCTTCGTCGCAACCTAATATAAGCCTTATTTCGCGCTTAGGGGTATAGCCGGCGTCTAAAAGCGCCTTCATCGCAAACAAAACGGATATTGCACCGCATTTATCGTCTAACGCGCCGCGCGCAAAAAGTTTATCGCCTATAACGGTAGGGGTGTACGGGTCCGTATTCCATTCTTTTAAGTCGCCTTCGGGTACGACGTCCAAGTGGCACAAAACGCCGAAAGGCTTACCGCTACCCCAAACAACCTCGCCTATATAATTGTCGTAATTTTTGGTTTGAAAACCTAAAGACTCGGCAAGCGACAGAGTATACAGCAGCGCGTTTTTAACTCCTTCGCCGAACGGTGCGTCATGTGTAGGCGCGTCCTTTACACTGCGTATTTTTAAAAGTTCGCAAAACGCATCCGTAAAAGCGGCTTCGTCAACCGAAACTTGAAGATTTTTCGTAATATTTTCTTTATTTATCATAATTTAACTCCTTAAAAAGAACATTTTTTAATTAAAAAGTTAAGTAAATTAAAAATCTTAACAAATACATTATACACTTTTTGCAAAATATGTTAAAATGTTTTTAACAAGTTTTTTACTTTACGGATAAATTTATGCACGAAAAACATAGGGAAAGGCTAAGGGACAAGGCTATATCGAACATAAATACGCTTAACGATCACGAACTTTTGGAACTTATTTTGTTTTCGGCAAAGCCGAGGGTGAACACAAACGACACGGCACATCTTTTGCTTGAAAGATTCGGTTCTTTAAGCGGCGTGTTTTCGGCGCCTGCGGAATCTTTAGAAGAAATAAACGGCGTAGGCAAAACAACCGCCGCATTCATAGTTACGCTCGGCTCCGTTATAGAACGCTGCTCGAAAACGGCGGATAAAGTACCTGTAAAGATATTTTCTCTCGAAACGATACGCGAGTCTTTAATCGAAGCGTTCCGTAAATACGACAGCGAAGTTTTAATCGTTTACTATCTAAACAAAAATCAGCAAGTTACGGGCAAAAATTTTATAGGCGACCACATTGTCGATTCTGTCAACGTCGACCTTCAGGATTTTTGCAAAAAAATAGTTTACAACAACCCGACTTACGTCGTTATAGCGCATAATCACTTATCCGGAAACCCGAGGCCGAGTAAAAACGACATTTTGACTACGGAAAAAATTTGTTATCTTCTGACCGTCAACAACGTAAAACTTTTGGACCATATTATCGTCTCGGGCGAAAAAGTTTACAGTTTTTTCCACGAACATTTATTACAAAACATTGTCGATAAAGTCGACAGATCTTTAAGAAACTAATTTAAAAGTTACCTTTTAGGAGATATATTATGAAAGTAAGAACTCGTTTTGCACCGAGCCCGACGGGGTTTATGCACTTAGGCGGTATGAGGACCGCGCTTTATTGTTACCTTTTCGCACGTCAACACAAGGGTGATTTTATCCTTCGTATCGAAGACACCGACCAGGAAAGATTCGTAGAGGGCGCAACCGAAGTTATCTATTCTTCTTTAAAAGAAGGCGGAATGACTTACGACGAAGGCCCCGACGTCGGCGGAAATTACGGTCCGTACGTTCAGTCAGAGCGTCGCGAAATCTACCAAAAATACGCTAAAGAACTCGTCGAAAAAGGCGGCGCGTATTACTGTTTCTGTACAAAAGAAAGACTTGCGACTTTAAAAGACGATTTAGGCAACACCCGCTATGACAAGCACTGTCTTAATCTTTCCAAGGAAGAAATCGAGGAAAATCTTAAAAACGGCGTTCCTTACGTTATCCGCCAAAATATCCCGAAAGAAGGGGTGGGAAGTTACTTAGACGCGGTTTACGGCACGATCTCGGTTGACTTTTCCGAACTCGAGGACAACATTTTAATTAAGTCGGACGGGCTGCCCACGTACAACTTTGCAAACGTTATAGACGACCATCTTATGGGAATAACGCACGTAATAAGGGGGTCGGAGTACCTTTCTTCCACGCCGAAATACAACCTTATGTACGACGCTTTCGGTTGGGAACGCCCCGTATATATTCATCTTCCGCCGATTATGAAGGACGCGACGAGAAAACTCTCCAAACGTTACGGCGACGCCAACTTCGACGATTTCGTGTCGAAAGGGTATCTTCCCGAGGCAATCGTAAACTACATCGCTCTTTTAGGTTGGTGTCCTAAAGACAACTCCGAAAAGATGACGATGGAAGAAATGATTGAAAAATTCTCGTTAGACGGCGTGTCTAAATCGCCCGCTATTTTCGACGACGTAAAACTGCGCTGGCTTAACGGCGAATATTTAAAAGCAATGACCGACGAGGAATTTTACCAAGTCGCTAAGCCCTTTATCGAAAAATCCAAAGTCGGAACAAAGTACGATAACAGGCTTATAGCCCCGCTTTTGAAGACGCGTGTGGAAATTTTAAACGAAATCCCGTCCAAAATAGACTTTTTGGAAGAGTTCGAAGAATATTCTCCCGATTTGTTCTTCCACAAGAAAATGAAGACCGACGCCGAAATGGCAAAAGCGGTTATTCCTATGATTATAGACGTTCTTTCCGACTTAAACGATTTTTCGCACGACGGTATTTACCAAGCGCTTTCTCAAAAAGCAGTCTTAAGCGGATACAAATCCGGTCAGTTTCTGGGTATTGCGAGGGTTGCGCTTTCCGGTAAAGAAGTTACGCCGGGCGGCTCGGTCGAACTTGCTCAAATACTCGGCAAAGAAGAGTCTTTAAGAAGACTTAAATTCTCATTGGATTTACTCAACAGATAAAACCTTAACGTTATCGTTGCGGGGAGCAAATGCTTCCCGCAATCTTTATTGAAAGGCAATTCCCCGAACAAAAAATTCCGTTACGTTAAAATGCTTGTCTACGAGCGGCAATTTGTGCTATAATAGTAACTTGGAAAAAGAGGACTGTTATGAAAGTTATAGAAATCAATAACTTAAAATTTTCATACGCGGATAAAACGCCCGTTTTAAACGGCGTCGATCTTTCTGTCGACGAAGGCGAGTTTTTAGCCGTTATCGGCAGAAACGCAAGCGGTAAATCAACGCTTGCACGGCTTATTAACGGGCTTATAGCCCCGGTTTCGGGCGAAATCACCGTTTTAGGCATGGACGCGGGCAAAAAGGAGAATCTTTTTGAAATTCGTAAAAACGTAGGTATTGTCTTCCAAAACCCCGACAACCAAATGGTTGCTTCGATAGTCGAAGACGACGTCGTTTTCGGACCCGAAAACATCGGTATCCCGCGTGAAGAAATTAAAGAGCGGCTCGAGTTCGCTTTAAAAGAAACGGGAACTTACGAATTAAAAGACCAAATGGCGTCTAAACTATCCGGCGGACAAAAACAGCGCGTTGCGATAGCGGGCGTTTTGGCGATAAAGCCGAAAATATTGATTTTGGACGAATCTACTTCCATGCTCGACCCTAAGGGGCGCGAGGAAGTTATGGACGTCGTCAAAAAATTAAACCGAGAAGAAAAAATGACGGTTATAACCATTACGCACTATATGGACGAAGTTACCGAATGCGACCGCGTCGCCGTCCTTTTAGACGGTGTAATCGCAAAAACCGGTACGCCTTCCGAAATCTTTAGCGACGCCGAACTTTTAAAGCGCGCCGGTATGGAGCCGCCCGTTTCGGCTAAAATTTGCGAAGGGCTTAAAAAGCTCGGCATACAACTTGACGACGCGATAACCAAGGAAGACCTCCTTGCCTCTATTTTGAAACTTAAAAAACAGTTATGAATATAGTTTGTAAAGACTTAAGTTACCAATACAATAAAAATACGGAATTTGCTTTAAAGGCGCTAAATTGCGTAACACTAAATATCGACGAGGGAGAATTTTTCGGCATTATCGGGCATACCGGTAGCGGAAAATCTACCTTCGTGCAACATCTTAACGCCCTTATACCGCTTCAAGACGGCGAACTAAAAATAGGCGACATCGACCTAAAGTTTACCGATTCAAACGGCAAGAAAAACAAGAAAAAACAAGCGCTTTTAAAAACAAAACTTAAAGGGCTTCGTAAAAACGTCGGAATGGTTTTTCAATATCCCGAATACCAACTGTTTGCAGACACCGTTTTCGAAGATGTAAGTTTCGGCATTAAAAACTTTATGACCGATCTTTCCGAAAATGAAATCGCCATACTTACCCGCAACGCAATCGAAACGGTAGGGCTTAACTTTTTCGAAGTCAAAGACAAATCTCCTTTCGATTTGTCGGGCGGGCAAAAAAGAAGGGTCGCCATTGCAGGCGTTTTGGCTGCAAGACCGTCCGTGCTTATCTTGGACGAGCCTTGCGCCGGGTTGGACCCTCAAGGCAAAAAGGAATTGTGGACGCTGCTTCACAGACTTCATAAGGATGTAATAAAGACAATAATTATCGTTTCGCACGATATGAACGACGTTGCGAATCACTGCACTAAAGCCGCTGTTTTCGACGGCGGAAAGGTTGTAAAAGTCGGTACGCCCGAAGAACTTTTCCAAAACGCTACGCTGATAAAAAATTGCGGGCTCGAAGTCCCCGTAACCGCTTACCTTGCGGAAGAACTTTCAAAGCACGGCATAACCGTAAAAACCGATTATTCCTTAAATAATTTTATAGAAAATCTTTATATAGCCCTAAAAAACGGCTAAAACATAACATGAAAGACGTAACCTTCGGACAATACTATCCGGTAAAATCGCCCGTCCATAAAATGGACCCGCGTGCAAAAATCCTATTATTAATTTTATATATCGTAATGATTTTTATCGTTAAAAACTTCTGGGGCTTCTTGCTTGCGGGGGGATTTTTGCTTGCCGCCGTTTTTCTGTCCAAAGTGCCGCTAAAATCCGTTCTCAAAAGCGTAAAGGCAATAATTTTTATAATTGCGTTCACCTTTATTATTAACGTGTTTTTCCATAAAGAAGACGGTGCAAAAGTACTTTTGGACGTTTGGCTTTTAAGAAACGTAACGGATAAGTCGATTTTATATGCGCTTTTTATGGCGTTACGGCTTTTGTATCTCGTGCTCGGGTCGAGTTTACTAACCCTCACCACCGCCCCCGTATCGCTAACGGACGGCATCGAAAGTTTATTAAAACCTTTATCGTATATTAAATTTCCCGTGCACGAACTTGCGCTTATAATGAGCATTGCTTTAAGGTTTATCCCCACTTTAACGGAGGAAACCGAAAGGATTATCGCAGCGCAAAAGGCAAGGGGCGCCGACTTTGACGGCGGAAACCTCTTTAAACGCGCAAAAGCGCTGCTGCCCGTTCTTATTCCGCTTATAACAAGCGCTTTCCGCCGTGCCGACGAGTTAGGCGACGCTATGGACGCAAGATGCTATAACGGAAGTAAACAAAGAACAAAATACAAAAAACTCAAATTTTCGAGAAACGACCTTTTCGCGACGCTACTGTCGCTTACGGTTTTAGCGGGAATAATTTTGTGTAATACCTTTTTGGGGGCTGTTATATGAGAATTGTTTTAAAAATTTCCTATGACGGCACGGCTTACTGCGGTTGGCAACGCCAAAAAAACGGCGTTTCCGTGCAAGAAGTCTTGGAAAACGCCATATCTTTATTAACAAGCGAAAAAATTACCCTCGTCGCAAGCGGAAGAACGGATTCGGGCGTCCACGCCGAGGGGCAAGTTGCGCATTTCGATACAAGTTCGTCAATCCCGCCCGAAAAATTCCACCTTGCCATAAACGCCAAACTACCGGACGACATACGCGTTTTATCTTCTCGTTTAGCGGAAGAAGGCTTCCACGCAAGATATACCGCAAAGCGTAAAACTTATGTGTATAACTTTTATGTATCGGATGTTACATTGCCGCTAAAAGAGCGTTACGCCGTAAGAATAGACGATTTTAACGAGGAAAAAGCAATCAAAGTTTTAAACGAAATCGTCGGAACGCACGATTTTAAATGCTTTTTATCGAGCGGTTCCGAAATAAAAACAACGGTAAGAACTATTTACCGCGCCGACGTCGCACAAGTAGGTAGCGACGTAAAACTCGAAGTTTGCGGCAACGGCTTTTTATATAACATGGTAAGAATCATCGCAGGCACTATGCTGGCCGCATCGAACGGCAAAATCACCGCCGAAAATTTAAAAGAAGCCCTTTTAAAAGGCGACCGAACTTTAGTCGGCAAAACAGCCCCCGCAAAAGGACTTACTTTAAAATCGGTCGAATATTGATTTTTGCCTTTATCGTTTAACGTTAAACAAACTAAAAAATACTTTCTATTACGGAAAAAGGTGACAAAACATCTTTTTCCGTAATAAGTGTTTTACTAAAAATTTACCATATAAAAAACTACCGATAACGGGCTTATAGCCTTAGTTTTCGGTAGTTTTTTATTGTTTGTCAAACTAATTTAAGTCGTTAATCTACAAAACCCGTAGGGTTGTTTTTTAATTCCTCGGCACGTTTTTTGAGAAAATATTTGTGTAAAAAGTATATTCCGAAAGCCAAGGGAATCATAAGAAGCGACCAAAATTGAGAAGGGGAAATGTTACCTACGAATTCGCCCCTGTGGTCGGCACGGAAAAATTCTATGATAAATCTAAAAATGCCGTAAGTTAAAACATAAAGGCTTAATCCGTGTTGATATTTATGTTTTAAAACAAGGTAGGATATAACGCCGAACATTATAAATAAGAAAAGCGCTTCGTAAAGTTGCGTGGGTACGTAATACCCCCAGCCTTGCGTTCCGTCCATTTTGATGCCGCCGAAAACGTAAGTTTCGCCCAAGTAGGTACCGTGACAGCACCCCGCGAACAAACACCCGATTCTTCCGAAACCGTGTGCGATTAAAATGGCGCACGGAAGATAAGTTATAACTTCACAAAGTCTGGTGTTGTACTTTTTCCTAAATATAAAATATATAAGCAAAAAGCAAGCCGCGCCGCCGATAAGTCCGCCTAAAAAGGTGATGCCGTCGTATTTAAAAACGCCCGTTTCGATAAAACCGTATACGGCTTGGAAAAGAGCCGCAAACCCGAAACCTACTATAATCGACGCGATTCCGTCATAAAAAATAAAGTCGGTAAAATCGGGGTTGACGTTTAAAATCTTCCCGTACTTAAAAATTACGTAAAAGCAAGCCAAAAGCCCTAACGCTATCATAATGCCGTACATAGTCGGTCCGTACTCTTTACCGGCAATGGTAATTTTAAATAAATAATCCGGATACATAAAAAAATCCTCCCGTTAATCTTTTCCGAAATAAACAACTTCGATACCGCTTTCGACCGCGTATTTTACCGTCGAATAAGTTCCGCCGTGCCCGTAATTAAGATAGCATATAAGACGGGAAGAGTTATCAACCATAAAGATATTTCTGTCCATCATACAGCCGTCGTAATATTCGCCGCCAACGTTTATAACTTCGTCGGATACCGAAATCATTCTTTCGTATTCTTTTTTTTGTTTTTTATTAAAAAACTTGGACTGCGTATTACAAGGTACGCACGCCACGATTTTTATATCGTAATCTTTTTTTACTTCTTCCAAAACGCCGAAACAAAGAGCGTCGAAGCCTATCGCCATACCGCACAAAAAAGTATCGAAACCGTCGTTAACGGTCTTATAGACCAACTTTTTAAACGCTTCCACATCAAAATTCGACGGCAAAATGCGATGTCCCGAAAAACAACAAGTCTTTTCCTTAATCATAACGGCGCCTTCTTTATTTTAGCGTACGCGCGCGGATACAGGTCTTTTGTATCCGATTTTTTGGTAACGACTATTATCGCGCGCTTTCCGTAATTTTGGGGAAGTTCGTATTTTAAAATTTCCGAAACGCTTGCGTTTAAAGTTTTTAACGCGTTTTTAGAAAGAGTTAATTCTTCTTCGTAATTACTGCCTTTGTAGCAAATTGCTTTACCGCCCGTCTTTAAAAAGGGGATGAGGTATTCGAGCAAAATATTAAGCGGCGCCACCGCCCGAGCCACGGCGTAATCGAAACGCCCCCTAAAATCCAAAGACCGAGCAAGTTCCTCGCATCGGGCGTTTTTTACGGTAAAATCTTTAAAGTTTAACCTTTTTGAAAGGTCTTCCAAATATTTGCACTTTTTCCCGGTTGCTTCGATAAGGGTAAATTTAATGTCTGGTCTATCTATTTTCAGCGGCACCGACGGAAACCCTCCGCCCGAACCTATTTCGACAACATCGGCATCTTTACTTATAAGCGATTTGCCGTATAAACTGTCGATAAAATGTTTAATGTAAACTTCTTCTTTTTCCGTTACCGAGGTTAGGTTGAACTTTTGTGCGCTCTCCGAAAAAAACGTGTAGAAATCCTCAAACTTATCCACATTCTCACTGTTTATAAACTTGTTGAAAATCTCATCCATAAAAATGTAAAGCGACAAAAATCCTTTTTTTCAGCAGTTATTTAATTGTACCATAATTTTATCCTCTTTTCAACAATTTAAGCTATAAAAGTTGTCCACAAAGTTGATAAATAGAAAATTTTTAGCGAACTTTATCTTCTTTCGGGATAGATTTTGCATCAATCTTTCCAAAGGACTCAAAAAAATCGCCTTTTAATCGCTTAATCGTTTGCCTTTTATTATATTTTTATATATAATATAAGAAGTATCTATCTTGCTTTTTTCGGGTGGAAACTATATAATATTACAGACTCGGAAGCGTAAAAACGCAAGTTTTGGCGGTTTTAGCGGCAAGTTTTTGAAAGATTTTGCCGTTAGACGAAGGATTATTCCTTTCGATTATGATATAAGCGGTATCGCAGGTAGGGACATATGTTGAAAACGCCTTGCGGACGAAAAAACTCGAATGTAAGGTTTATCCACACGAAATAAAAGTTATCAAGCATTTATTTACAATGTTTTAAACAAGATATTCACACCTAAAATCGTAAGCGGCAACGCCGTTTTTGTCGATGACAAGATAAATTTTGTATCATTCAAACTTTTGTAAACAATTCCACAAAACCCTACTACTAAAACTACTTTAATAAATAAAAAAAATATTATCAAGAAGAGGACGCACAATGAAAACTATCGTAAAGGGTGCAGAGCTTTCAAGCGCAGTTAACAAAGTATCTAAGGCAATAAGTTCTAAATCGCCTAACCAGCTTTTGGAAGGTATAAAACTTTCCGTAAAAGGCGACAGCATGATACTTACGGCGACCGATATGGAGATCGCTATAGAAAAAACGATAAACGCCGAAACTTATATGGAAGGCGAAATCGTCGTTCCCGGTAGGCTTTTTGCCGATTTCGTAAAAAAACTCGAAGGCGAAGACGATATAGAATTATACGTTCAAGACGACGGCAGATTAAAAATCACTTACGCCGCGTCGGAAGGCTTTATTCAATGCTTATCCGCCGACAGTTATCCGATTATTAAAAAGGATATAAATCAAAACTCTTTCGTCATTAATCAAAAGAGTTTTAAAGACGTAATAACCAAAACGAGTTTTGCGTGTTCGCAAGACGATTCTCGTCCCATACTGAAAGGCTGTTTGTTAGAGCTTACAGACGACACGCTTACTTGCGTTGCGTTGGACGGTTTCAGGCTTGCCGTTTGTAAGAAAAACGTAAGGGAATCGTCGGGCGACATCCGCGCCATAGTACCTTCGCGCGCACTCGTCGAAATTACGAGGCTTTTAGAAAAAGACGACGAATACGTAATCGTTATCATTCAAGACAATTCGCTTATGATAAGCGTTGACGGCACGGTATTTTTAACAAGGCTATTAGAAGGCGAATACATCGATTATAAGCGTATAATCCCCACGGATTTCGTAACGGTATTCAGGGTCAACAAAGCGCTTTTATATTCGTCTATAGAAAGGGCTTCCATCGTTGCAAAAGTCATGAAAAACGTCGTTAAATTCGACGTAAACGAAAACTACGTCGACGTTTCGTCCGATTCCGAAATGGGTAACGTCAAGGAAAACCTTCTTATCAACTTAGAAGGTAAAGATTTAACCATTGCTTTCAACTCCAAATACCTTATGGACGCATTAAGGGTTATAGACGACGAATTCGTAAACTTTAACCTTAATTCGCCCATCGCGCCTTGCGTCATTAAGCCGTATTCCGACGACGAATACTTATATCTTATCTTGCCCGTAAGAATGTCCGTTTAATAAGGCTTAACGATAAAGCAAGAATTTTGCCCGTGAAAATATGTGTTAAAAAGGAAAAATCGTTAAGATTATTATTATATGGCGCGCATATTATCGGGTAAACCGATTAAAAAAGTTGACAAAAATAAAAAAATACAATAAAATATTTAGGCTTGTTTATAAAAAACGAGTAAGTATAATAAAAATAACGCAATATTTTGCGAATACGGAGAAATTATAATGAAAAGAACTTACCAACCCAAAAAAAGACAGAGATCAAAAGTACACGGCTTCAGAAAGAGAATGGCATCTAAATCCGGAAGAAACGTTCTAAAGAGAAGGAGAGCGAAAGGTCGTCATAAACTTTCCGCATAATATCGCTTGGAAAAAAGATTAAAAAAACAGCACGACTTCGACCTTGTTTTCAACAAAGGAAAAAGGGCTTACACCAAAGTAGTTTCGATGTATTATCTGGAAACTGACCGAAACTGCGTCAAAATAGGTGTGTCTGTAAGTAAAAAACACGGTAACGCCGTAACAAGAAATCGCATTAAAAGGCTTTTAAGGGCGTCTTATATTCCGTTGATAGATAAAATCAACAAAAGTGCGCTTATAGTATTTGTTCCGCGCGTTCAAGAAACGTACGAGTTTTCCGAAATACAAAAATCCGTCGGTTTTTTATTAAAAAAAGAAAATCTCTTATAACCAAGTGATAAAGTGAAAAAACTGTTAATAAAATTGCTTCTTTTTTATAAGAAAAATATTTCCCATAATTTGTATACGAGTTGTATATATACTCCCACTTGCAGTGAGTACGCTATAGAGGCTTTACAAAAACGTTCCTTTTTTGTTGCAATTTTCTTGATTATAAGACGGCTTTTAAGATGTAATCCGCTCTCGAGCGGCGGTTTAGATCCCGTTCCCGACAGTAAAAACGTCGTGAAGTGGCTTATATAAAAAATTCCTTTACAGATATAAAGGATAGAATATAAATTTTCTTTTACCATAGGCGTTTTTCGCCCTTTTAACGACGGAAGCATAGGCTTTTTAAGCTTATTGTTTAATCCGTCTTTTCTATTATGAGGCGTTTTTCCTTTTATACGGGAAGCGCAAAGTTTTCCGAAGTTGTATTGTCCGACAAAACACGACTTTTTATAGTTTACATCATTTCAGTAGCGGGTAAAGCCCGACAATAAGGATCAAAAATGTTCAATCTTTTATCGACCGTTATAGACACAATGCCGGTATTCGATAATCCTTACAACCTTAATTTTATCGGTAAATTCATTCAATGGCTATTGGAAAGTTTGCCGAATATGGGTTTAGGCATTATCATATTCACTTTGGCGTTAAAACTGTTGACGTTGCCCCTCGATATATATTCGAGGGTTTCCATGAAAAAGAACAATCTTAAAATGGAAAGAATGCGCCCTCAACTTGAAAAACTTCAACGTCAATACGCAAACAATAAAGAACTATATAACCAAAAGATAGCGGCGCTTTACAAAAAGGAAGGGTATTCAGCCCTATCGTCCTGTCTTCCCACGCTGGTAACGCTTATAGTATTTATTATAGTCATTAACCAGTTTTCAAACTATTCCGACTTTTCAAACCTTCAACTTATACAAGGTATGGCTACAAGCTATAACGACGCCGTAATATCTTACACCGACGACAGCTTGGGCGAAAACGCAAATAACGTCGTATACAAAGTCGGCAACGAGTACTATTTTAACGAATCCGTTATCTTTAGCGATGCAAAGTTATCCGAAATAGGCGTTTTAAAGATTACCGACGAAAACGGCAATACTTCGTATAAGGCTGAAGATATTCAAAAGTTTTATAATTACGTAAAAGAACTCAACGGACAAGGTTACGAAGGCGTAAAAGCCGATACGGATATTATCTTTAACAGCGAAACTAACGCTTATGAATTCAGCACGGCTAACTTCGAAGAAGATACGCCCGTCGACTATATAAACGGCGTTGTTACCGAAAAGGTTATATCGTATGAGTGCGAAGCCAAGATTTTGAATATCAAAAACGCGGCAAGAGAAGCCGCCGCTTCCTATTACAGGGAAAACGTTCCTTCGTTTTTATGGGTTAAAAACATTTGGGTAGAAGACTTACCTTGGAAACACCCCGTTAAAGAATCTTTCAGCGGATATAAGTTTTCCATTCGTCAAGGATGTAAGTCCGTCGACGCGGGTATCAATATGGAAGATACGAGTTTCGAAGAACTCACTTACAACCTAAGAGCCGAAAAGGAAATGCCCAACGGCTATCTTATATTAGTAGTTTTGTCTATCGGCGTAATGATTTTGTCGACCGTGATTTCAAACAAAACTCAGAAGGCACAAATGGAACTGCAATCCGTCGACGGTACAGCAGCACAAACGTCTAAAATGATGATGTGGATGATGCCCGTTATGTTCGGTGTCTTTGCATTCATTTACACTGCGTCTTTCTCGATTTATATGGTTGTCAGCTCTGTTATTTCAACGGTTAGCACGGTTGTTATAAACAAACTCGTCGAAAAAAGTTTCAACAAAAAAATAGAAGAAGAAAACTTGAAAAACGACAAACGTTTCAGAAAAAGCAAATAACATTAAAAACAATTTCAAGTAGGAGATTTTATAATGAATAACGAATTTACGGGCAAGACTATAGAAGATGCCGTACAGGAAGGTTTAAAGGCACTCGGTCTTACCAAAGAAAATGCCGAAATCGTAGTTTTAGAAGAACCCAAAAGCGGTTTTTTGGGCATCGGTTCAAAACCTGCAAAGGTAAGCGTAACTAAAAAGAAAACCGACGTAGATAACGCCGTAGAGTTTTTAGACGGTTTGTTTAAAGTAATGAACGTTACCGCCACAACGGAAGCAAGCGTTAACGAAGAAGGTAAAGTCGTAATCAATTTAATTACTACGGATTCTTCTCAAATAATAGGTTATAGGGGAGAAGTTCTCGATTCTCTTCAATGCCTCGCAAGCGCAGTGTATAACAGCGGAAAAGAAAATTACGCACGCTTAGTCGTCGACTGCGAAGGCTATCGCGACAAGAGGGAAGATACCTTAAAGAACTTAGCGTTAAAACTCGCCGCAAAAGCCGTAAAAACGGGCAGAAAGGTAGTTTTAGAACCTATGAATCCTTTCGAAAGAAGAATTATTCACTCGACCCTCGTTGATTTCGAAGGCGTTAAAACGGCTTCCGAAGGTAAAGAACCTAACAGATATATCGCTATAATTCCCGACGGTTACGATCCTTCTAAGCGTAACGACAGATATAACGCAAGACGCGACAACAACAATCGTCGCAGTCATAACGGCGGCAAAGGCGGTAAAAACTTCGACCGTAAGGGCGGTCAAAGAGGCGGCAGAAGACAATCTTCTCCTCGCGCAAAGTCGACAGGTTTCGGTAACGCCGTCTTTTTAGGAAACAGCCAAAAATCCGAAAACACCGTCAACACCAACGAAGAAAACTAATATTTAAAATATAAGAAGTTACAATAAGGCGACGTATTGCAAGCAATGCGTCGCCTTATTGTATTGTATACCAAGGGACAAATATTTTGTCTGACGACAAAACCTTTGCAAAACATATTTGCCTAAAAAAACACTCCTCTTTACGCTTTCGAGTACGTAATACTTTTAAGTTTTTGTTTTTCGTAAGCAAAACAAAAAACCTCTCGCATAATGCAAAAACCGACCTATAGGTCGGTTTTTGCATTATATGGGTATTGTACTAAACTAATTTGCGAAAACAAAAACCTTTGATTATTCACGGCTTGCAAAGTACTCCGAAACTACAAAAAAACAATTTTTTTAATTCGGGTATTGACAAACGGCTTTTTTCGTGTAATAATTATTTTAGAAGTCGAAAGGATGTGAAAAAATCTTTCTTTACACAAATGAAACGAGATGTACAAAGGTTTATTAGAACACACAAAAGCAAAAAGGACAAAATAATATTAAAGGAGGGTTAATTGAATGCAAAAGCTTTTTCAAATAATTTCGGTAACGATAGTTGTCGTAATTTTAACAACGACCTTAGTCGGGTGTAATCCTTTCGATAACGGATCAACGGCTTATTTAACGCAAAAAATGGATGAGATACCAATCGAGTTCGATGGGTATGAATTGGTCAGAATAAATAGTCTTGCAAATTCTATAAATGGTTTTTCCGGTCAGGCGACCGTAAATGGTACGGTTGTTGCTGTAGAAAGTTATGTGGGTGATTATGGCTACGATTATTTGCTTATTTATGATGATAACAGAATATTGATTTGCGATGAATTTATGCGCCAAAAAAGCGAAGTATATGTAAAAATTCACGATATTTGGTGTAATTACGGGCAGATAACGAATGCATCCAATCGTAAAAGCGGACATAGTCAAATTTATAGTTTGTATGTTTTTGATGATAATTTGTTTATAATTACAAATGGCTTACAGTCGACGTGGACACAAAAGATTAATGTAATAGGTTTTTATCCGATAACCTTGTACAAGTATGATTTAATAGAAGAAAAAATTTATTATGCCGGGTATTTAAGCGTTTATAACAACGCGCAACTTTACATTACAATAAAACACAAGGAGGATTAATTGAATGAAAAAGCTATTACAAATAATTACGGTAACGATAGTTACCGTAATTTTAACAACGACCTTGGTCGGATGTAATCCCTTCGATAACGGCTCAACGGCTTATTTAACGCAAAAAATGGATGAAATACCAATCGAGTTCGATGGGTATGAGTTTTCAACTGAAATTACAAATGAAACATCTACTCAGCATTTTCAAGGAATGGTTGAATTTGTCGGTTCAATACTTGAAATACTATATAAATACAAGGATGAAGACGGTAAAAGTTACGATTATTTTATTAAGTATAAAAACAAATCGTGGTTTATAGACGACGAATTTATGCGCGAAAAAAGCGAAACTTACGTCAAAATTTCTCATATTTGGCATGATTTTCAAAAAGGCTATGAAATATTTTACCGAACAAGTGAAATACTGGGTGTTTATCCTTTTGACAATCATTTGTTCATAATTACAGACGGAATAAAAGTTAGGCTCAATAATATTAATTGTGACGGCAGCGCACCTATCGCTTTATATGTTTTTGATTTAGAAAGTGAAAAAGTACTTTACGCTGGATATTATCAAAAGTACACAAAGTCAAACATTGCTTTAAGTATAATTAAAAAAGAGGAATTTTCCAATGAAAAGTATATGTAGATTTTTTTGTATAGCATTATGTGTTATTTTATTGGTTGTTTTTGTTAAGTTTTCTTTTAATACATTAAGTGTTCAAGCTCATGATAGTTCCAGACTAATAAGCGAAAAGACTTTATATAACGAAACAAATACATATGATATAAGCAATGAATGTTTTGAGGGAAACGATTTTTTCGTAGCACAAGTCGAGTTTTCTTGTCATCAAAAAAAAGACTAAACATTTTTTCGGTGTTTAGTCTTTTAATATGTTCCCTCTAAATTTTTATCTTTGAATAAGTCGTCATCAAAGAAATCGTACAACGAAATATCTAATGCTTGACAAAGGTCGAGAATTGTTCTTGTTCCGGGATTTTTACTTTTCCCGTAAAAAATGCTTTTCAAAGAACCGGGTGGCATTCCGGCAAGTTCTGCTAATTTATTCGGAGTTATGTTTCGTTCTTCGCACAAATCATAAATTCTTTTAGTTATCGCTTTTTCCAAAACCATATATTTTCTATCCCAAAGTTATATCTTCTATAATTTTAACAAAATAATGTATTAAAAATAGAAGATATAACTTCTATTTTGTGCTATAATAGAAGTGTTGGGGGTAAAATGATAACAATTACATTTTTTGGGCATAGAGAAGTATTCAGCAGGAATATTAAGGAAAGATTAAAAGTCGAAATAAAAAAACATTTAGACGAAGATATACATTGCATCATCGGCACACACGGAGAATTCGACCGTTTAGCATTATCTGTTTGCAGGGAATTAAGGCGAAGTCATCTCAATATTAAGATAACCGTTGTTTTTACCACACTGAATGTTTTACAAAGGGGTAAAAACCAATTGTTGTCAAGGGCAGATTTATATAACGATGTTGAGACACTGATTTACGACATCGAAGAAGAATACTTTAAAAGGCAAATTATTGTATCCAATCGAAGAATGGTCGATGACAGCGATATGGTTATTTGTTATGTTGATACAAAAAGGTATCGAAGCGGAGCGAAAAAAGCCGTAAAATATGCCGAGAAGCAAGGGAAGCGTGTTATCAATTTATTTAGAGAAAATTATTGACTGTTTTACGGTATTACAAAAGAAGAAATCGATGCATTTAACAAAGATACCGAAAATAAAATATATTAAAATAAACCTAAGGCAAAACAATAAAATCTAATTTTATTTTTGCACATTCTTATTGCAATTGCAAACAAAAATAATCTTTTAACCGTAGTCACTGTTTATAAACTAAAAAAGTTTTAAAAATAAAAAACACACCGCCGAAATCGTCCGATTTTTTGGGTGCATATCGCTTCGTGGAACATTTATTACGCAAAAAACCGACCTATAGGTCGGTTTTTTGCGTTAATCGAATAATTTACTCAATGTTTTATCCGTGTAATCGTCGATTATAAAATCGGCTATGTCGGTAAAGTATGTTTGCAAACCTATAACTTTCATTCCGGCGTTTTTACCTGCTTTTAGTCCGTTTATCGAGTCTTCGAAAACGGCGCACTTAGAGGGCTGAACGCCTAAAAGCCTTGCCGCGTGCAAAAATATCGACGGGTCGGGTTTATTCGGTAAGCCCGCTTCACCGTCTATAAAGACATCGAAAAGGTTATAAATACCGAATCTTTGAGCCGTTACGTGGGCAGCGGCGCTCGAGGACGCTACCGCCGTTTTTACACCTTTACTTTTCAATATTTTTACAAAGTCGATAAAGCCGTGCATAATATCGTTTTCGTTAAGTTTTTTTAAAGATTTCAAAATCTCACGACTTCTCAAGTTGAAAAAATCGTCATAAACGGCGTCGGTACATTCTATATTTGCTTTGTTTAACAAATAAGGTATAACGACGCTTCTTCCGGCGCTTTTAAAGGGCAGGTATTCTTCGTACGTAAAATCCGCCCCGATACTGTCCGCAACGCGCTTCCAAGCCTCGAAGTGGTATTTTTCGCTATCTATTATAGTGCCGTCGAAATCGAAAATACAAGCGTCAAAATTCATAATAAGTATTCCTTTTTAGCAATAAACAGGCTATATTTAAAATAAAAACGGACTTTTGCAAAATAGGCAAGAGTCCGTTTGTTTGAAAAGTTTAGTTCAAAAACTTCGATGCTTAAAAATTATGCTTCTTCGTCTTCGAAAGTATCTTCTAAGTAAGTGTCGTAAGTTTCCTTATCCGCATCGGTCATGGTGCCGAGTCTTAACTTAGCAAAGTTTTCGAGGTTTTCCTTAACGGTGAAGTCGTAAGTTTTAAGTTTTGCTTCTTTTTCTTCGTCGGAAAGACCGGTCTGAATTTTTACGGCATAAACGTAATCGCCTAAAGGTGAAGTGTCGCAAGCCGCCAAAATGTAATCGCCGATGATTTCGGGAGCGTAGAAGGTAGAAGACGTCGAAAGCGAAACGTAAGTCATTTGTTCGACTTCGCAATTGCCGGCAAGTAATTTTTCGACGTCGATTCTGTAATAATAATTAGAAGAATCCGTCATATAAACGTACTTATCGGTATAAGAACTAACGGTTAAAGAGGAAAGTTCGTTTACAACGGTTTTGTCTACAAGATATACGACGCCGAGCGTTGCGGGATCGTTATATTTTGTGTAGTCATATTTCAAAAAGCCTAAAGTGCTGTCGAAATAAACGATGCAATCGGGGGCTTTATAGAAAGACGTCGACGCAAAAATCGTAGAAGCGTTCGTGGTGTTTTCGCTTAAAAGCGTGCCTTTAAAGGTGTTGTTTACGGCTGCGTAATATTGTACGGAAGTCGTAACCGTCGTGTCGACGGATGTCTTGGAATAGTAAACTTCGCTACCGGTGTCTTTAATAAGCGAGAAAGTCGAACCTTGCGTACCGTCGTCGCCCTTTAATACGACTTCTTCGTCTTCGACGGATTTAGTGAAATCGAATTTAACGATGTTTTGGAAAGATTCATCTTCTTTCAATTCTTCGTTATAAGCCGTTTCGACGTAGTAGCAATAAGTTTTTGCGATATCGTCGGAGAATACGTAGTTTTGTACGGTGTTGCTTTGCGCTATAACCGTGTTTTTCTTAGCCGCGTCGTAAGAAATCAATACGTTGTTGCCGTCTTCGTCGGTCGTGTTTAATACGAGGTAAACATTTTCGCCGCTTTGTACGTATCTGTAGTCGGAAGTTAAATTATCGACGGTTGTTATTTCGGTTGTGTCGGTGCCGTCGAGTTTGGTTCTCATATAAACCAAAGAACTGTTTTGTACGGTGCCGGTTTTGTCTTTCTGCGTGCTGGGGGAAGTATAGTAAACATAGTCGCCGTAAATGTAAAAACCGCTACCGCTTTCAACGGATTCCGTTAAAACAAGCCTCGGAATAACAACTTCGCTTGCGGCGTTGTCTTTGCCGAGATCGGCAACCTTAGTACGCAAAAGTGCGCCTTTTAGGGGCGTTCCGTAAGTGTTGTCGGCTGTGTTGGATTCAACGCCGTTTATAAAATAAACGTAGTCGCCTTTGACGACTGCAAATCCGCCGTTAGAAGATACTTCGCCCGAATAATCGGTTACGGTCGACTTCCAACCGGTTGAGCAAGCCGCTAAAGAAAGGGCTAACCCGAGTGCAAGAACTAAACATAAAAACTTTTTCATCTATTACTCCTTTTTAACCGCCGATTCGGTAATTTTTTTTCGGCAGCAGTAATATAATTATACCAATCGTCCCGCCTAAGCGATGCTAACGAAAGCGCCCGCTTTTAGTCGGTATTGTTTATTATATACTAAAAAAACAAATTAATCAATAAAATGAGGGTTATTTTTTAGTTAAAATAACCAAAATCGTTCAATAAATTGTACTTTTTGAGAAAAGGCAGCCGTTCTTCGGGCGTTTTACGGCTCAGGTTTGCGCCGAAGCAAGACGTTTTTTATAATTAATTTGAAGAGACAGCCCAAAAAGCAAGTGCCTACATATTAGTCGACAAATGTTAAAAACCGATGTTCGAATCGGCAAAGTATACCGTAGTTAAAACTTCGAAGAAAGGAAACCGATTATGAAAAACGATAATTTTTACAACGTGCTTTCAAAATTGACGGAAGCCTTATTGGGGTCGTCAAAAAACAAGCAAAAGTCGAGCAATAAGCCCGAAAACGCCACGAATACAGGTGGCGGCAAGCCTTCTTTCGGCGGTGATTTTACGGTAAAAGACGCTTATACCGTATCGCCGAAGCAGTCCGTTATGGAAATGCTGCGCCGTCATGATGAAATTTCGAAAAAAATAGATCTAAATACGAAAGACGAATAAAGCAAGCAATTCGTAAATAATAAAAACGTGCCGATAACCTGCCTACAGGCGGGTTTTTTGCGCTTGAACCAAATAATCTTTCAAAAAAAACACAATTCGATAAAAACAGATTTTATTTTCGAATCGTGTTTTAGTATATTAAATACGACAATATTTGGTGTTTTCGAGAATATATTAGCCTTGGGTAAATAAAAAATTTGGAAAATTCAAAAAAGGTATTTGTTCTAAAAAACAAATCGGGCGAAACCGTTTCGGTTGTCAGAATAAAAAGCGATTTAAGCGGCGCTCGGGTTACGATAGCGTTCGGCGATAAAAAATTCGCGGGCGCAAAATACGTCGTTTCGGACGGGGTGAATTTTTGCTATGTCGAAAACGGCGATTTTTTACAGAACGTCGATTTATTCGGCGACGTAAAATGCGCGGCTATAATAGACGGCGACGTCGAGGCTGCTTTTCCTGATTTAATATCGGTAAAGCATTTTTTCGAAAAAAGCGGATTTGCGGGCGAAAACGGGATTTCGGAAAGCATAAAAAGCCGATTAATATACGACGACGAAGCATTGGCGGAAGAAAATTATTATCAGGCGGTTAACGAATATGAAACTGAGATTATTGACGATGAAAACGCTGAAAAACAATTTGTCGAAATCGGAAAAGATAAAAGCCAAAAAACTTGCGCTTATACGGATGAAGCAAACGCTTGCGATTGCAAAAAGTCGGTCAATAAGCCCGAAAACGCTACATATTGCGGGGAAAGGAGCGATTTATTATCTGAAAAAGACGAGGTCGTATTATTCGGAGAAGAATACGAGTTTCGTAAAATAGTCGCTAAAAGAGAAAGGACGAACGACCTATATTTGGCGATTCCTAATTCGGAGTTTTACGTAATGGACGGTCAAAAGCCGTACTATTTAGGCGCTGTGAAAATCGGCAAAACAATCGGATACTTTGTTTATGCCGTCGCGGCGAAACGAGGCTTCCCGCCGAAAGGTTTCGAAAACGGATATTACGTTCCGCGCGATTTGTTTTGTACAAGTAGCGGGTACTATTGCTTATTTCAAAAAGCGGAAGGTTTTAAAAGCGCCGAGATAAATTCCGTCGACGCTACGTAAGAAAGTCGAACAATTTCAGCCGTTGTGTTTTACAAAAAACAAAAACACAAGATATTGTGTGTGATTTTAATTTTTTCCGAAAAAGACAAAAATTAAGTAAAAAGGTGAATAAAAACCCGAAAAAATCGCGAAAAATGCTTGACTTAAATATAATAATAAGTTAAAATGTGATAGTCGCTTGAATAAAGCGGTGGTTTTTTTATGCGAATTAGCCCCTTGCGTAAAAAGTTTCGACCGCCCAAAAAGCATAATAACAATTATTTCGGAGATTATTTATCATGAAATCATATATGGCAAATCCCGCCACGGTTGAGAGAAAGTGGTACGTCGTCGACGCTACCGGTATGCCGCTCGGCAGACTCGCATCTCAAGTTGCGGCTATTTTAAGAGGCAAACATAAACCTACATTTACCCCGAACGTAGATTGCGGCGATTTCGTAATCGTTCTCAACACCGATAAGGTTGTTTTAACCGGCAAGAAGCTCGAAAAGAAGCTTTACACCTATCACACCGGTTACGTCGGCGGTTTAAAGCAAATCCCTTACAGCGAAATCATGGCTAAAAAGTCCGATGTCGCCGTTTACGAAGCGGTTAAGGGCATGCTTCCTAAGAACACCTTAGGCAAAAAGATGCTCAAAAAACTTCGCGTTTACAAGGGCGCCGAACACAAACAGCAAGCTCAACAACCGACCGAGCTTAAGCTTGACTACTGATAGGAGGGTAATCTACTATGGCTAAAGCTATGAAGAAGAAAGTCCAGTTCTGGGGAACGGGCAGAAGAAAGAAAGCAGTCGCAAGAGTACGCCTTATTCCCGGCGGAAACGGCACTTATGTTATAAACGGCAGATCCATTGACGAATACTGTGCTTTAGACACCGTTAAACTCGTTATCCGTCAACCTTTGACCCTTACCGCTAAAGAAGCCGATTACGATGTTTTCGTAAACGTTAACGGCGGTGGTTTCACCGGTCAGGCAGGCGCTATCCGTCACGGTATCGCAAGGGCGCTCGTCGTTGCAGAACCCGAACTTCGTTCGGCTGTCAAAAAAGCGGGTTATTTAACCAGAGACCCGAGAATGAAGGAAAGAAAGAAATACGGCTTAAAGA
>CAYNLN010000001.1:164207-166667 GCA_964398065.1 uncultured Christensenella sp. | reverse complement strand
GCTAATTTGCATAAAATACGGGCTGCCGCGATAGCGGGCAGCCCGTAACTATTTTATTAATCTTTTTTACACAAATCGATTCGGTTTTCAAGTCTATATACACAAATCGGTTTGTTGTTTAATTCTTTTTAGACAAATCGGTTCGGCTTTTCAAGTCTTTGTATGCAAGGACGTTCGTTTTGTATAAGTCTATACTAAAACGGATTTGTGCTTTTATTATAAACAACCTATAAAAAGATTAGTTCTTTTTACCGAAAAGTCTGCTGACGAGCGACGGAATCTTTCTGTCTTTCGAAACGTTGGTTTCTTCGGGTTCGTTATCGAACGCGGGTTCTTCGACGGGTTCGGATTTAGCCCTTTCGGGGAAAGTAGGCTCGTAAGGTTTTTCTTCTTTTCTATATGCGTTTCTTATAAGGTCGGTGGACTTAACGGTTTCGTAGCCGCCGCGTTGAATTCTCATAAACTCTTCGCTTTGTTCGGGCTTAGAGTTTACCGAAATAGCGGGACGAATGGATTTTTGTTGTTCTCCGTTTTCGTCTTCGCCGACTTTTTTATCGAAACCGGTTGCTATAATCGTAATGATGATTTCTTCTTGAAGTTCGGGATTGACGTTCATACCGAAGATAATGTTTGCGGTAGGATCGATGATTTCCTGAACTCTGTCAGCCGCTTCCTTAACCTGTTGCATAGAAAGATCTTTGCCGCCGGTAACGTTCAATATGATACCGTGTGCGCCTTCGATAGTCGTTTCCAAAAGCGGGCTTGCAACTGCTTGGCGTACTGCTTCGATAACGCGGTTTTCGCCTTTTGCTTTACCTACGCCCATGTGTGCGAGACCTTGGTTTTTCAAAATCGTTCTTACGTCGGCAAAGTCGAGGTTGATAAGCGACGGCGTAGCGATAAGGTCTGCTATACCGCAAATACCTTGACGAAGCGTGTCGTCGGCATACTTAAGAGCGTCTACGAACGGCGTGTCTGCGGGAAGCGCTTCTAAAAGTCTGTCGTTAGGAATGATTATAATGGTGTCAACGTATTTTGCAAGGTTGTTGACGCCTTTTTTAGCGTTTAATTCACGCTTTTTACCTTCGAAATGGAAAGGCCTCGTAACGACTGCAACGGTTACGCAACCTGCTTCTTTTGCTATCTTTGCTACGATAGGCGCCGCACCTGTCCCCGTGCCGCCGCCCATACCTGCTGCTATGAACAAAAGATCGACGCCTTTAACGGCTTCTTCGATTGCTTTTCTGCTTTCTTCGGCAGATTGTTCGCCGATGGCGGGATCGGCACCTGCGCCCAATCCTTTAGTTACGTTTGCACCGATTTGGATTTTGTTGCTGTCGTCGCAAAGCGATAACATCAACGCTTGCTTATCGGTGTTTACTGCTACGAATTCGGCTGTGTTGACGCCGAGTTCTATCATTCTGTTAACTGCGTTGGAACCTGCACCGCCAACGCCTACTACTTTAATTTTTGCTACTGTTGCGTTATTCATATCGTCTATATCGGAATACCCCGACTCCTCCTCGTAATTGTAATCTGAATAATAATTGTGTCTTGCTTCTTCCTCGGCTTGTCTTCTCGCCTCTTCTTCTGCTGCAAGTCTTGCTTCCTCTTCGGCTTGTCTTCTTGCCTCTTCTTCTGCGGCGAGCCTTGCTTCTTCCTCGGCAATTCTTCTTGCTTCCTCTTCGGCTTGTCTTCTCGCCTCTTCTTCGGCGGCGAGTCTTGCTTCTTCCTCGGCAATTCTTCTAGCCTCTTCTTCTGCGGCAAGCCTTGCTTCTTCTTCGGCTTGTCTTCTTGCTTCCTCTTCGGCAGCGAGTCTTGCTTCCTCTTCGGCAATTCTTCTCGCTTCTTCTTCTGCGGCAAGTCTTGCTTCTTCTTCGGCAGCGAGCCTTGCTTCTTCTTCGGCAGCGAGCCTTGCTTCTTCTTCGGCAGCAAGCCTTGCTTCTTCCTCGGCAATTCTTCTTGCCTCTTCTTCTGCAGCGAGCCTTGCTGCTTCCTCGGCTTGTCTTCTTGCTTCCTCTTCGGCGATACGTCTTTCTTCTGCTTCGCGTTGGAGTCTGCGTTGTTCTTCGAGTTCTGCTTGATGACGTTCTTCGGCAAGTTGTTGTTCTTGGCGCATTTCGTCAAGCTCTTGCTGCTTTCTTAAAAGTTCTTCCTTTTGCGCTTGTAATGCTTCTTCGAGCGCTTGTTTTAACTTAGCGGTCTCGAGTTCTTGCTGTCTGCGCAACTCTTCGAACTGTTCTTGCATTCTTTGACGTTCTTCTTCAGCTTGTTTTCTTGCCGCTTCTTCTGCAGCAAGTCTTGCTTCTTCTTCGGCTTGTTTTCTTGCGGCTTCTTCAGCGGCAAGTCTTGCTTCTTCTTCGGCTTGTTTTCTCGCGGCTTCTTCCGCTGCAAGTCTTGCTTCTTCTTCGGCTTGTTTTCTCGCGGCTTCTTCAGCGGCAAGTCTTGCTTCTTCTTCGG
>CAYNLN010000001.1:0-164107 GCA_964398065.1 uncultured Christensenella sp. | reverse complement strand
CTTGTTTCCTTGCGGCTTCTTCTGCAGCAAGTCTTGCCTCTTCTTCGGCTTGTTTCCTTGCGGCTTCTTCTGCAGCAAGTCTTGCCTCTTCTTCGGCTTGTTTTCTTGCAGCTTCTTCAGCGGCAAGTCTTGCCTCTTCTTCGGCTTGTTTTCTTGCGGCTTCTTCAGCTAATTGCTTTTCGCGAAGTTCGTTAAGTTCTTGTTCTTTTCTTAAAAGTTCTTCCCTATGCGCTTGTAACTCGTCCTCTAACGCCTTTCTTTGGCGAGCGTTTTCGAGGTCTTGTTGTCTTCTTTGTTCCTCGAGTGCTTCGTGCATACGCTGTTCTTCCTCTTGCTGACGTTTTGCCTCTTCTTCGGCGGCAAGTCTTGCCTCTTCGGCTTGACGTTTGGCTTCTTCCTCGGCAATGCGTCTTTGCTCGGCTTCTTCGCGGCGTTTTTCTTCTTCCTCTAAAGACTTACGTCTGTAATCTTCTTCGAGTTTTTGAAGTTTCAGTTCTTGTTCGAGCGCGTACTTGCGTTGTTCTTCCTCTTTAGCGAGGTTTCTTTCGCGTTCCAAAGCTTCTCTTTCGCTAATTGCGTCGCGGATTGCTTTTTCGCGTCTTTCGGTTTCTTCGCGTTCCATCATCTCGAGAAGCGCAAGTTCTTCCTTGTCGCGTTTTTTAAGCGCTTCCTCCACGGCGAGGCGGATAAGCTCCTCTTGAGAAGGCTTGTTCGCTGCCTCATCGACGCTTGCCGCGGCTTCCTCCAAAGCGTTTTCCGTTTCGACTTCGGCTTCGTCGGACGCATTAACCTTATCGGTGTCGGCTTCGCCGTCTTCGTTCAGGTAAACCGTTTGCGAATAGTCTTCGGCAGGAGCTTTCTCTGCGTCTTCAACCTCTTCGAGCGCTTCGGCTTCTTCGACATCGACAACGTCGCTATCGAGGTTTTCTTCATCGAAAGTTTCGGTCAAAACGTCGGAAACGTCTTCTTGTAAAACGTCTTCCTCGGGCAAGACTTCTTCGACTTCCGGAAGTTCGATTGCGGTGAACTCGAGAGGGGTTATCTCCCTCGAACCGAGCGCGCCGTAACCGCCTTTACCGCTGCCGAATTTGTGTTTCTTCTTGTTAAGTGATTTTGCTTGGTAACGATCTTTACTCATGGCTCTCCCCTTTTATGGCTGTATCTATTGGTATTAGTAAAATTTGTGGTTGAGGGCGTAATTCAAAACCGCTAACGACGAACTGTCGTCGGGCTTGGACATGTACGCGATTTTGGGCGATACGACGTTAACCGGCATTTCGACGGTCGAGGATAAATACTCTGCGCCGCCCCTTATATAAGAAATTCCGCCGCCCGTTAGGGATACCGCAACGTTATGCGGAAGCCTCACGCGGCTGTTTAGTAATGCTTTATCGAATTTTTCCGAAATGAGATCGATAACGGCACGCGTTACGTCGTTTGCCTCTTTTACGGAAAAAGTATATTGACCTTCGCCGTATAAAACAACGTAGTTTCCGTTGTCGCCGTGAATACTCAGATTGATTTTGCGTTTAAGCCTTTCGGCTATGTCGAAATCGACGCGGAAACGTTCGTATAAATACGCCGTAACGTATCCGCCGCCTACGGCGAAACTGTCTTGAAACAGTGCGCCGTCGCCCGATAAAACGGTAAGCGAAGTCGATTGATACCCGACGTCGAGTAAAATTTGCATCGAACGCCTTTCCTCTAACGAAAACAGCAAATTGCCTTCCGCTAACGGAACGGGGATGAAAATCACCTCGTTAACGCCGAGACTCGATAACATTTTACGGATGATTCCCGTAAAATCCCTACGTGCGCAATACACCGAAACGTAGGACGAAAGCGACGAGGTCGCAACGCCCAAAACGTCGTCCGAGCGCAGATTTCCGTCTATATAGTAGCAAACGCTGCTTCTTGTGATAACTTCGTAATCGCCTGCGTCTATACCTTTAACCGCCGCATCGAAAAACTCGGTCAAGTCTTTTTCGCGTATGCGTTTTTTGCGATTGAAAAAACTGCGTCTTTCCGTGTTTATGAGGGATAAATAATCACTCGGAACCCCTACGTAAACCTTGTCCAAACGGGCTTTTGCCGACGACGCTATCGCACGAAGACTGTCCGATATGGCGTTGTATAGTTGACGTTCTTGTATTCCGTCTTCCGTAAAAGCGTCGTGAACGCGTTTAACGATCGCACGGATAGTGAAATTGTTATTTATTCCGTTCTCGCCTATCATGGCGGTCAGGCTGTATGAACCTATATCCAATACGGCAACGGCATCTTTTAACATAGTCGTACCTCATGTTGTTAACGTTAGTTGCTTGTCCGCCCGCAACATATTGCGTAGGCGGTTTAAAAAAGTTAAAGTTTCGTATATACCGATACGATGCTTCCGTTGTCCATTTCGAAACACTCGATGGTGCCGTTTAACAAGTCGCCGCCTGAAAGCGATTCGTACTTGGAAATGCCCGCAAGGACTTTTTCGCGCGTTGACTTGGTTGCTTTGCGAATTTGCATCGTAACGCCGCTTCTCATGTCGATTTCTATACGATAATTGCCTTTTTCTTGAGTTTCGATGACGGTTACCGAGTAAATGCGATCCCTCGGACTGTCGAAACAATCTATCGCCGCTTTTAAAGAATCGAAAAGTTCTTGATTTGCGTATTTCAAAGGCTGTTTTAAAGTTATCGACGGTTTGATTTCCGTTTGAAAGTCTATCAAAACGTCGCTAAGTCCGTCGGCGGGATTTACAAGCGTGTCCCTCGTTTTTAAAACGACATAGTCGACGTCTATTACGTAGTAAGCGCCGTTTTCGGCTTTTATTGCGAATCTTTCCTCACTCGAGTAAAGTTCGGCTTTGAGGGAAAAAGGATATTCCTTTTCGATGCTGCGTACTTTTAAGTTTGTATTTTCCACGATTTTAGCGGCGATTTCGTCGGTGTCGACAAAGATAAGATTTTTACCTTTGTAGGAAGCCAAAATTTCCTCGGCAACCAAATAATCTTCGTTAGAGTATACCGAATAGTCGATGCTTACGTCGTAAACCCTGAATACCGTTACGAAAACAAGAACGAAAAACAGTATCACCGTAAGAGCGCCGCTTAATATAAGCAATTTTTTGTGTTTCATAAGTAGTTACCGTCAGTAAGTTTAATATTTGCGCCGAGCATAGCGAGTTTTTTGTCTAAACCGTCGTAGCCGCGCATTACGGTTTCGGCACTTTTAACGGTGGAAGTGCCTTGCGCTTTGAGCGCCGCCAAAACATAACACGCACCGCCTCGTAAATCGGGCGCGGTAACGTCGGCTGAGTGTAACGTCCTTCCGAAAAAAGTAACCGTCTGTCCGCATTTTACGTAATCCGCACCGAAAAGCTTAAGCCCGTCAAGGTAAGAAAATCTGCTTTCGAATACGTTTTCCGTAATTTCCGTTACCCCGCTTGCCGCAGCACCGACAGCCGAACAAAGCGGATGCATATCGGTAGGAAACATCGGATAGGGCGCCGTAACCAAACTGCCGAGCCCTTTCGGATTGCCGTCGGACTGTATATATATTTTCTCTCTGTATATATTAGCACAAAACCCCTTGTTATTGCAAGTAATATTACGAATTTTTTTCATTAAAAAGTAAATATTTTCTGATTTTATCGAAGAAATTTCAAACTTGCCGCCAAGTAGGTAGCCCGCAAGCAAAAAAGTGGCTGTTTCTATTCTGTCCGGGACGGGTTTATAACAAATTTTACCGTTCAGTTTTTCGACGCCTCGTATGTAAATTTTACCGCTTCCGCCGCCTTTTATTTTTGCCCCGCACAGGTTTAAAAAATCGCAAAGGTCTTTGACTTCGGGCTCCTTTGCGGCGTTTTCGATTATGGTTACGCCGCACGCCGAAACCGCCGCCGTTATAAGATTTTCCGTAGCGCCGACGCTCGGGTAACGCAGTTTGATTTTCGCACCGCAAAGTTTTTCGCACTCGAAAAAATATCTGTCGCCGTAGTCCGTGATTTTTACGCCGAGCTTTTTTAAACCTTCCAAATGTATGTCGACGTTTCTTTTCCCGATTTTACAGCCGCCCGGTTTATACAAAGTGGCGGTTTTAAATCTCGACACGAGCGCGCCGCATAAAAAAAACGAGGCTCTGATCATAGAAGATTTATCCTTAGGAACGACCGTTTCGCACACGTTTTTTGTATTTATATACAATCCTTCGCTTTTTCGTTCGGCTTTTCCGCCGATAGCATTTATAATTTCCGCCATGACGTTTACGTCGCCTATATAAGGGGCGTCTTTTATAAGAACTTCGTCCGCTAAAAGTATCGAGGCGCACATAAGCGTAAGCACGGAATTTTTTGCGGGGGAAATTTTTACGCCGCCGTATAATGTATTACCGCCTTTAATTACAAACTCCGACATATCAACCTAAATTAAAAAACCTTTTCGGGCATAGTCTATTTTATGCGAAAAGGTTTATCTGTGCTAAAAAGTCTTTGTTTTTCGATTGTATCCGTCAAAACAGTCGGGGGTTTTTCGCTGTTTTGTTTCGTTATGTTGTAAAGCACGCCGAAAGCGCCCATAAAAACCATTACCGAAGTGTTTCCCGAAGAAATCAGCGGCAGCGGCAGCCCCGTAGGCGGTATCGAGCCGGTTACCACAAGTGCGTTTACGGCAACTTGTACGGCGTAAGTTACGGTAATCCCCACCGATAACAAGTAGCCGAACATATCTTTGGAACCTTTTGCCGCTTTTATTCCTCTGTAAATCAAAAACGCCATTAAACTAAACAACGCCGCAGTGCCGAAAAAGCCCGTTTCTTCCCCTATCACCGAAAGAATGAAGTCGCTTTCGGAAAAAGGAAGATACCTGTATTTTTGCCTCGAATTGAAAAGCCCTACGCCGAAAAGTCCGCCCGAGCCCAACCCGTATAACGATTGCAAAAGTTGGTAGCCTTCGCCTTTCGGGTTTTCCCACGGGTTTATAAACGCCGTTAAACGACGAAGTCTATACGGCTCGGCAACGATAAGTACGGGAATAAGCAAAATCGCGGGTACTAAAATCACCAAAAAATGCTTAATCTTCATACCGGCAAGAAACAGCATGGAAAGCATTACCGCAAAAAGGCATACGGTTATAGACATATTCGGCTCTATAACGATAAGTATGCACATTAAAATCCCGCTTATAAGCGGTATTAATACACCTTTGAAACTTCGCGCACGGGCGGGGTTTTTCGCAAAATATTCCGAAAGCGCGAAAACATAACAAAATTTAGCGATTTCGGAGGGCTGAACGGTGAAAAAGCCGAGGTTTATCCAACGCTTTGCGCCGTAAACTTCCACCGACAAAAAAGGCACGAAGCAAAGCGATAAAACTATAATACCCGCCAAATACATCCACTTGCATTTCCCTAGGTAAAATCTGTAATCGACGTTTGCGGTAAAAATCATTACCGTAAGCCCGAGCAAAAAACCTACCGCTTGCTTTGTCGCATAGTAGTATTCGTTTCCGTAATCGGCTTTCGCGACGTAGCTCGATGCCGAGTAAACCGCAGCGATACCGAAAACCGCCAATACAATCACGGAAAAGGGAATAAAAATATCCCCGCCTTTTGTTTTTTTAATTTTCATCGGCGATAAGTTCGTTAAAACGCTTTCCCCTTTCAATATAGTTTTCGTAAGCGTCGAAACTCGAGGCGGACGGAGAAAACAGTATGCAATCGCCGCTTTTCGCAATTGTTTTCGCTATCTTAACGGCGGTTTCGAGGTCGTTTGCCACCGAAACTTGCAAATAATCGCATGATATTGCCTTTTTTAACATTTTATAGCGGCACTCGCCTATAATAACGACGTGCTTTATTACGTCTTCACGATTTTTAATTGCTTTAAAAAGCGGCGAATAATCTTGATTTTTATCCTTACCGCCCAAAATCATAATCGTGTCTTGCGTCATATAGTCAACGGCTTTTATACCGGAATCTACGTTCGTGGATTTCGAGTCGTTTATGTATTTTACGCCCCCGTATTCGCCCTTGTCTTGCAATCTAAAATCAACGCCGCCGAAAGAACATAAGGACTTTTCGATATCCTTGCTTTCCACGCCGTAAACTTTTAGCGCACATACGGCGGCAAGGGCGTTTAAAACGTTGTGTTCGCCCTTTACGATAAGGTCATCGGTATTTAAAATTTCTTCGCCTCGGTAATAAATTTTACCGTCGTCAAAGTATGCGCCGTCGACTTTTTCCCTTAGTGAAAACCACACTTTTTTGCAATCTAACGCGCTACCGATTTTCCGTACGATTTCGTCGTCGTAATTTAGCACTGCCGTGTCGAAGCGAGTACTGTTTTTAAAAAGCCTTTTTTTAAGATAAACGTAGTTTTCCATCGTATAATGTCTGTCGAGGTGGTCTTCGGTAACGTTTAACAAAACGCTTATCGGAGCCGAAAACTTTTCAATCGTTTCCAGTTGAAAGGAAGATACCTCGGTAACGCATACGTCGCTAAACCCCGCAAAAAAAGCGGCGTCGATTAAAGGCGAGCCGACGTTACCGACTAAGTAAGACTTTTCGCCCGCCGCATTTAAAGCGTCGCTTATTATATTGCACACGGTCGTTTTACCGTTTGTTCCGCTTACGGCGACAAGCGGCGCGCGCACGTTTAAATAGCCTAATTCGAGTTCGCCTATCACCCTCTTACCGCTTCGCTTTAAGTAAACTATAAGCGGAGAATCTATTTTGACGCCCGGGCTTACTATAACGGTGGAAAAGGTGAGCAAATTTTTTTTACGCTCTTCGTAATCTTCTTCGTTTTCGTCGATAACATCAAGGATTTTTGCGCCTTTTTCTACAAGCAAAAGAACGTCTTTTTCCTCTTTTACATTGTCATCGTCGTCGTATAAGCCTACTTCGGCGCCGACGGAAAGTAAAAAATTTGCCGCCGCCACTCCGCTTTTTTTAAGCCCGTAGACAAGAAACTTTTCCTTTTTATATTTCATATATCTCCTATAAAAAATTCAAAATGCACGTAAGGCCCGAGACGAGCGATATAACACCGTACCAAAAAGTTATTTTACTTTCCGAATACCCCTTATGCTGAAAATGATGATGAAGCGGTGCCATTAAAAATACTCGCCGTTTTGTCTTTTTGTAATACAAAACTTGCACTATTACGGATATTCCGCTTAGAACGAAAACAATACCCGCAATAGGTATAAACAGCGCGTTTCCGCTAAAGGTGTATACGCACGCTATAATTCCGCCCAAAGAAAGCGAGCCCGTATCCCCCATAAACACGCTTGCTTTATTTACGTTAAACAAAAGATAGCCGAAAAGGCTTCCCGCAACGCTCATTGCCAAAAGAGAAAGTCCTTCGTATTCTTCTTTGTTGAGATAGTAAGCGCTGCCGCGATTTATCTCGATTACTATCATGACGGCGCCCGAGATTAAAACCGCCGCGCCCGACGTCGCCGCGAGCCCGTCCAAACCGTCGGTAAGATTTACGCAATTTACCGTCGCCAAAAAGACAAAAACGGAAAACGGATAATATAAATAACCTAAGTCGATAAGCCGCTTGGAAAAAGGAAGATAAACTTTAGTAAGTCCGTGATAGCCGCAAAAAAATGACGCCAAAAGCGCTACTATGACTTGGAAAAATATCTTTTGCCAAGGCGTAAGCCCCTCGTTTTTCGCAAACTTTATTTTAATAAGGTCGTCGGAAAAACCGATTACGCCGTAGGTCAAAAATATAAGCGCGGCGGCAGCCGATAAAACGAGCGACTTTTTTTGCGTAAACACGAAAACAAGTAGGCTTACGAGTATAAAACCTATCCCGCCCATCGTCGGCGTGCCGCTTTTGCTAAAATGTTCGGTAACGTACTTTAAAATAGGTTGTTTTGCCTTGCGTTTCAGTATCTTTATTATAAAGTAGGTCGCAATCGCCGTGCATATTAGCGATACTATGAATACGATTATTAATTTTTTAGCCATTCAACATATATTTTGCCTTGTTAAAATTTCACATTCTGTCTGTTTTCTTCGGTTAATTCCTTTATAGCCCGTTTAGCAGCCGCTTCATCCGAAAAATATACGGTTTCAAGGGCTAATTCCTGCGTGGTTTCGGCGCCCTTTCCCGCAATGAGCAAAACGTCGCCCGCCGACAAATTTTCTATTCCTTTTTTTATGGCGAGATATCTGTCGGGTTCTATTATATATTTTGCCGAAGTTTGTTCGATGCCGCTCTGAATTTCTTCTATGATTTTATTTACGTCTTCGCCTCTCGGATTGTCCGCCGTGATTACGGTAAGTTTTGCTATGTCGCCGGCAATTTTACCCATAAGAGGTCTTTTTAAACGGTCCCTTTCACCTCCCGCACCGAACACGACTATCGTTTCGCCCTCGGCGGTGGACGCCAAAAAGGAAAGTGATTTGTTAAGCCCGTCGGGCGTGTGCGCATAATCGACGTAAATTTTACCGCCGCGGTATTCGCCGACGTATTCCGTTCGTCCTTTTATCGGTTTTACCTCACTTATATATTTAACGGTATCGGAAGGTTTTATACCGCATAAAAACATTACCGAGCACGCCGCCAAAAGGTTTGACACGTTGTATTCGCCTAAAAGATTAGAGGAAACTTTATACACCATATCGAACATATTGACGACAAACTTTATTCCGTCTAAACTTTCTTGTATCTCGATTGCGAAAACGTCGGAGGGATGATATAAGCCGTAAGTTAAAGTCTTTTTCGGATTTTCCTCGTAAATTTCTCGACCTAAATCGTCGTCTGCGTTTACCACAAAATACCTTGACGAAGAAGAAAACGCACTTTTTTTAACGGCTTTGTATCTGTCGAAGGTTCCGAAGTAATCGAGATGATCGTGCGTGCAGTTGGTAAACACCATACATTCGAACTTTACGGGCTCGGTCTTATATAGATAAACGGCGTGCGCGGAAAGTTCGGTTACCGCGTATTCCGCGCCGTCGTCTTTAAAATCTTTTAACAATTTAAAAAATATTTCGGGGTCGGGCGTGGTCATCCCCTCGTAATAAACCTTTCCGTCGTACTCGGCGCCGAGGCTACCTATCACCGCCGCCCTTTTACCCGCTAAATTTAAGGCTTGGTAAAGCACCCTCGAAACGCTTGTTTTGCCGTTAGTGCCTACAACCGCAATTATTTTTAAGCCCTTTTCGGGATAGCCGTAAAACGCCGACGAGAAGCGCGCGTAACTTCTGCGTGCGTTTTTTACGATTACCTGAGGCACCGAAACGTTATCGATAAATTTTTCCGTAACTATCGCGACGGCGCCGTTTTTTACCGCTTCGTCTACGTAATCCCCGCCGCTTAAGCTATTACCCTCCAAACAAAAAAACAGCCCTTTGTTCGAAGTAACGCGGCTGTCTTTCGTAAGGCTTTGTATTTCCGTTTCCCGCGCGTTATATATATACGCGCTTTTATCGCTTTTTATTATTTCGGATAACTTCATTTTTCTTTTTGCCTCCCGAAAGCAATTTTTTACTTATATAAACTCTTTTATTTGATTTTTTTAATAGATTTGGCATCTATGATGCCTTGAAAAATTTCACCCACGTACGGCGCCGCGACTTGAGAGCCGTAACTTCCCGACTTCGGTTCGTCGACGGTCAAAAGACAAAGATACTTAGGGTCGGTTGCGGGAAAAAAGCCTATAAAACTCATTACGTATTTGCCGCTTGCTATAACGCCGTTTTCGTATTTTTGCGCCGTCCCCGTTTTGCCGCCGACGGCGTATCCTTCTATATAACTTTGCTTGCCGCTTCCCGTCGACACGACTTTTTCCAAATACCCCGCCAAAGTTTTCGAGGCTTTTTCGGTGGCAACGGTTTTTACCGCTTCGTTATTTATTATTTCTACGATTTCGCCGTTTTCGGTAATTATTTTGTCCACTAGTTTGGGCGAATAATACTTGCCGCCGTTTACCGCCGCGCAAGCCGCCGCCGCAAGCTGTATAGGAGTTACCGCAATACTTTGCCCGAAAGCAATCCTTGCCAAATCACCTTGCGTTACCGCACTTTTAGGAATAACCATTCCGCTCGCTTCGCCCGGGAAATCCACCCCCGTAACCTTGCCGAAGTTTAACGCCGTAACGTACTTGTAATAGTCGTCCTTGCCTAAACTTAACGCTATATCGGTAAAGCACGGATTGCAACTGTTATTAAGCGCGTCCGAAAGCGTTTGACCAAAGTGTTTTCCGTTTTTGTGCGACGACCAACATTTGATTTTTCCGCCGCCGACTTCTCTGTAGCGCGAGGACGAAAAGACGTAATCCAAGGATTTTGCCTTTTCGTTGCCGCTGTAATATTCCTCGATATCGGCAAGCGCCGTTACTATTTTAAACGTCGACCCCGGTTCGTACGAGTCTACTATAAGAGTGTTTCTCGAAAGTTCGTTTAACGTTTCTACGTCATCGCGCGGAACGTCGTTTAAATCGTACGACGGAAGATTACTAATTGCCAAAATTTTACCCGTCGAAGGCTCCATAACAATAGCCGAACACCTTTTGGGGTCGTATTCGTTTATTATTTTTTTAAGCGTCGCCTCGATAATAAGTTGAATTTCGAGGTCGACGTTCAGTTGCACGGTAAGCCCGTTCGTGCCCTTTGTGTACGAAGGGGTTTTGCCGTCGAGGTCTGCGCCCGTTAAGTCGGATTCGTATAAAATTTCGCCGTCGATGCCTTTTAGATATTTATCGTAATACTTCTCTATCCCAGTCTGTCCCTTTCCGTCGACGGAAGTATAGCCTAAAACGCTGCATAAAAGATCTCCGTAAGGATAAGTTCTCGTGCCGTCGACCGAGTAGTAAACGCCGCTTAAGTCGTAATCGGCAAGTTTTATTACGTCGACTTTAGAAACTTGTCGCTTAACGGTTATTTCCGACGTGCTTTTTTTGACGATTTTATCGTAAAGTTTTTGCTTGTCTATATCGAAAAGTTCACTTAACACGCTCGCTACTTTTTCGGGGTCCGAAACGCACCTCGGGCGGACGTAGACGGCATAGGATTTTATATTCGTCGCCAAAACTTCTCCGCCCGAAGCAATAATATCGCCTCTTTCGGCTTTAACGGGAAGTTCCCTCGTCCACTGATCTATCGCCTTTTCTTGCAAAGATTTCGACGCCACGACTTCAACGTAAAACAAGCGCGCCAATATGAATATAAAAAGAAAGGTTACCGCAACCATGTATGCGAATAACCTCTTTCGTATAACCGATATCGAGTATTGCGTAATTGTCGTTATCTCCTATAATAAGGTCGTTTTTCGATTTTCGACTTGCGTTTTTTGCGGTCTACCCGCTAAAAATTTACGTGCGAATATATACTATAGAAAGCAATCTTTTCCCGTTCGGCAAAAGATTTGTAAAACTGTCGTTTTACTACAAAAACTTATGTTTTTGTACTTCCGAGTATGAAATAAAAGAGGCTTATTGCCGAAAAAGCAATTAACCTCTTTAGTTAACTATTTGATTTTCCGCCGCTTTATCGCCGTTTACGTCGGGCTTTTGGCAGGCGGAATTTAATTTTTATAAATAATTCTTATCCGTACGACCCTACTTCGGAAGAATTATTATGCTTTTATCATGCCCTTTTCAGCGGCTTTTTCTTCGATGACTTCGTCGGAAGAAACGTAGTTAAGTTCGCTTTTAAGTTCGTTTACTTCTTCGGAAAGTTGAGCGATTTGCTGCTCTTTCGCGTAAGACGTAGCGTTCATCGATTTAAGCAATCTCGTATTTAAAATGATGAGCGCGAAAACGGTTACGACCACCAAAGCGTACACCGCGATAAGGATTTTACCCTTTGTGTTTATGGTATACTTTTTGTCTACCGCTTCGCCTTTTTTACGGTAGTCTTCGAAAGGATTTGCAACCTCGTTAGAAACAAACTGCATCGTCGTTGCGGAAGGTGCCGAATCGTCCGTGGTATAAACCATTTGTTCTTTAGCGTAAGGGTTTTCCCTTTCGCCGACCGCTTTGTAACGAGCGTTTAAACTTCTTTCTCTTTCTTCGTTAATTCTGTCGTAGTAAGCGTCCTTATACGCAGACTGTCTGCTTTCTTGTTTTTGCGCAGACTTTTGTGCGTAGATAGGTTCTTCCGGGTATACGGCGCGGGGCGCTCTGTAGGAAGTTTCGTTTGCTTGCGACTTTGTTTCGGTACTTACGCTATCGCGAGTCGATGCGGAACGGTCAAAATAATATTGACTTTCTAAACTGTCCGCGAAACTCGTGGTTTTGGGTTCGTATCCGTAATCTTCTTTATATTTGTTCTCCGGTTCAGCATAACCTCGGCTAAGCTTTGGGGAGTTTGTTTCATATCGATATGCCATAATTATACTACTTATTCTCCTCTAAAAATATTCTCGCCGACCGAATTTTTTTTATTTTTAAAAGGGATGCGCCGTGAATTGTTACAAAATAATCGTCTTAATCAAAAAAATTTAGATGATGTGTTTTATAGCACTTTTTCAGTCATTTTTCAACTGATAAACTTCGTAGCGAAGCCTTTGTCTAAACCCTTTCGCAAATTCTTAATTTTGCGCTTTTCGCCCTCGGATTACGGTCCAGCTCTTTATCGTCCGCGACGACGGGTTTTGCGGTTATTACGTTTACGATCTTCTTTTTGCCGCACACGCATATGGGTAAACTTTTATCGCATATGCAATCGGTTTCCAAGTATTTGTAAGCATTTTTTACTATTCTGTCTTCTAAAGAGTGGAAGGTTATAACCGCAAGCCTTCCGCCTTTATTAAGTCTGTTCCCCATGGCAACGATGGTTTCGTACAGTCCGTCAAGCTCTCCGTTGACTTCTATCCTCAGCGCTTGGTAAGTGCGCTTCGAAGGATGCCCGTCTTTTTTGAATTTTGCGGGAATGGAACTATCTATAATTTCGTTTAACTCTCCGCAAGTAACTATCTTTTTAACCTGTCGCCTTTTTACTATGTTCTCCGCTATTTTGGAATGAAACCTTTCTTCGCCGTAATCTTTAAGTATTCTCGACAAATCCTTTTCGCTGTATCCGTTTACGACGTCGTAAGCGGAAAAGTCGCCGTCGGGATTCATCTTCATATCTAAAGGTTCGTCCTTCCCCATGTAACTGAAGCCGCGTTTTCTTTCGTCTAACTGGTAACTCGAGACCCCTAAATCAAGCAAAATTCCGTCATATCCTTCGACCCCTATTTCATCGGATATCGACGTGAAGTTCTTGAAATTATCGTGTATGCAAGTTAGCCTACCGGGAAAGCGGTGCTGAACTTTTTTAGCGTTTTCTATCGCAGCCGTGTCAAGATCGGTCGCAACGACTTTTACGTTAGCGCTGCGCAAAATCTCCTGCGTGTGTCCGCACGCCCCCATCGTGCCGTCGAAATAGATACCGCCGTCTTTTATTTTTAAACCTTCCATGCATTCGGAAAGCATTACGGGAAGATGTTTGTATTCCATTGCGTTATTCTTTAGGTTTGGTGTGCCTTTCGATTTTTTTCAATCAGTCCGCGTGTTTTTCGTACTCGCTGTCCAATATCTCGAGCGCGTCTTCGTAACTTAAAGTTTCGCTAAGCGAATCGTAACGGGACTTACTCATTAAATTGATGTGGTCTTCCGCACCGACAAAAACGATTTCTTTATCGAGGTTAACCATTTTGCGTATAGCCTCGGTAAGTTGCAAACGACCTTGGGTGTCTTCCGATACCTCGAAATAAGAGCCGAAAAACAAGGTGTATGCCATTTCGGCTTTCTTGTTAAAGGGCGAGTGCTTCTTTTCGGAAATCTTTTTAAAACCGTCGAGCGTGTAAATCGCTAACGTGTCGTCCATTGCGGAGCGACCTATAACGTAGTTTGCACCAAGTTCCTTACTGAATCTGGAGGGAATGCGTATTCTGTTTTTTGCGTCCATCTGGTGAAAATACGTGCCGAAAAACATAATTTTACCCTCCTTTCTTTTGATGACAACAAGATTATAGCATAAAAGTTAGCCACTTGCAACCACTTTGACCATTTTTTGAAAAAAATTTTGAAAAAAATTAAGATATTTTATAGAACATTTGTGCTATTTTAAATTTACCGCCATTTTTTGCCATTTTTGACTTCGTTTTTAAATATCTCGCATTTTTACAAATATTTTAGCAGATTTGAAATTGATTATCAAGCAAAATAAGTTGCTTTCGAGAACTTTTTAACAGGATTTGAAAAATGCGGTGGCTAAAAAACCCACATATTTTTAAAAAACGACTGTTTTTAACGCTTGAAAAAAGCCGTCGCAAACGTTTTAGGCACGGAAAAATTTTATAAAAATATTTATCGGCGCGCTCTATTTTACATCTTTTGCGCATTTGGAAAAATTTACGAAGCCGAGGTCTAAAAAAATCCTCATCCTGCGATTGACGTATATAAGTAGAAGACACAACCTTTATAAATAAAGAAAGTAACCTTAAACGAGCGCCGAAAAGGTTCACACGCCACGATGCGTTATTAACGGTAAAACGCAAGTGCTTTTATTTGCGAGAAAAAACTTTACATTTGTATATATTAATGAAACGGCGCAAAAAAGACCTTTCTTTAGGCATTTATCGACAAATATTTTGTAAATTTTTAAAGCTTAACAGAAAATTTTTAAAGTTATCCACATTTTTGCAAACGCGATTTTGTATGCACTTTACAAACAGAACATATGTTTGCAAAATTATAGTCATATATTTTTGCTTATTTTATAAGAGATTTTTGGAATTTATATAAAACGATAATCAAACGAATTGTTCGTATCGGCAACTTGTTTTTTTCGCCTCGAAACTTGTGGAAAACTGTTGATAACTCATTTTAAACTAAGCAAATTCAAGCATAAAATAAGGCTTTTTAACGCTTTAGAAAATAGTTTATCAACAACGGAATTTCGACTTGTAAGTTTTTATCAAAAAAAATGTTCCAAAATGCGAAAATCCGTTAAAAATCCTTGCAAATTCTTCGTAAGTATGATAAAATACCACAGTAGAAAAAAAGAAAGCCGTTTTCGGCTTATTACATAAGGAGAGATTACCGTGCCCAATATCAAATCTGCTAAGAAACGTGTTTTAGTAACCGCAGCAAAGAACGCTCGCAACAGAAGCGCCCTCGCAGAAGTTAAAACTTCTATGAGAAAGTTGAACGCTGCTATCGAAAACGGTGAAAAAGCAAACGCTCAAGAGATTTTCAGGGAAACGTCCAAACTTTTAGACCAAGCAGTCAGCGCTGGTAGAATGCATATCAACACCGCTGCAAACAAAAAGTCCGGATTTGCCAAGAGAATCAACGCTTTAGCGTAATTTTACCGATTTAGCCCCCTTTACGGCGGGCTTATTTTTTTTGCGATTTTTGTCTTTTTCTAGACAAACAAAAAACACTTAAGATTTTCTCCCAAGTGTTTTAGTCTTGCTATTTACTTGTTTTTTAATACTTTTAACATGCTTTTGCGTAATTCATGTAATTCCTTTTTATTTCTAAAGCAATTGATTCCATCGCATTGCCCAGCCAAATAACATGATTCACAAATTATTTTTTCAATACCTTGTTTCATTAAATCCTCATCAGTTGGCAATTCATACCCATCAATCTTTTTAATGTTTTTAGGATTTCTTAAACCATATTCTAATCTTTTGCCGTTACTGGTTTTAATATACTTGTATGGTTCAGCAAAGAAAGAAACACAATCACCAACATTTAAAGTTTCAAATCCTTTAATATTCATCCAAACATGTTCTTCTTTACCTACGAAGCATTTCCCACCTGGATACATTCCATCAACATAGATTCGCTTAAAACAAACGTTGTTTTTAGAAAACTTTTCGACTTCCCCCATAAACCCACTTGTAATATAGTGGTAGCAAAGCATAAAAGAGCCTCGATACTTGTTGCCTGTTTGAATTTGAATATCAATAAAGTCCTCGTATGTTAGGTTATCTCCCCCAACAATATCTTTCATAGATTCGATGTTAAAATCAATAATTGATCCATCATAATCTTGAAAAGATGTTTTAGTTCCATAATGTGCTTTTATCACATTATAAAACTCCTCACTTTCCTCGTACTTCTTCAATAATTCGTTTTTGGTTTTCATATTTAAATTCCTCCATTAATAAGTGTTACATCTTCTGTAACCTGACATGTTAACAAAGGTTTGAAAACAATTTAAGTATATCATAAAAATTGGTCATTGTCTACAAAATTCATTATCATTCGATTAACAAATAAAATAATTATTTTTTCGATATCGACATTACATAATTCACATTATCAATTTTACAATCAACTATCTTTTACCTGTCTTATCAGAATACAATATTTTAGTTCTTAATCAAAAATCGCAACTCTTAGATTTATCAGTAAAAAATATGTATTTAGTTTAATGAATTTTGACTAACTAATGCGTCATACTAAGCAGCAACGCCGTCGGCAAAATGCCGACGGCGTTGCTGGGTTTTTCAATAATAATTATTCCATTGCTAATTAACGTTTTATTCTCTACTTCTTTTCAGTCTCAAAAAAGCAACTTAATTTTTCGCTTCTAAAATAGCAACTACACCTTTTGCAGCGAGAGCAACCGCACTACAGCAAACTGTCAAAATAATACCTCCTACGCTCACAACTTTCATAGTTTCTTTTCTCCGCATCTTTTTATCTATTTGTTTTTCTTTATCGATTAAATATTGATAAAAAGCTTTAGAGGTGTCCATATAATCTTCATAGATTTTTCTTTTTTCTTCTTTAGTTAATTCAAGATCTTCCCATGATTCTTTAATAAACTTTAATCTTGCCTCTACCGTTGTTCTGATATTGTTAGCCAACGCACTACGCTCATCGTCTATTTTATTTAAATCTTTTGTTAAATCTTTGTACAACGAAATCATTACTTGAACGTATTCGGCGCCATCAAATTTCAGCACTTCTTTCAACGCCTTTCTATCCAATTGCTTCGCTTTTGTTTTTGTAATTTGCTTTTTCGTGTTCATTTGTATCACTCCTTATTTATTCAACCATCTATTAATAGCAAAGTAATCCTTGTCTTTTGTAAATCTATATCATTTCGCTACTTTAGGCAGAATCAATGTTGCTAAAGCATCAATTAAAACAGCCCTACGATTTTGCCGTCTTCGGTAACGTCTATGCTTTCTGCGGCGGGTACCTTAGGAAGCCCGGGCATGGTCATTATATTACCCGTTAAAACGACAACGAAGCCGGCACCGGCGGAAACTTTAACTTGTCTTACCGTAACGGTAAAACCGGACGGAGCGCAAATAAGTTCGGGCTTATCGGATAAACTGTATTGAGTTTTTGCCACGCAAATAGGAAGATTGCCGTAGCCTAACTTTTCGATTTTCTCTATTTCAGCTTTGGCTTCGGGAAGAATGCAGACGTCTTTTCCGCCGTAAACTTTCTTTGTAAGGGCGAGAATCTTTTGTTCTATTCCGTCATCTAAATCGTACGGATACGTAAGCGTCGATTGAGTTTCGCAAAGCGAAGCGACTTCTTCGGCGAGTTCGATCATCCCGTCACCGCCTCTTAAATAACCGTCCGATAAAACGGCTTTGAAACCGTTTTCGGCACAAACTTTTATAAGCGCGTCGATTTCCGCTTTCGTATCGGAAGGGAAACGATTTACCGCGACAATCGCGGGAAGTCCGTATACTTCGGTTATGTTTTGAACGTGCTTTTTAAGATTGGGGAAACCTTTTATAAGGGCTTCGACGTTTTCCTCTTTAAGTTCGGTCTTTAATACCCCGCCGTGCATTTTAAGCGCGCGAATAGTTGCTACGACTACAACGCAGTCGGGTTTTAAATTTGCCGTCCTACATTTTACGTCGAGGAATTTTTCAGCACCGAGATCGGCGCCGAACCCCGCTTCGGTAATGCAATAATCACCGCACTTTAACGCAAGTTTGGTTGCCAAGACGGAATTACAGCCATGCGCAATGTTTGCAAACGGACCGCCGTGTACGATTGCCGGTGTATGTTCTAATGTTTGAACTACGTTAGGTCTTATGGCGTCTTTTAAAAGTGCTGTCATCGCCCCTTCGGCCTTTAAGTCACGACAATAAACGGGGTTTCCGCTCGTGTCGTATGCAACGATAATGTTCGAAAGACGTTTCTTTAAATCCGCTATGCCGTCGGAAAGACATAAAACAGCCATTACTTCGCTTGCAACGGTTATATCGAAACCGTCTTTACGAGGCGTGCCGTTCGCTTTACCGCCAAGCCCGTCCTCGACGTATCTTAACTGCCGATCGTTCATATCCACGCAACGTTTCCATGTGATTCGGTTTAAATCTATATTGAGGGCGTTACCTTGGTGAATATGATTGTCGAGCATTGCGGCAAGCAAATTGTTTGCGGCGCCGATTGCGTGAAAGTCGCCCGTAAAGTGTAAATTTATATCTTCCATCGGTACGACTTGCGCATAACCGCCACCCGCAGCACCGCCTTTGATTCCGAACACGGGTCCCAAAGAAGGTTCTCTTAACGCAACGACGGCGTTTTTACCGAGCCTGTTTAGTCCGTCGGCAAGTCCTATCGTCGTCGTGGTTTTTCCTTCGCCCGCGGGCGTAGGAGTGATAGCCGTTACCAAAACGAGTTTGCCGTTTTTCGCGCTCTCGCGCTTTTTTATAATATCTAGACTTAACTTTGCTTTATACTTGCCGTATAAGTCGTAATCGTTTTCGTCAATGCCGAGTTTTCGACATATGTCGGTTATCGGCTCCATTACGTTTTGTCGAGCGATTTCGAGATCGGTCATTTTTGCCACCTTTTTCAAACTTGTAATATAAGTATTATACACTTTACCCCTTAGTTTGTCAATCGTATAATTTACTTTGCAAAAAATTACCCTTTGCGGCAAAAATAAATGCGGGCGTAATTGTCGTTGCGCCTTGTCGGTAAAGCGAGTCAGTCTTCGTACGTGCGGTCGTTAAGGCTACCTAAAAATACAAGCGTTTGATAAATCGAAAGATTTTGGCTTTTCGATAAGTTTACGTAATCTTGCTGCGTTTTTAATATATCAACCTTGTCGCCGACCGAAATCGGATTATCAAGGGAATCTATAAAGGTGTGATTCATGCAAGGCTTTGCGATAAATAAACAAGGCTTATCGTTGACTTTTCCGTAAAAAGACGACGGTGCGGGAAAAAATCCGTTCGCATATCCTATCGGTAAGACACCGAAAAACCCGCTACGTATATTGAAATTTTCGCCCGAATATCCGATTCCGTCCAAAGAGTGCGCATATGTCAAACTTATAATTTCCGTAGACAAACTCATAAGCGGTCTAAGTCTTTTATCTAAAAAGCCGTAAAGCGAAAGCCCTATTCTTACGGCGTCTTCTTCGATATCTTCGTAATTAAAAAAAGCAGCGGAGTTGCTAAAATGAGTAAAAACACCCTTAAAATACCGATTTTTAATTAAATAAAACCTCTCTAATTGACGCATCGTTTTATCGTTTTTTTCGCTGTCGGCGGATGAAAAGTGGCTGTATAAGCCCGTTATCGACAAATTTTTCAAGTTAAACAGTCTTTTGTAATCGGACGAACAATCCCCTAAGCAAGGAAACCCGAACCTGTGCATTCCGGTATCTATTTTTACGTGGACGTTAAGTTTTATGCCTAAATTACGACAAGCGCCGTCTAAACCTTCGGCATAGCTAAGCGACGGCAAACCTTGCGTTAAATCATAATCGCGCAAAAACTTTACGCCAACCGTCTTTGTCGGCGAAAGAAGCAGTATCGGCTTTTCTATACCTGCTTCTCGCAAATCTACGCCTTCCTTATAATCCGAAACGGCAAAGGCTTCCGCGCCGCACCTATCGAATACTTTTGCCAAATGTTTTATTCCGTGCCCGTAGGCATCGGATTTTACGACGCATATTATCTTCTTATTCGTAAGTGACTTTAATAACTTAAAATTGTATTCGGCGTTTTTTAGGTCGATATGTAATAATGCTTTCATTAGAGTTTCCTCGTAAATATATTATGCCGCTTAACATAAAAAATCCCCGCACGCAGCGGGGATTTTGTCGAAAAGTCCTTGTATAGGTCGATTATCGAGCATTTTTTATACTTCTTTGTCGGCGTTTTGCGACAAAACTTTGTATACGTAGCCGTAATACTTACCAAGATAATCTTTAACGGAGTCGTTGGTTTTAAAAAGTTCGAAGGCTTCTTTTGCGTCTTCCAAGGAAAGATAGTCGTTAATAACTTCGTTAATTCTTTCGCGATGTCTTTCTTGTACTTTTGTTAAGTCGAAATCTTCCCAATCGGCTATGTCTACTTCATCATTTGCATCCTCGCCGCTTTGACCGTCGTTATTATCGCTAAAATATTCGGCAGGATAAAATAAATCGAGCGTATTGTTGTACTTAATAACGTCGCTTAATTTTTCGTCGCGTTCTTTTTTAAGTTCGGCAAGTCTTACTTGAACGGCGTTTGCGTATTTTTCGTTTATCGATGAAATTTCTTGCCCTAAATCCGACTCTAAGTCGCGTATTTCCTTATTTAGAGAATTCAAATACTTTTGACTGTTTTCGTCGAGATTCGATATTGCGTTTAACCTTTCGGATTCCAAATCCTTAAAGCCGCCTATCGCTTGGCTCGAGCGTTGTATTCCTCTTTTAAGCGATTGATTTTCTAAATTGTCTTTTGCTGTTTTATATGAGTTATCCACTTCGGTTTTTTGACTTGCAAGTTTCTCGTTTTGTTCGTTAATCGACTCATAGAGCGACTTTTTCTTATTCTCGGCTGTTTCTTCAGCCGCTTTGATTTTTTCTTTACGGGTGTCTTCGTAAGTGGCTTTAGCAAGTTTTTCAAGTTCGTCGTCGGACGGCGGATTATACTTAAGCGGCTTGACTATATCTTCGCCGCCGCTATAAACTTTGTCCTTACGCGTGCTTGCTACCCCGGAAAGCTCTTCGGTTTTATCTTGGGTCAATTGATTTTTACTGTTATTTTTCAGTTTCACGTTTTCTCCTTATGCGATATTGATTTCGCTTTTTATTCTCGTTATATATTTGCCACAGCCGAGCTTATAATACTCGTCGCCGAATGCCACCAATACTTCTTCGGATAAATTGTTTAACGGCGTACGTTTATATATTTTGTTTCCGTGTCGGCGATACAACGTAACGTCGCCGTCTTCGTAAGACACTTTAAACGTGCCTAAACTTCCTAAAGAATATTTTTCCATATTGTCCCCTACTTTTACATATAACGTTGCCGTCTTATCATACTTTTTAGCAACAAAAACGCCGCTATACTTAGGCGTAGACGAAACATCCGCAACGTTATAAATACCCGTATAAACATCGCTTATAGCGGTGCCTTCGAGCGTTATAAGCCTAAGTTTGCCATCTTCTAAGCAGTAGACGGACGGATTGCCTTCTTTAGAGACGCCGCAAGATATTGCGGAAACGTTTTCTTTTAGTTTAACGCTTTCATCCGCTGAGCCGCTTATTACGTTAATCTTTTCGTAATATAAACTCTTTCCGAAATCCGTATAAAACATATAAATGTTTTCGCTATCGGAATAATCGCACGATATCGAAGCCGATAATACGTTTGACTTTTCGAATATCAAACTAAAGTCGTCGTCATCGACTTTGTATATATGCGCAGTTTGCTTTCTTTTGTCGTAATGGCAAAAGTAATCCGTGCTTTCGAGCGTAATTAAAGTTATGGCGTTTTCGTCGTTTAAATCTTTAACGTATCCGCCGATTTTTATTAAAATAACGTTTACCTTGTTATCCGTGTACTTTAAGGTAAAATCATTTTCATAGTTATCGCAATCCAGCCTTAAAGTAATGTCATTTTTGCCGATAACGGGCTTATAGGTCGATATTTTAACATCGTTTAATAAAAACGAAATAGGACTTTCCGAAACGGATTCGCACAAGACTTCAACTATAACGGAAGCGTTTTTTACGGCTTTAAACTTAATGCGGAATTCACCGATATTTTTTGATACGTTATCGCTTTTTTTGAACAACAGCACGTCAAATAGCGGTGTGTTTTCGGTTTCGAGCCGTCTTATTCTTCTTTCTAAATTATCGGTAAAGTTTTCCATTTATAAATATTGAATCTCCAATGCGACTTTTGATATTTCGGCGTTTTTACTTTTCGACTTAAAAGTCAAACTAAACGTTCTGCCTTTAACGCCGACTTTTACACGCTGCCTTAACTTACCGCCTTTAATGTTTATAGTGCGTTCCGAAACGTCGCTTTTGACCTTTATAGATACGTCGCTTCTCGAATACAAATTTATATATGCAAGTGTTTTTTCGCCGTCGATACCGAAGTCGCTGTCTTTCGACTTCCAAATCTTCATAAGCGGTCTGCCGAACTTTGCACCGTCGGACGATAACAAACCTATTTCGAAGTAGCCCTCTGAAAGGACCGCAAGTAAAGAAAATTCGTCGCCCTCGATTTTTTCGAGGTCATATACGTCAAGCCCTTTTCCGAGGTAAAATTCCTTACGATATAAATCGTATACGACAACTACTTTTGTAATTTTACCGTCAAGCCGCATATTGACCGACGCATAAAACTTGCCGTTATAATATATCGCGCTTACGTCCTCGTTATCTATCCCTACGACAAACTTGTCGAGTTCTGTCATTATCCTATACGACGAAGTTCCGTTAAATTTATAAAAGCCGTCCTCGGCAAGGTAAATAACGTTTTTGCCGCACTCTGTTATCGAACCGCGGATTATCCTACCAGAATTTAAATACAAACTTTCGGCTGTCATTTCGAGTTGTTCATTATAAGCGGTTATTCTGTAAATACCGTAGTTTGCAATCGCATACAAATATCCGTCCAAACTTATTACCTTTAAAAGCCTTCCCGCTTTGGTTCTGAAGTCGATAAAACCAGCCTCGTCTAAACTTACGTTCCAATTTGTCGGGTCGAAAGTTTTTGAAAACCAAAGTTCGGTTTCGCTGTTTTTAGTCGTTGCGAAAAGTCTTTCATTGTGTATCGTCATCGAAGTGATTTCGGGAGCGTCGAAGACCTTTACGACGTCGCCGTTATATACGTATAAATATTCATCGGTTGAAAACATTATCGTGTCTTCCGAGTTAAGTCGATAGTTAACGTAATAAGGTGTTTTCGAAAAGTTTAAACCTTCGATTTTATAGGTAGTGGTAAGTCCAGAATACATCTTCCATTCGTAAACGTCGCCGTTTCCGTATAAAAGTAAAATTCGATCGTCTCTTTTTAAAAGCGTATCGTCAAACCTTTTATAGTAAAAAATCTTTTGCGGCACGCTATCGTTCGGAAAATCCGCAACGAAATGACAATCGCTAATTACCACTTCAAACGGCTTTATACCGACGCCGCTTTTAAGCGCACCGTCGGAATAGTCGAAGTTATAACTCGTTTTTGCAAGTGTATTTTTGCCTAAATGTTCGTCTATAAGCCCGTTAACGCCGTCTGAAAAGTCAAATAGGTTTATCTTCTTTTTATGCACCGTACCCACACTGTAATTTGCAAACATTAAAACCAACCCCTCGGTTTTATCGGTTCGACCTTTCTTTTTAATACGACCTTTGCAACCGAACCTAAATATCTGTCGCGCCACATAAGCGCCTCTTCGAACATTCCCAACGTTATGTAAAGTTCGGAGACCACCCCCTCGGCTATTATACGCGGCGTTATCGCCGTTCCGTCGTATACGCACTCCTCGTCTAAGGATTTAACCGCCTTAACAAGATAGTTGTATTCCACCGTACATTCGGTTTCTCCGCAAGTAAAATATTTTGGATAAACTTTAAATTTTAGTGGAATATCCGACCTATAGACCGACTTTATTTCAAGAGGCGTCTTTTTAAAAGTGCCGTAATAAAACTTGCCGTCGCCCGAGGTCAACGTTTCGGTAAACATAAGCGGAAGTCTTTCGTCGTTTAACTCGGACACGGTAATATCATAGCACGACATAAGATTTTTAACCTCTTCTGACTCATCCTCGGTAAACTCATAGTTTCCCGCCGTTGCCATGTCCAATTTTTCGGAAAGTTCGTTGTTGCCGGACATAAAAGCAGCAAGCGATAAAATTTTTCCAACCTTCATATAATCTCCTTTGCTATTCGCCGCCCTTAACGAGCGGCGAACAAACTAAATTTTTTACGCTTCCGTAATACCGGTAAGCATTGCTTGACCGCAAGGTTTAGTGCAAACAAGGTCTGCATATTTTACCAATGTAGCCGTATAAGTAGGCGTGCCGGGGATTTGTTTTAACACCTTTCCGTCTTCGCCTTCGAGCCATTTCCAATCGCAAAGTTGATGCAAAGTAAAATCGTCCGTGTTAAGTAAAAACATAGTGCCTTCCGGGCAGAATCTGTCTGAAACAATGGGAATGCCGTTGTACGAAATTGCCTTGTAACCGCCTTTTAAATTCATAACGTCGGTGTTTCTTCTGTAAGTCGCAAGGTGATTTTGGAACGCCCTTTTTACACCCGACGAACAAACTATGAAGTTGATTTTCGAACCCGTATTTTCCTCTACGTAGTCGATAGCCTTTTGTATTTCCGCTTCGGTTATAGAGCCTACGTCGTTTTTAATATAAGGCTTTAGCCACTTGTTGTAAGTTCTGTTGAGCCCGTAAAGATAACCGCTGTCTTTAAAAATCGCCTTTAGTCCCGTAAGTTCGCTTTTATAGGAACCTTGAACGGTTATTACCGAACCAGACGGCACTAAAGTAGCGGTCAAAGTCGTTCCGCTGACTTCGATTTTTTTGTTTTCTTTGTCGACGGAAGTAATTCTTCTTACCGTCGCGCCGTCTATAACGGCACCTTCGCTTGTTCTGAAGTCGACTATCATACCGGGCACGAAATTGATTGCGCTGTCGACGGTGACTTCGTTACCGGACACTGCTTCGACCTTACCTAAAACGCCGCTTCCGTCGCCGAAAAGCATTCTTCCGAAGTTAAACGAAGCGGCTTTAACGAGCCCTTCCATTTCGGCGTTTAATAAGTTTACGAAAGACCCGACGTTGTTTTGCGACGCCCTTATCGCCTTGTCGGAAATCTGTATCGTCCCGTAAAGATTTTTAAGGTCGGTCGTAAGCGTTTTGTAATTGTTGCCGCCTGCTTGGGGCAATGCGTCGGTTTCGCCGCCCGCACCTACGCCGCCGTTAATGCCGTACTGAACGAGTCTTTTGACTTCCTTGCCCCACACGTCTTGCGTCGATTGTTTGATTTTTGCGAGTAACGGATTGATTTCCGTGTTAATTTGCTCGGCAACAGGACCGAGATAAACTGTTTTAAGAGCGTTTTCCGCACTTGTAATCGATACCATAAATTCTCCTTAGTCTTATTTAAATTTGATGATTTTTTCCGCCAAGGCGCCTGCCTCGGCTAAGTTTTTCGGTTTTAGCGGCGCAAGCGTTGCGATAAGACCTTTTTCACGCATTAATATCGGATTAGACGTTTGCGCTCTGACTTTCGCGAGGTAATCTTTAATTATTTTCTCTTTAACGACTTCGGGAACATCGTCAATCCCTAAATCGTCATACGTTTTCCGACTCTCGTTATCTCGCTCGAGCATACCGATGTAACACGATTTTAAAACGTCTTCGCTAACTTGTTCGTTTGCCAACTTTGTTGCAAATTCCTTACAATGCCTGGAAGCATTCGGATATTCTCCGAAAAACTTTAATATTACGTTTAAAGTTTCACCCTCCGAAACCGAATTACCAAAACATTCGGGCGGCGCGTTTTTTTCGACTTCTCGCTTATCCGTAACCCGATCGCACTTTAAACTTTCTTCCGACTCTAAAGAGGGCTTTTTGTCGCTTGTCTCGACGGCTCCCCCTTTTGTTATGTTGCAAGTTTTTTCCTCCGCCTCTTGGCTATGCGACTCGTTTTTTTCAAAAAGTCGGTCTATATGCCCGTTATCGGCGTTATTCGCACGGGTTACAGTCTCTTGTTTAGCGGTGTCTTGACCATCGAAAGTTTGATTTTCGACGGTCAAGACACAACCGTTTTCCGAAATGTTTTTCAATTTTTCGATTTCCCCTTCCAACCTTGCTATCGTCTGACAACGCTTGGTGAATTCAGACTCTAACCGGCTGTACGCTTTACATAAAGATTCAACGTCCTTGAACTTACTTAAAAGCGGCGGCAAAATCCCTTCGCCTAAAATATTACCCGACGCTTCGGCATGCGCGTTTTCTCCGACGGCTTTGTCATAAAGTTCTTTATTTCGTTTCATTTACGTTCTCCCTTATTATTTATTTGTTTTCGCCGAGCCTATATAAAAGTTTTTCGGCTGATTGTTGTTTGATTTTTTTGTGTTCGTTCAAATGTTTTATCGCACGATTCTTAACTTCTTCCTTATCCTTACCCGATATCTCGCCCGACAAAAGATATCTCGTGTGCTCGGAAACGTGAAGTTCGTGGTCGTCGAATTCCTCGACGGCTACATCGCTTGTTAAAAAGGCTAAATTTTCTTCGGACGCTTTGTTTATGTGCAGCGTTGTCAAATCCTGTCCGTTTTCAAAGCTGCCGTAACCCAAGATTTCCAAAATCTTTGCTTTCGTACGAGAACTCAGCCTTCCGTCCTTGTCCGTTAAAATTCCGCTTTGCAAAAGTTCGAATACGGAATTTTTCTTTTGCGCCGGCGTCGAGTTTAGTTCGTTTTCCGTATCGAAAACCACGTCGTCGCTGTTTAAGTCGCTCGAGTCGTAATAAAAGATTTCGGCTTTCCTGCCCTCGCCCGCTATCTTCATTATCCTCGTTGTTTTCGCAAACTGCTTAAACAGTCTTATAATTTGCTTAGCCATAAGTTTTATAGCCATTCGAATGTTTTCAGCCGTTTGCGACAGTCTTGTTTCGTCTTGCTCGATTAGTAGTTGTAGCGCAACGCCGCTCGTGGCGGTCGTCGGTACTTTTGAGTTTCTTGAAATCTCGCTCACGCCGCTTATTGTGATAAATTCGTTTTCAAGTCTTTCTTCCTCATAGGAAAAATCAATCGGGACGCTTCCCGTCGAAATCATTTGCGGAGGTGTAGAACCTTGCCTATATACAATGACTTTTCCGGGCGACAAGCCTTCTTCGGAAAGTTCGTCCGTATCGACCGAGCCGTCCTCGACGGCAACTACGCCCATGCTGATTCTGTTTAAAAACTCATGTTTACGATTTTTTACGGCATTGTAAGCGCGTTGAAGAGGAATTATCCTTTCGATAATGCTTGTGCCGAAAAACATACCCGCTTGCTGTATGCACGTTTGCTTGATAAAAGGAAATTCTCTTCCGCCGTCCGTTCCGTTGTTATAAGGCAAGTCGCATACGTTTAAAACCTTATCGCCGGCAACCGTAACAATCCTTCCTTTAGGAAATTTATCGCAAGGTTTTTCGTAACGCTCGATTACGATTTCGGCGTTATGAATAACACCCGCCGTTACCTTGCTTTGATGCCCGTAACTTATTTTCGTAACGGGAGACAGCGAAAACACGTTAACGTCGCTCGGCGAAACTTTTACGCCGTATACGGAAAATATATCGTCGACATCCATAACACGTGCGTGAATAAGACTTTTTAAGTCTGAAATTTCCTCTTTAAACAGGCTGTCTGGATAAATTTCGTACGGGGAAACGGCTATCACGTCGACGTCGCCTTCTTTAACGGCTTCGCCGTCGATTTCGCCGATAAGTTTTCCTTTTTCGCCGTTCCACATTACTTTGTAAAAACTTGTGCCGAGCGTTTCGCTCCATAACGTCGCTTTGGAAATTACCGAGTCGAGTTCAACCCTTCCCGCCGTTGCTTTAAGTATATCGGACGCGATTTTCGCCGCTTTTAAATCGCTGTCTTCTCTTCCGGCGGCACGCACGCTCATATTCGGGCGAACGCGAGATAATTTTGCGAGACGCGTTTCGACAATCGGCGCAATGTGATTATATACGTTTCTGTTTTGCCAATAGTAATAATCTTCTTCTTCGCGGACGTCCCCCGTCGGCGAAATTTCGCAATATTGATTACCGGATAGGTAGTTGACGTTGAGATTCCATTGCTGTTCTAAACTTCTTCGTTCCTCTCTTCGACGGTTAAAATCCTCTTTTACCTCGCTTACCAAATCCTCTGCGTAAAGTTTATTTATGGCGTCGCTACTCTTTGTTTTTTGCTTCATTTTTAAAAAAATCCCTCGCCTCTTTTAGGCATTCGTCACACAAAAAAACAGTCGATTTTTTATCAAAAGTCAGGCTATAGGTCGATAAACGCCCGCATCCTTTGATATCGCACACGATATTTTCGTTAAGTTTCAGTTTCTTCATTAGATTCTCCTTCATACTCTTTTATAAGTCGTTTAATTTGTTCTTTAATTTCCTCGTCGCTCATTTTTTCGCGGTCGGAACCGTCCATTACGTCAAGGAGCATTTTCGCCGCTTGCGTGTCGGGCGGGTAATGCTTTTTGCTGACCCGCTTTTTGATAAGCGTCATAACATCGTCCTCGATTTGGTACTCTTCGACCACTTCTTCCGCTTCGTAACCCGTTGCTTTACGGATTATCGCGTTTTTAACTTTGTCCTCGATATCGTAAATAGTTACCCCCTTCGCTGCCGTCGTAACTTTCTCATAAGCTTTTCTTTATCTTTTTCAACGTCGGTCTTTATAACGGGCGGCTTTTCCGTTTTCGGGCGCGACATTATAAAATATCTGAGTTCGTCCAGTGCGTGGTCGTCGCGCTTTACGGGCGAATCGTCCTTTCCCCACCAATAACTTTTCAGTTCCCTAATTAGGTTGGGACAGGTACGGAAAATATACAATCTGTTTTCCTTAAAGTACTGTTTTACCCTCGATATACCGCTAAAGACGTCTTTGTTTACGTGCGGATTGACGTTTATGCCGTTTTCGTAAAAAAGTTCGGTAACGCTTTTTAACGACGCGAGCGTTTTTTGATTTGCCGCACTGTCGATAAGGGCGGAAATTCTTCCGCTTTTATCGGTCTTCCAATTAAGTCGTGCCGCAATTTTTTTTATTTTTTCGGCGTGATGGGAAACGTCTTTTCCTTGTTCGAAATGCTCGGCGATGACATAAACGTTTCCGTCGTAATCCACTGCGTAAAAATGGCAAGACAAAGGGTTGTTGAGTCCCGGGTCTATCGAAAGATTGTTTTGCCATTCCTCGGGCACGTCGAACGGGTCTATAACGTGCACGTTTTCGTCGAACTCCGTATACACAAGCCCCGATTGAACGGAAAATCTTCCGTATCTTCTCGACTCGATAACGTCGCTAGATAAACTTTCGGTAAGATTTTTTACTTCGCGCTTATCCAAATACGGGTTGTCCGCCCATTCCATAAACTCGTACCAAACTTCTTTTGAACCGTACTTATTCATATAAATTTCGTCGTATATAAACGTCAGCCCTTTAAGCGGCGTCATCGTGCCGAAAATGTCGCCTTTTTTATCGAGTACGCGCATCTTGCATTCGTCGTAAATATCCTTCGGCGGTTCCTCGTCGAACCACACGAAATCGAGGCTGCTGCCTTGAAACTTTTCACGCCCCTGGTCGCACGTTTTAAAGCCTATACAAGACGTTCCGCCAAAGACGTTTTTGATAATAAGTTGGTCTATAATACCGTTTTCGAGGCTATCGCGCCTTCCTTCACTCATGACGACGCGGTCGATCCAATCGGGATTTATATATGACAAAATCTTTTTTTGCGCTACGTCGCGCTGGACTTGCGACGAAAGCGAAACAACCCAGCCGAAAACGTTTTTTCTGTTTTCTCTGTAAGGATGTATGCCCCTTGCCATATAAACGACTTCGACCGCGCCGCATTCGGTTTTTCCGCTTCTGTTGCCGCCGAAAACCCAGCGGTTACGCTTTTTGCATTTGTGAAAAGCAATTTGCTTTTTGTGTATTTTTTCCTTGTTGTAATTTTCTAACTTATCGTTGTTTTTACGCCGCTTAAGCTCCGTATCCAAAGCAAGAATTTTAACGGCGATGTCGGTTGATTTTGACATTTTCCTCCAATAATCCGTAAAGACGGGCAAAATGCGCGCTTATATATTTGTTACAATTGTTTCGTTATGAAAAAATCCGCTATTTTGATTATTTCGTTAATATTGATTTTTTACGTTCCCGTGCCCGAAAGATACGCTTTTGCGTTCGAAAAGGATTCGACCTTTAACTACGCCAAAGTTATATCGGAAGGCTGCGCTTTTTATTCCGACGCAAGCCTTAAAATAGTAAAGTTTATTATACCGAAAAGTTACTCGGTTAAAATCGTTTCGACGGGCGCGGAATACAGCCACGTGGTTTATATGGATAAAAGCAGCTTGTGTCCCGCGTCCGAGGGATATGTAAAAAACGTTTACTTGGAATTTTTAGACAAAACGCCCGACGTCATATATCCCAACGTAAACCTTACCGTGGTAACGGACGACGTAGTTTTTGCGGATAATAAACTTTCAACGCCCAAAGCAGTCATTCAAAGCGGTAGTATTGCCGCTTATTACGGCGAATTAACGATATCGGGCTTCGATTACGTTTACGTATACGTTAACGGCTACGTCGGTTATATGCGTAAAGACTGCTTTGCCAATTTCGACGTACCTATATACGAAGAAGTTATCGAAATCCCTCCCGATATTTCGCAAGGAAATAACTCGGATAGTAACGATACGTCGGCAAGCGTCGGCACTAAGACCGACGATTTATCGGTTTCAGAAATAATCGTTATTGCGGCAATCATTTTAGTCGGACTTTTACTTGTGTTTTTCGTAATTAAGTCGAGCGGCGGAAATAACGGAAGCAGCGGCGCTTTCGAAGACGATTAAAATTTGTGTTCAAAATTTATTCAAAAATAACGGTTTTGTAGCGGCAAAAAATACGACACGATTATAACTTATCTATAAACGCATTGAATTTATCCGGCTACCTAAACTATAAAATATCGTTTGTTAAGCGGCTTTTAGTTCGTCAAGCCTTATGAGTATACTTTTTATGTACGGTATCTTTGAATACTCGTTATAAAAGACCTCTTCGGTAATTTTAGATTTATCGAGCATCTTGATAAATTTATCGAGTAGTTTGATTTGTTGTCTGAAATACTTTCTCGATTTATAGTCAACCCCGTCTATAGGTCGGTTATTAAAGTATTTGTATTCAATTAGAGACCTCTCCTCCTCTGTAAATCTACTAAGAATTTTTCCTACTTTTTCCTTAAGGTGCAGCAAATGTCTTTTATCCGAGATAAGTTCGGAAATTCTGTCGGCGTACGTAAAGCAGGGTTTTAAGGAATAAAAACTCAGCCTGCAACGCTTTTCGATTTGCCTGTCGATTGCTTCCGCCGCATCGTTTAAATACGGATAAGCAATGAGTATTGCTTTTGCATAGGTCATTAAAAATCATCTCACTTCAAGTTGTTACGCATTCATTATACAAGACGGAACCCTCCGTATACAATACTTTATGACATTTTTGAACAAAATTTTTTCAAAATTATTTTTTTTGTCATAAACTATTGCATTTACACTTTTTAGAGTGCTATAATTATTTTTTATCGAACATATGTTCTATATTAAATAAATAAAAGTATCAATATTTGACACCTTTTCAATAATTTAGTCTTTTGCGCGCAAAATGTTTGTTTAATTAATTGTATTTATTAATAATATCTGTTATAATAATTAATAATTAATTTTGCGCACACGCGCGTACGGCGACTTATGAAGAAGTTAATTTATTTACTATCGGCAATATTAACGCTTTCGCTTTTAGGCGTCGGCATAACTTATGCCAATGCAAATACGGACGTTTCGACGGAAATTTTCGCGCCCTCCACATACCTTGAGTTTTACGACCTCGACAGCCCGCGCGACTATTGTTTTAACGAAAACACAAAAACGCACGTTATTTCCGAAGCAAAACGTATAGTTGTTTACAAAGATAATCTGTTTACCGTTTACGATATGTCCGACTACAACGTAACGCAAATCAAATTTTTCGACGATAATCACCTGTTAATACTTTCCGACGGTATGATTTACGTTATCGAAACCGACACTTTTACAGTCAAAAGGACGGAAATCGTGGCAAACTCGTTCGACGTTTACGAAGATTACGTAGTTACTTCTGTCGGGAACAGTTTCAATTTAATGATTGCAACCATAGATGAAACCGACGGTTTTACCGTTACGAAAAACACTTACTATCCGGAAGACAGGAATTATTCCGCCCTATCCATGATTAACGAAACCGAATGGCTTTGCGTCGCGGAAGGCACTTTGTTTAAATTCAATTCTTCCGGTAAAGGTAGTTTTACACAAATTGCCAACAACTTGAAAGACGCGAGATACGGTTGCTTTAGCGGCGGCGTTTATTATCTGTCGAGACCTAACGGCATATACAGCGTCGACGTCGACGGAATTTGCGGCGAAGTCGGTGCGACTAAACTTTTAAAAGCCTCGTCTAACGAGCAAAAACTCGGTAACGTCGTATCTCCGCAAGGGGTTGCGGTTTATAACGGTATGCTTTACGTAACGGATTCTTCGCTAAATTCCGTTGCCGAATTCGACCCCGTTAAAAACGAGTTTACAGGGTTTTACGTAACGTCGAGGGCTGACGGCGCGGGAAGGGTTTCTTCCTATACGGAAGATATGCAAACTTACGGCGAAACGATTTACGCACTCGACAAAAACACCGTCAAAACATTTAACGAAAGCGGTAGCGCCGTGCTTTCGCTTCCGTTAAGCGGCAATTATACTTCGATATCCGTTATCGATAACGTCGCTTTGGTAACAAACGGAAACGCTATATACGCGGTAAACTTGTCGGGCGGCAACAATAAAGAGCCTACGCTTATAAATATCGAAGCAAATCTTGCTGCTTTTACGAGCGTTACGGCAATTACCTCGTTTAGTACCGACTTTTACTTTATCAACAACACCATTATCGACAGCAACCCGTATACGGAAGTTTATCGTATGTCTTCCGAAAACTTTAAGGAAGCCGTTTTAATTAAAAGGCTTCAAGGGCGCGGCGACGATATTTGCTCGGATATTTTCGGAAAACTTTATATCCTCGTATATAAAAACTCAACTTACTCGGTAACGTCGTTTTACGATGCGGAAGAATTTTCTTCGAACACGAGCGCGACCGAAGTTTTTAATATCTCGAGCGAATATAACGAAATTAAATCTATCGTTACGGATTTCGAATGTAACGTTTACGCACTGCTTAACGATAACGAAATCGTCCGCATAGACGAAGATTTGATCGCGACTTATTACACGATATCGGTTTCGGCGAACCTTCCCAAAAACGCAGAGGCTAAAGACCTTGCGATAATTGCCGCGACAAATAACGCATACGCCCTTTTCGACGGGTTTATACTAAAACTTAATCCGGATGACCTAAACGTCGCAAGCCCGTCGCAAATGAGTATACCCGACGGTTACGAAAACACTCTCGAGAAAAACGCATTTGCTTGTACTCTTCTCGACGAAACGAGATATTTCGAAGTAGACCTTGCTAAATCCGAAGGTTTGTATTACCACTACACGGGGTATTCGACTTATGCGGGAAAAGAAAGTTTCGTTATTTTGTACACCGACGATAAGTACACGCTTATCGCAAACGACAACCTTTCTTGCGTTGTCCGCACGAAAGACGTACTAAAAGCGCCGCTAAATACTACGGACGATTCTTCCGTCGCCTATTTATGCTATAACGCCCACCTTTATACCTATCCCGTACTTACCGAATACTTTAGAATTTGCGAAGTCAAAGAAAACCAAGCCGTAAACATTGTGTTTACGACGGAGTTTAACGGCGTAAAATTTGCCTTGGTAAACTTTGACGGGCAAGAAGGTTATATCCCCTACGATATGCTTAAATCGAGCGTTGCCATAACAGACACTCCCCTTATTTACAAAACTTTATCGACGGGAAGACTCGGTGCGGAAGTGTTTTCCGAAAAAGAACTCACAAACGAAATAGGTAAAATCGACGCCTTTCAAACGGTTAAAATTTACGAAGACTTGGACGGCGTTTATAAAATCGAGTATAACGGGACGTTCGGCTACATTAAATCGTCGTCTGTTTCTAAAAAAGGTTTTACCGTAATAAGAAACTTAGTGCTTATATCCGTTGCGGTTATCGCGCTTATCGTTACGGTCGCATTCGCATATAAAAGAAAATTCGGAAAATCCGAAGAGGAATCTTAATCCCTTCAGTATTTTCCGATTGGTCGAAAAAAAAGCAAACGTTGAGCGTTTTTTAGAAGCGTTATCGTTTGCTTTTTTATTTATATAATTGTTTACGGATTTTTCATTTCGAAAAAAATTATTATCTATTGTCGACCGACACGACTTTTAAAGTTTCGCCGCTTACGGTAAACTTGATGTCGTATTTATCAAACTCCATACCGTATACTCTTAGCGGGTCGTCGTGATACCCTGGTCGAGGATCCAGAGACAAAAGTTCTTTAACGGCTTGACGCTTTTTTTCATCGATTTTATCGATAAGATCTTGGGGAAAATCGACATATAGGCGGACTTTTGATGCGGATTCGGTAAAACTTCCTTTAGCGTCACCAATTGACTCCGCATAGGGAAGATATGGTTTTATATCGAGTATCGGCGTACCGTCTACAAGGTCGGCGCCTTCTACTTCCAACATAAGTTTGCCGTTTTTAGATATCACTTCGGTAAGTTTTACGAGCGAAAGCCCTATAGGATTAGGTCTGTACGGCGAACGAGACGCAAACACGCCTATACGTTTGTTGCCGCCGAGTTTCGGCGGGCGTACTGTCGGCGTATACTGTTTTTTGTCTGCTTTATCGAAATAAAACAGCAGCCAAATATGAGAAAATTCCTCTATACCGCGTACGGCGTCTAACGAATTATATTCATCTTCGAAAACGACGTAGGATTTTAATCCTTTACTTAATCCGCTTTGGCGCGGCACCCCGAACTTAGACGGAAAATCCGATTTGATTTTTGCTATGACTTTTACTTCGAACATATTACACCTATAAATATATTGTAGCACTAAAAGACTGACTTGTCAACAAAATCGCTACATATAAAAAATGCGGATAAGTGAGGCTATAAGCCCGTTATCCGCATTTTTTATATATTAAACTATTGCTTTTAAAGTATTGCCTTCTTTCGATAAAATACCGAGTTCGCTGTCAAAATCGAAATCGTCTATGTTTTCGTAAGCGGCAAGTTTACAAATGGAAATCTCGTAAGCGGTAAGCGTTTTTGTTTCGGTATCGCTGATTTTCTTTTGATATTCCCTGCTTTGAATTCTACCTGCTATGCATACCTTTTCGCCGACGGGAAGGTTTTTGACGAATCTTGCGTTTCTTCCCCAAGCGATGCACGGAATATAATCCGACTTGTTATACGCACGGTTTACCGCAACTAAAACGTCTGCTATCTCGCGCGAGAAAGGCGTGGTGCGATAGGTAGGTTCTTTACAGATATAACCCGATAAAACTATGCTGTTCGGGTTTTCGACGTCTTCGTGTTCGATGACTTCTCTTACGAAAACCGTAAGAAGAAGTTTGCTTTTGCCGTCGACGGACTTATTGTAACTTCTAAATTGTCCGAGGATTGAAATTGTGCTGCCGACATCGAATTTACCCGGTGTCATTAATCTTTCGGAAACGGTAATCGGTAAGACGTCAACTTGCCCGGAAAGCCTTTTAACAGCCATGTCTGTTTCGTAAAAGCCTTCCCCATAGACTTCGTGCGAAAAACGTTTTTCACTGATTATCTCGCCTCTTAAAAAGACCTTGTTTGATTCTTTTTCATTATTCATATTGATTTACTCCTAAAGTTTTTTATATTTTCATAAAGTATTATTGATTTCTTATTATTGATTTCTCTTTTGTTCGCCTAAACTGTCTATCGTATAATCGCTTTTATACACGAGTTCGGATATCGGCAAAAATTCGTAACCGCTACTTTTAAGCGTCGAAAATATGAGCGGAAGCGCCTCGAGCGTGTGTTTTCCGTTGTTGTGGCAAAGTATTATCGAACCGCTTTTCACCTTTTTTAGAACCCTTTCGGCAATTTTTTCCTTCGATAAATCCTTCCAGTCCAAACTGTCTACGTCCCACTGAATCGTTAAAAGATTTAAAGATTCCGCCGTCGTTATTACCGTATCGGTATACTCTCCGAAAGGCGCCCTAAACAGTTCGACTTTTTTACCCGTTAAGTCCTCTATCGTTTTAACGGAATCTTTAAGTTCGTTTTCGATTGCCGCCTTACTTAGTTTCGACATATGCGGATGCGTTGCGCTGTGCGTACCTATCTCGTGCCCGCGTTCAAGGATTTTTTTTACGTAATCGGGGTACTTTTCAGCCCAAAACTTTATCGTAAAAAAAGTGCACCTTACCCCGTAACGGTCTAATTCGTCCAAAATGCCGTCGGTATAGTCCACGCCCCAAGCGCAGTCGAAAGATATAGATATCTTTTTATCGTCCCTATCTACCCTGTAAACGGGAAGTTTTCTGTTCGTCTTGCCCGCATAGACGCTAACTACGCTTGACTTAAAGCAAATAAGCGAAGAAAGGATTACTACAAGCGAAACGAAAAACGCCAAAGCACGCTTAAATAGGTTTATCTTATCCTTTTGTGAGACATTAGTGAATTCTGCAACCATAATAGCACTTTACCATTACAATATTTTGATTGTTTTCGTCTGATTTTGTGAATTTTTGTCGAAAACGAAAAATATTTACGGTTTAGTATATTGTTTTGCATTCTTTTTTATTCTTTATAAACGGGAATATATCGACCGAACTTGTCATAAAAATTAGATAGGACGTTAAATTATGTTTTCCAATATCGAGGAAAGAATTATTTTTGAGGCTAACTTTATACTCGAAAATTCGTCGACGATACGCAAAACCGCGGAAAAGTTCGGATTATCGAAATCCACGGTACATAAAGACTTATCGCAAAAACTGTATTACGTTAACGAGGCTTTATATCTAAAAGTTAAAAAATTGCTGTCGTACAATCTTGAAAATCGACATTTGCGCGGCGGAATCGCTACAAAGAACAAATATATCAATCTTAAAAAACACTTTCTATAGGTATATCTTTTTGACAGCCGTTTTGTTTGATTTTTTTGCAAAATTTTTTAAAAACTTTAAAAAAATTTTTTTATCGGGCTTTTTTAACGAGACAAACTCGATTTTTGCAACTGCGATTTGTTTAGTTTGCGTCGAAAACAAATACATTGGTAACGCTTTTAAACTTTCGCGCGTATTAAAGTAAAACTTATAACCACGCTTTGGTTTTAAGCAAAAAAAAGAACGGGTCATAACCCGTCTTTTTTAATAAAAGTTTGTTTGATAACTTAGATAATCTCTTTAACCTTAGCGGCTTTACCCGTTCTGCCACGGAGATAATAAAGTTTGGCACGTCTGACTTTGCCCTTGCGGACAACTTCGATACGGTCGATCTTCGGGCTGTGGATGGGGAACGTTCTTTCAACGCCGATACCGAAAGACAAACGTCTAACGGTAAAGGTTTCGCTTATACCGCCGTGGCGTTTAGCGATAACGATACCTTCAAAAGCCTGTAATCTTTCTCTCGTTCCTTCGACAACTTTTACGTATACCCTTACAGTATCACCGACGTTGTAATGAGGAATTTCAGGTTTCAGATTCTCTTTGTTAATCTGTTCGATTATGCCTTCCATAGTTTGGCAACCTCCTAAAACATAATACCAAGTGTTCATTGCCTGTTACAAGAGGACCACCGGGCCGAGTATTAGTTTACCACAATAGTAATTTTGTTGCAAGCGTTTTTGCTATGTTTTTCAATAAAATTTAAAGTTTAAACAAAACATTTTGGGTTTTTTTATTATTCGGCAGAATATTCGGCTTTGCCAAAGGCTTGCCGAAATCCTATTTATTTTATCACACGCCCGTAAGCACGTAAGTTTTTACCCTCTTTTAGTTAAAAAGTGCCGAAAATAGACTTATAGGCGAATTTTTACTAAAAATTCACATATTAAAGTTTAATGAAATCTTAGTGAGACGCATTATATTCGCCGATTTAAACTTGACGGTATCTTGTTTATATGTTACTATTTAAACAATAAATACGGGATGATTTAGTAAGTAAAATGCAGTTAAAAAAGCTTCCTAATCGGGCAAAATCTTATAAATTGGTGAAAAGTCTGCTTATTCTTTCGCTTTTTCTTGTTGTTTCGGTCGTAATAAGTTATGCGTTAAATTATTTCGAGTTGAAAAGCATAATACCCGCTGTTTGGATTGTGTTCGGTATATTAGCGCTTTTTGCTTTTATTTATCCGTTTTTGTCCTATAAAATGTTCGGATACGATTACAACGAGGAAAAAATCGTCATAAAACGCGGCGTTGTTTTCAGACATTACGTTTCGATACCCGTTTGTCAAATACAGGATTTACACCTTTTGCAAGGCCCGTTTATGATGCTTTTCGGTCTTTCGGGGCTTATTGTTTCGACGGCGGGATCGAACTTTTTTATTCCTTGTTTAAACGCCGAAGACGCAAAAAACGCACTTGAAAAGTTGCAAGCCTTTTTAAAAAACCGTATCGAGGAAAAGGCGCATGAAGAAGTTTGACAAAGGTTACGTTTTTTATAGAATTTTTTGCGACTTTTTTCTTTTAATTGCGTCCGCATTTATTTTGTCCGGCTTTTTATTAAGCGGCGACGACCACACGTTTATCGGTCGTTCTCCCGAAAAATTCTTTACCCTTGCGATGATTATTTTTGCCGTTTTGTTTGCGGTCGATATTGCGTTAATCGTCCTATACGTCAACTTTTCGGGGTATAAACTCGACACGGAACAAATAAAATGCAAGCGCGGCGTTATATACAAAAAAACTTCCGTAATTGAATTTTCAAAGATACATTCGATAAACAAAAAACAAAATTTTATTCAAAAACTTTTTAATATCGCAACGCTGTCTATAGACAGCGGTTCCGCCACGACGCCTAACACCCCCGAAATCTTTATTATAGAACGTTCCGATGTGATAGATAGGCTTATAAGAGATATTAAACTTAGACAAGCCGGCGTAACTTTAGACGACGGGCAAGGCTTAGAAAATCAAAACGACATATATAACTTCGGCGCGGCGCTAAAAGTTTTATATTCCCTGTTGATTTTTGCTTGGGCACTTATAATTTCGCTTTTTGCGGTTGTAATTATTACGTCCGTTTCCTTTTTCGCCATCTATTTTAGCGGAAGCGATATCCCTAAACCCTCCTTTTTTGCGGCGGCTAAATCAATAACTTTACTCGGCGTAACTGCCTTTATTGTTTCGTCGATTTTCTTTGTTTTCGGGCTTATAGGCGCATTTTTGAAGTTTTTTGACTATAAACTTTGCAAAAGCGGCGACACGATTACGATAAGTTACGGGCTTTTTTTGAGAAACACCGAAACCTTTTCGACAAGCAAAAACAAGGCTGTTGTTATAAAGCAAAATCCCCTTCAAAGGATATTCGGACTGTGCTCCGTATACCTAAAGGTAGTAGGGTTTTCCGACCCGCAAAATTCACCGAACGACGAAAACGTAGGGTCGGGGCTTATAATTCCCCTTTGCAAAGTGAGCAACAAAGACCAACTTATAGCGGCGCTTTTACCCGACTACGTGCCTGACAAAAAACGCCAAAAACCGACCTATTTAAAGACTTTTTTGTTTTTAAAGTATATTTTTTCCTTTACGGTTTTTGTTATTTCGGCGTATTTTGCAGCGGTTATTTTTGCCCTGCTAAGCAAGTTATGCGTAATAACTTTACCCGAAAGTTTTTTGCAAGTATACATTACGGCGCTCGCCTTAATTTTGCCGATTGTATTCGGAATCATAACGCCTTATGCGATTTTTGAAAAACTTACTGCGGGCGTGAGCGTTTCCGAGGATAAAATCACGCTTTATACGGGCGGATTTACTTCAAAATGCTACGTTATAAAAAAGGAAAACGTTATTGCGCTCGAAAGCGTTACGACGCCGTATCGAAAAAAACTAAACGTTTGCACGTATAAAATCCATTTTTACTCTAATGCGAGCGAAAACGTCGTTGCGATTAAAAACCTTGACGACGGACTTTATAACGAACTTTACGCTTGCGTAAACAAATAAATAAAGCGGAAACTTTAAAAAGGCTTCCGCTTTTTTTATTAATTGCGCCGCCGCTAAAATTTTAGCGGCGGCGTAATTAAAGTTATAAATATTATTTTTCCGCTATAGGTGCGGTTTCGTTATCTTCGGAAACTTGTTCTATCGTAATGTCTGCGTTATGATAAATAGGCTTCCACCCTATCTTTTTATAGCGTATAATTGCCGAAATAGATACGGGAATATAGGTGTACATAAACAGCGGGAAGGTAAACAGATAAAGTATCTTTTTGCCTACGCCGCAATTGATTTTTTTCCATTCTGTAATCGTCACCAAAAGCCCGACGACAAACATTATCGGATAAAACATTAAAATGGTCGAACATAAAGATTCGAGCGCATATAGCACGGCTGAAAAATCTTTCATACTCGACGCGACGACGGCGATTGTCGGGTAAAAAATTACCGATGCGAGCGTTATAAAGAGCGCGGGGAAAAGCGTAGTAAATATATCCCAACATCCGAAATTTTTGAAAAACCCTTTGACAAGCCCCTTCCAGTACTTGCCTAAAACTTGATAATAGCCTTTCGCCCATCTTTCGCGCTGAATATAACTTTGTTTAAAGGTTGTGGGCTGTTCGTCGTAAAACTCGGCTGAACCTGCGTAGCCCGCTTTTCTGCCGCTGACGATAAAGTCGGTAGCGCATTCGATGTCTTCGGTCATCGTAAAGAACTTCCAATTGTCGTATTCCTCGACGAGTTTTTTGGAAATCAAAAAGCCCGTGCCCGATATCGAACAAGAGGAATTTAAAATCATACGCGCGTTATTAAGGTGTCTTGCCTCGTGCAAAAACCAAAGCCCGTAACCCGAACTTATCCAGTTTTTATCGAAGTTTTTGGAGTTGCGGTAACTTGTAACTATCTCGTAACCGCTGTCGTAAACTTTGTTGATTTCGGTAAGATAATTGGATTTTACGACGTTGTCTGCGTCTAAAACGACGTAGGCTTCGGGGACTAAATTAGAAAATTCCTTTTCGGTGTGCAGTTTTGTGAAAAAATAATTTAACGCGTAGCCTTTACCGATTTTTTCAAGGTCGTTGCGTTCGAAAACGTAACAGCCTTTTTCTTCACAGATTTTTTTTGTGTCGTCGGTGCAGTTGTCGGCGATTACGAAAATATTAAATAAATCCTTGGGGTAATCGTTTTTTTGCAAACTGTCGATTAAGTTGCCGATAACTTTTTCCTCGTTACGGGCGCTTATGACGATGCCTAATTTATGTTGCTTCGCATCGGGTTTTTTGGGCTTTTTGTGATATAGCGAACCCAAAATCATAAAAAACAATTGATGCAAGTACATAAAGAAGAATATCAAGCTTAAAATATTCGACACCCAATATATAATGCTGTGAAGATAAGAACCGGAATTAATGCTTCCCGTCGTTATTAAATCGATTATGATTTGCATTACATCCTCTTTTTGCGTGCAATTTATTTAGATTTTTTAGTTTTCGTTTCATAACTAAAACGCCAGCTAAAAACCACCGTAATATAAAAAATACTCGGTTAACGGGCTTATAGCCCTGCTTTTTCTGGCGTTAAAGTTAAATTGTTATTGTAAATTATTCGCCTTTGCAATCATCGTGGTGATGACAGCAATCGCAATCCTCGTCATCGCAACCTTCTTCCATGATGGCGCAAAATTCTTCGTAAACGGCGTCTAAAAGTGCGTCGTCTTCAACGGGGATAAGTTCTTCTTCACCGGGTTTGCCGGAAATTTCGTAAATGATAAGTTCGTCTTCGGCGATTCCTTCGATTTCCTCTGCGGGGGCGAAGAACGCGAAAAACCTCGATTGATACTCGATGGTGTCGAGGTGATAGAACTTCATAACCTTGCCTTGTTCGTCGGAAAATTCAACGATTTCTGCTTCTTCGCAATCACATTCTTCTTCTAATAATTCTTTTTCGTCAATCATTTTTACTCTCCTGATTTTTTAATTTATTTATATAGTCTTCCAAAATGTAGGAAGCGGCAACGCTGTCGACAAAGTTTTTGCGGTCTTCACGACGGACGTTTGCCGAAATAAGGTCGCGCGTTGCTAATTTTGTGGTAAATCTTTCGTCGTTACAAACGACCTCGACGGAAGTTGCTGCCTTAAGCGCCTCGATAAAGCTTAGCGTAACCTCCGTTTGAGAAGAGGGCGAGCCGTCAAAGTTTACGGGAAGCCCGCAAACGATACGGGTTGCGCCGACGTCTTTTGCGAGAGTAACGAGATACTCGATATCCTTTTTAAAATTTTTACGCCAGTAAGTTTTTTGAGGCAAAGCCATTGACATAAAAGGGTCGGACGTTGCAACGCCTATACGCTTATCCCCTATGTCGAAACAAATTAACTTCATTATCTACCGCCGTAAAATCATTTTACTCAAGTATTATAGCAAATTACTTTAAACATATCAAGTAATTTCTTAATAATCGCGGATTTTTATCTTCGATAAGCTAAAATTAAATTTATTTACGCATATTTTTTCGGTTTTTCGACAAATTATTACAGGTTTTGTCAAATTTCCGCACGATTTTATCATATTTGACAAGGTTCGACCGATTTAGAAAACTTTCGACTTATTAGGAAACGTTTCGTCAAATTAAGACTGAATATTTGCTTTTTTGTAATATTTCGACTTTAACTGCCGTGCTCTAACAAAGTCTAATCGTTTTAGACAAATTGTGCGCATTTTTGACACCTTTCGATTTAAAATACATAAAAACGCTTAAAATGCCCACCATAATACCAAAGCACTTTTTAAGGAGGTATTATGAAAGAACTATGCTTCGGGCTTGCAATCGGCGTATGTTTGGGTGCGCTTGCGGTTTCGTCGTCTTCGAAACTGCAAAGTTTAGCCAAATCAGCCGAAAAGGAAGCCGAAAAGAAAATAAGCGAAATCAAAACCAAAATTGCCAAAAACAAAGACGAATAATACTTTGTAAAAGTTTTAGCGCGTAACGTAAATTACGCGCTAAAAAAGTCTTTTAGTATATAAAAATATGAGATAACCGACCTATAGGCGGGTTTTACAGATATTTTTTAAGGTCAGAAACCTTGTCTAAGCGTTCCCAAGAAAACTCCGACCTACCGAAATGACCGTATGAAGCCGTGTTTTTGTAGATAGGCTTTTTAAGGTCTAATTTTTCGATAATGGCAAGCGGCCTAAAGTCGAATTCTTTTTCGACTATCTTGCAAAGCTTATCGTCGGAAAGTTTACCGGTTCCGAAAGTTTCGACGAAAATTTGCAAGGGACGAGCAACGCCTATCGCATAAGAAAGCGAAACCCTACAGGTTTTTGCAAGCCCTGCGGCAACGACGTTTTTAGCGCAATATCTTGCCATGTATGCGGCGGATCTGTCGACTTTAGTGGGGTCTTTACCGGAAAACGCGCCACCGCCGTGAGGACAAAAACCGCCGTAGGTGTCGACGATGATTTTTCTACCCGTTAAGCCGCAATCGCCTTTGGGCCCGCCGATTTCGAAGCGGCCCGTGGGGTTGATGTAGTATTTAGTGTCGGGTTTAAGAAGGCTTGCGGGAATAACGTACTTTATGACGTGTTCCATGATATCCTTTCTTAAAGTTTCGGTAGAAACGTCCTCGGAATGTTGCGAGGACACGACTACTGTATCGACACCGACGATTTTATCGTCGTCGTATTCTACGGTAACCTGACTTTTTCCGTCGGGGCGAAGATAGGGTAAAATCCCCTGTTTTCTTACGTCGGAAAGTCTTTTAGATAATTTATGCGCCAAAACGAGGGCAAGAGGCATGTATTCTTCCGTTTCGTCGGTAGCGTAACCGAACATCATACCTTGGTCGCCCGCGCCGATAAGGTCGTACTTATCGCCGCCGTTTTTGTATTCTTGCGAGTTATCTACGCCGAGCGCGATATCGGCGCTTTGTTCTTTAATACCGGTAATAATAGCGCAGTTATCGGCGTCGAAACCGTATTTGCCGCGCGTATAGCCGATTTCGCGTATGGCTTCGCGCGCGATTTTTTGAATGTCGACGTAGCAATGCGTAGTAATTTCCCCCATAATAAGCACCATGCCGGTTGAGGCGGCGCATTCGCAAGCAACCCTTGCGTCGGGGTCTTCCTGTAAAATAGCGTCGAGGACGGAGTCGGATATAATGTCGCAAACTTTATCGGGATGTCCTTCGGTAACGCTTTCCGAGGTGAAAAATCTTCTCATAAAAAACCTTCTAAATATTATTTCAACAATATTTTAAGGCTTAACGGAAAAATTGTCAATTGTTTGATTGTCAAAGTCGATATTAAGTGGTAAAATTTAAGAAGATAGGAAGGTTTTTTATATGAATTGCAATCTTTGCCCAAATAAATGCAACATAGACAGAGACAATTTCGTAGGCGGATGCGGCGTAAAACGCGATATAGTAATCGCTAAATATTACCTACACCCTTACGAGGAGCCCGTGATTTCCGGCACGAAAGGTTCGGGCTGCGTGTTTTTCGGCGGCTGTAGTTTAAAGTGCGCGTTCTGTCAAAATTACGAACTTTCGCACAACGCAAGAGGTAAGGTTTTTAGCGTTGAAAAGTTGGCGGAAATCTTTAAAAAACTCGAATCGGACGGCGCACATAACATTAATCTTGTAAACCCTACCCACTATTCGGATAAAATTATCGAGGCGCTTAAAATTTACAAACCGAATATACCCATCGTGTGGAATACCCACGGTTATGAAAGGTTGGAAACCCTTAAAGCGGTCGATCCTTTTATAGACGTCTATTTGCCCGATTTAAAGTATTTTAAGCCGTCAAGGTCAATTAGATACGCCAAAAAAGAAGATTATTTTTCGGTTGCGTCAAAAGCCGTCGAGTTTATGCTTAGAAGTAAACCGGAGCCCATATTAGAAGACGGGATTTTAAAACGAGGCGTAGTGGTAAGGCACCTTATTTTACCGCAAAACGTAGACGAAAGTTTGGAAATTTTAGAGTTTTTGTCCGACAAAATCGGCGACAATTATCTTTCTATTATGTCGCAATATACCCCTTACGGTAATTTGGAAGGATTATCGGAACTTAAAAGAAAAATCACCGCGCGCGAATACGCACGGGTTTTGGATAAAGCACAAAGTTTAGGCTTTAAAAATCTGTTTTTGCAAGACGAATCTTCCGCCGGTACGGAGTTTATCCCCTCTTGGGATTTTTAGTCTTAATCAGGCTCCTTTAGTAAGGGAGCTGGCACGTAGTGCCTGAGGGATTGTCCTTATATAATTTTACGATTCCATATTCGCCTCTCACTTGGGAGAGGTGTCACGTAGAGGCGGAGAGGGTTTTACATAGTGCGAGCTGCTGCTTAATTTTCGACCTCTCACCGCCTACGGCGGAGCTCTCCTTATCTGAAGGAGAGCCTCTATATAATTCGCAAATCCTCATTCACCTCGCCTCTCACTTGGGAGAGGTGCCTCGTAGAGGCGGAGAGGGTTTTACATAGTGCGAGTATAAATCAAATTTAAACCCTCTCACCGCCTACGCGGGAGCTTTGCTAAGCCGCACACGGCAATCCTTTTGTCGCTTGCAGCGACATTTCCCTTATAAAGGGAATTTCCCTTTACACAAAGGGGCCTATGAAGGGGGAGCCTTTTTATATAATCCGCAAATCCTCATTCGCCTCGCCTGCGACAGGAGAGGTGGCGGCGTATGCCGACGGAGAGGTCGTAAATTTTTATATAATCAATCCCCCACCGCCTCGTCAACGGAGCCCCCTTTACACAAAGGGGCCTATGAACCCTCTCAGGCACTACGTGCCAGCTCCCCCAAAGGGGGAGCCTTTATATCAAAAAAGCGGAGCCGAAAAACGGCTCCGCTTTTTGGTGTTCTGTTTAAACGCCTCGATTAAAAAGTTTAATATATATTAAATAGAAATACTTAATTATACTAATTATATAAAAATACTTAATTATACTAATTATATCGAGTAGAACTACTTTTCAAACTTTTTGTCTGAAACATTTAAAAAGAATTTAGCGTTTAGTTATGCAAACTAAATTTTTAAGCTTTTTGTGTACGCAATTAAGCATAAAACTCTATTGTATTAATCATACAACGGTAGTTACTCTTAACGGTAGCAAACGATATAGTCTTATTTGTACTTGTGTCGACTACGATTTCCTCGTATTTACCGTCATTTGAACTAGTTGTAATACTTTGTTTTTCGCCATTGTTTACACTAACATCAGTATTTTTAGCTTTATATTTCGCAACATAAATTACAACCTTAGTAACGTCATCGGCTACTGTAAAGCTAAAACTACCTATAGCCTTACTTGTACCGAGTTTCAAACAACTGTTGCCCTTTGCGTCGTTAGCACCACTATACACACATACAAGATCACTCAATGTAAGTGTATATCCGTTATTTTCTTCGGTATATGAAGTAGCGCTATTTCCGTCAGCATGTTCTGTTGTAGTTACATTTTCACCGAATGTAAATGTCGCGACAACTTGAGCAACGGCAGCGCCTTCTTCTTTGACTTCTACGGTAACGATCATGTCGCCTTCGATAGTTGCGGTATAAGCACCGTCTGCGTTAGCTGTAACGGCTTCGCCGTTAACCTTAACGGAAGTTACTTCATAACCGTCGTTAGCTTTTACGGTGAAGGTAAACGTAGTACCGTTTGCGCCTTCTGTTGCGCCTTTAACGGTTACGTTTGCGTTTTCGGCGTAAGTAATCTTAGATGTGCCGAGTGCGAGGATAGATTCAACTTGAGCGTCGTTACTACCGTTAAATGTAAGTTCAGACGTGGAGTAATACATCTTCAAGTAGCCCGAAAGTAGTACCCTATCGTTTTGATAAATCGCTTCTACAGCATCGGTAAACTTAGCACCGTAAATATATAAGGATTGAGCATCAGACATTGCGTCAACTATATTAAACGCATAGTTGCTGTATGTGGTATTATATGTAGGTACGTCCTTAATATAACCTTTTACGTAAACCTTATCGGAAACAGCGTCACCGAGTTTTTCGATAACTTCTAAAGCTTCTTGAACGGTATAAGGATTGTCTAAAGTACCTTTTGCGGGGGTGGGATCTTCGGTTCCGCCTTGTTCGCCGCCTTCGGCAGCTTCAGCTAATTCTTTGGCTATAGTTTCGAAAACAGTTGCGTATTTAGTACCTACTGCTTCGAGCGCATCAGCGGTTTGAGCTTCTGCGATTTCTTTAAGGCAAGCCTCGAATTGCTCTTGATATGCTTTTACAGCGGTTTCGCCATATTGTTCAACTAAACCGTTATAAGATTCTTCAACGGATAGTGTAGCTTGTGCTTTAGCTTTGTCTAATTCTTCGGTCGTTTCACCACCTTGCTCTCCGCCTTGTTCGCCACCTTGTTCGGAACCTTCGATTGCTACGAAGTAGCAAGCAAAGTTGGTTTCGCCCAAGTTACCTTCGTTGTCGCCGGTAATAAAGGTCATATTGCAAGCACTAATAGTGTTATACTCACTATACGTACCGGCAAAGAAAGTACCGCTCGATAACGTGAAGGTCATGACTCCGTAAGTGGAATTCCAAGTCCAAACAGCGCCCGTAGGGTTATCTAAAAGCACAACGTTATTATGCGTGCCGCTAACCGCGAGTTCGAAATACTTACCGCCGATAGTGATAACGTAACCGTCACCGGACTTAGTTAAAACTACTTTTGCCGCTTCGGCTTTATTTTCGGTCGTTGCAATATAATAACCGTTCATTTCAGCCATAGCATACAAATGCGTGTTAAGGTTCATTTGACCGATTACATAGTAATATTCACCTTCCTGAGGTGCTTCAACGGGTACTGCACTTAACTTAGCAATGATTCTATCGAAAATATCGGTATACTCTTCGTTAACTGCATCGAGGTCGTCAAGATCTTTTGCACTATTAACAGCAGCAATGTATTCCTCTTTTAAAGATTCATATTCGCTAATGGCATCTTTATAAAGCTCTTTCCATTCTGCCCAATAGGCTTCGATTTCAAGTTCAGCTTCATTTTTCAGCGTAGCTAACTCATTGTCTGCACCACCTTGTTCGCCGCCTTGTTCGCCGCCTTCCGAAGTCGTATAAACGACTTCGATAGCGGTGATACGTGCTTGACCGTTGGTTGCCGTGCCGGAGTTACCTACACTTAAAGTAATGCTTTGAGCGTTTACGGTAATAACGGCATCGCTTTCAACTTGCGCGGTACCATTGGTGATAACGCCTGTGTTATATGGAGAGTAAGTAATTTTAACAGTTAATAATTTATATCCGTCTTTAGCAGCGATTACGATGGAAGGATTTTCGTTTTGATAAATTCTCCAGTTTTCGCCGTTTTCGTAATACTTACCGGTGTTTTGTCCATATTCTTCTTTGTAAGTTTCTACAGAAACGCTAACGGTTACTACGTCGTCGATTTTGCAAGTTTCTGCCACCTTAGCGTTTTCCCATCCGTTTGCATCGGCATAATCTGCGATTGTAACTTTTGCAGTCGTACCTTCAACGGGGTCAACGGGATCGACGGGGTCGACGGGGTCTTCGCCGCTTGTTTCGGGTGCATATTCGAACTTGCAAACAAATTGGCTTACGCCGATAGTAGTAACTTTATCACCGGTAATATAGTAAACAGAACTTGCGCTTACTGTATTAAATGTATTGTATGTGCCAAGATAATAGTTCGTGCCATTGAAAGCAAACGTCATAACGCCGGCTTCGTCATTCCAAGTCCAAACACCGGTAGCGTCATCGAGTAAGAGAACAGAGATTTTGCTGTTGCTATTGTTTCCGACTTCAACGTACTTACCATCAACTTGAATTGTGTAACCGCTACCGGACTTAGCAACTGTAAACTTAGCAGCTTCTTCAACTTTTGTCGTTGTTGCTAAATATCTGCTACTGCTTATTTCGCTCGTAGCATATAAAGTTTCGGAACGATTTGCTTGATATAAAGCATAAATATATTCGCCTTCTAAAGGAGCGGGTCTTTCAAATTTGCTTGCAAAGTAAGAAGAATCTGTAATATTTGCAATCTTATATCCGCCTAAAGTATCATAGGTGTTTCTCGTACCAATAAAGAAAGTAGAACCTGCCGTATCGAAGGTCATTACACTGTAACTAGCATTCCATGTCCATACGCCGGTAGTTTTATCTTCAGCAACAAATACGATATTACCATAGGAACCGGAAAGTTCAAGATATTGACCGTCAACGATAATCTGATAACCACCTTCAACAGTCTTTAAAACGACCTTGGCAGCCTTTAACGGATCAGTTGTCGTCTTGTAATAATAACCTGATTTTTCGGTCGTGAGATACAAGGTCTTGGAAAGATTTTTCTGATACAAACCATAAACATATTCGCCGTCCGCAGGGGCAGGATTATTAGCCGGAACCGTTACAACGAAATCTTTCGTTACGGTTACGGGGTTGCCTTCTTCGTCGGTGCCGTAAGTAAGGGTTGCCCTTAAGGTTGCGGTTTGGTTTTTATCGTTTTGGGTAACGACTGCGGTTAAACCGTTGAGTTCGATACCTTCGCTGCCTTCTAAAAGTTCCCAAGTTGCTTTGCAATCGAGAATGAAGTCGGAAGTAACGTTTTCTTCTAAAGAACCGATGATTTCGTCTAAAACGTCTTGAGCGGTTTGAACGCAAACTTCACTGACAACGCCCGAGGGGTAGGACGATGAAGCGTAAGAAATAGCGCTGCAAGAGAAGGTGTCGTATGTGCTGTAAGTACCGATATAGTATTCGCCGTTCTTGCTTGCTGTATCAAAACCGGTTAAATCAGCGGAGAAGGTGTTGTAAGTGGTGTTCCACTTCCAGCTAAAGCCTTCAGTTGCTTCCTTGTTCAAAACGATGCTGGTCTTGTCGTTTGAAACTGCGAGTTCAAGATACTTTGTGCCGAGTTGAAGAATGTAAGCGCCGGTTTCGTCCTTTTTAACGGTTAACTTAGCGGCTTCGGAACGCTCGGAAGAGGTAGCAAGGTAGTAACTGTTTGCGATTTCGCCCGTTGCGTAATAAGTCTTAGCAAGGTTGGGTTGATATAACGCAAGACCTGCATAAGTGCCGTTTTCGGGTGCGGATTCTGCATAAACGGGTCTAACTACGTCGTATGCGGAAAGGAAGATGTAATAATCTCTCGTAGAGGTCGCTTCGCCTACCTTAACGGTTGCGGTTACGGTAATTTTACTGTTCTCGAAATAGAGGCTGTTTACGGTAAGTTCGGTACCGTTGATGGTTACGTTTTGCGCGTCGGTCGTCCAGGTAACCTTAGCGTTATCGAAGTAAGCCGCCGAAGGAAGCGTGTACGTACCGATTGCGGTTATAGACGTTAATACGTCGAAGTTCTTGATTTCCCAATCGGCTCTGCCTTGGTCGTCAAGGTCTTCGGCACGCATGGTGTAGAACTTGTTAGCGGTATAGCCTTCGTAAGTGAAGGATACTTGCATCGTAGCAACTTCGGCAGCGCCGGGAACAACGATTAATTCACCGTCGGTATAGGTAAACGCCGTACGTTGACCTAAAAGTGCGTAAGAAACTTCTACGCCGTCTAAAGTTGCGGGAAGAGTATAAGAAGCGGTGTCTGCAATCAGTTTAGGAATCTTGTTAAATATAGCGTCGACGGATGCGATTGCATTTTTAACGGCAGTACCGATAGCAGTATCGTTTTCGCCTACCGTGCCGCCGATAACGATATCGTCAGCAGAGAGCGGTAAGATTTGAGAGTTATTGTAGTAACCCATAATACCCTTAACGGATACGACAACTTCTTCGCCGGCATCGATCATTTCTTTAATATCGTTGTATTTAGAAACTAAAGCGAGCCAGGTAGGATCGGTCTTCTTCGTCGTGTACGCGCCTTCCAAATACTTAGAAACGGCGACGCTTACGGTTTTACCGCCCTTTTCTAAGGTGAATAAGGTAGAAGTAGTTCCTTCAACGGGTTCGGACTTATAAGCTTCTTTAACTTTCCAGTTCGTTAAGGAAACAAGACGGGATTGGTTATAGATAGCGGCGGGTGCGCCTGCTATTACGTCGTTATCTACGGCGTAAACGGTTTCGGATAAATCGATAGTCTTGGTTTCGTCAACGGTTATAGTACCGCCGGCGTTGGTTTCGATTAAGCCGTTGTAACTTGTGTTCGTCGTGCCCGTGCAAGTAATGTATACGCCAGGTTTTAATTTAGCGCCGTTCGCTGCGTCGCAACCGGCACGGTATAAATAATAACCGCAGCACAAATCTTCGTCTACCATGTAGAGCGAAACGTTGTTGTAAGAAGACGACCATTCGGTAGCGATTTCGACAACGTAACCCTTCATCGTGATGGATACGCCGGTGTTGTTGTACCAATAGTTGACTTCCTGAAGGTGAGTCATTTCTTCGGAAACCGTGAAGCGGTAAGTAGTCGTTACGGATACGCCTTTATAGGTGAACGTAGCGTTAATCTTTGCTTCGGGATTTAACGAGGAAGGTTTAACGGTACAGGTGTAACCGTCTACGACGTCGATGTAGCTTGTATCGTCTACAGACCATTCGATTGTAGCAACCCTGCCCATGTAACTTGCTGTTTCGTCAAGAGCAAAATCACTATAAACGGTTCCCCTGTTCTGCGGGAAGGAATAAGCGTCAACAATGTCTTGCGTGGTTATCGCTTGTAATCTTACGGTGTAATCTTTAGTTGCACCGCGAAGATCTGCAGTAAGCGTTACGGTAACGTCTTCTTCGGGAATAGTCACCTTAGCAAGATAATCGCTTTCTCTTTGTTCCAAAACGACAAGTTCGTTATCGGATGTCCAAGTTGTACGATAGTCGCCGATGAGTCTCGGTAAAGTAAACTCTTCTTTAACAACTTGACCGTCTAATTCGAAAATGTAATTTTGAAGTGCTTCTTCTTTCGTCATACCTACGCCGCCGGTTTGGCATGCCGCTAACGAAAGACACATTACCGCAACAAGTGCAAGTAACATTACGCCAATCTTACGAGTCATAATTAGATCTCCTATTTATTTTTTTATTAATTTTTAAAATTAATTTCGTTAAGTAGCGTGCGTTTTTGCTTAACTTTAGCAAAAACTGATTTTTGTGGCGCGCCGTTTAAAAAGCAAACGCGCACATTTGAAATTTGATTATTTTACGGTGATGTCGGAATAATCGATTATATCTATTATACCGGAATCCGCTTCGAATTGATAACCTTGTACGCTGAAGACTTTGCCTTCGGTGAAGACGTTTTCATAGTCTGCCGCAACGTTGACGCGGAATGTAAAGCGAGTTGCTTCCTCTGCGTAGTTATCGTCCTTACCGTTCTTGTAAGCGTCGGCAACTATCGTAAGTACGCCGTTTTCAACCGACGACGAAACAACGTGTGCGTTTGAATAAAGCGTGTCGGAATAGTTTGTAATGTAGTCGACGCTCGTGTCGAACGTTAAGTAGTAGTTCTTTTGAATAGGATGCGTATAATCTTCACGGGTTTCGCCGTAAATCACATTGTACGTAATACCGGAAATCTGAAGTTCTCCGTTAAACATGGCAACCGTACCGACAATTCTGTAATAATGACCAAGTTTCATATTTGTCGACGATGAACTGGAATATCCTGCATAAACGTTGATTTCATAACTTATACCGGTATTCGCATCATAAGCAGTTGCGATAAAAGTAGTCGTCGGAGAAGTTCCGGAAGATTTACTCAATGACGTTAAGCAAGCATAAAATCTTACTTTAGCACCCGAATCGTGCTCGGCATTATAATAATCGTCAATGTCTTCAAGCAGATCCTTTAACGTTACGTCAACAGGATCTTCGGAATATAGAGGATCGTCGAGTTTAGACCATAATCTGAGTTGTATCGACTTGGCGTTAGTTTGGGCTTCCTTAAAATAACTGTTGTAAGGATACTTCGACGTGTCGACGCCTTTGTTTTCGGAAAAACCGTTTTCGACAAGTTCGAGGTTTAAGTTTTTGAAATCTTCGGTAGCGCTTGTGCGATACCATACGTAGCCTAAATATCTTGAACCGTAGGAGTCCTTTTCGGCGGGGGTTGCAGTCGCTTCCAAAACGATGTCGGTCGCTTTGGATAATTGATCTTTAACAAAGTTCGATGCCGCTTTACCCCATTTTTCGACGCCGCCCGTGGATTCCGGCGTGTCGACCGAATGGAAACGAATGACTACGGTAGAGCCTTCTTTTTTAAGAAATGCAGTAAACGTGTCGCCGTCGGTATATTTTGCGATTGTTGCCTCGCCTATACCTTCTTGAAGGAAACTTTTACCTTCGTATTCCTTGGTTAACTTGCATTGATCGGTGATTTTCGTAATATGCTCTGTATTGTCGGCAACTTTGCCGCCGTCGGATGTATTTGTACAGCCGACGAGGCAAAAAGTTACTGCCAACATAAGTAAAAGAGCAAATGATAATATTTTTTTCATTTTTACCTTTACCGTGTTAATTTTTCGATAAGTTAATATTACTTACCGCCGCAGTTCTTATAAGCGTCTGCAAGTGCTTCTGTAGGTGTCTTTGTTCCTCTGATCGAGTATAAAAGAACGTTTTCAACTTGTGTACGAGCAGTGGAAGAGCCGATGAATGCGGGAGAAGTGAAGTAAGAATCTCTCATTTGTTCGCCAACGGATGCTGCTTTTGCAGTAATATTGTCAGCCGCAACGTGTTCTTTCCATTCGTCAACGTCGGATACGGAGTAACGAACTGCGTTATAACCGGATTCGATGGAGAAGGATGTTTGGAAAGTGACATCTAAAAGTTCTTTGATAAACATAAAGGTCATCATTTCCTTTTCGGAAGCGTTGGAAACTTTGTTTCCGCCAGTAAGCATAACGAGAGAAGGACCTTGAGAAATAACTGCATTGTTTACAGTACCATCGGCTTGTTTTGAACCGGGGATGGAAGTTACGCCTACTGTGAAAACATCACCGGGATCTTGATAAGAAGCACCGCCGGAAGAACCTACGCAATATACGATGCCGCCTGCTTCTTTTTCAACGCCTTTAGTGAAAAGACCGGATGTGTATGCGTCATATTCGGTTTGAGTTGTGAAGTAACCTTTTTGATAATATTCGGCAAGTTGCGCAAGCCAAGCCGCTTGGTCTTGACCGTTGAAGAGATAGTGGTTATCGTCATCTGCGCTGGTATAGCCCCAACCATTTTGTTCACACATAGTGATGAACCAGTTTGCTTCGGAGTCATATCCTAACGGCGTGCATTTGGGATAACGAGCCATTAACGTTTCGCATTGAGCCCAAAGTTCGTCCCAAGTTGTAGCGGGAGTCAAGTTTGCACCGTCCAATGCGGTTTTGTTGTAATATAAAAGTTCCGTGGATTTTACGAAAGGAAGAACGAGCATTGCATCGGAAGAATAACCATATTTGGCATATCCGCCGAAGTTGGTAGCAAGACCTTCGTTGTAATAAGCTTCTACAAAGTCAGCTTGTTCAGCCGCAGTGTAACCAACGAGTTGGTTAGTGTTGTGAACGGTTGTGTTACCTTCTGAATCCGTTTCATTCCAGTGTGCATATTCGGTAGAATTGATATACTTGTTTAAGTCGACAACTTTACCGGTTTGGAGATATAACGCAACGTGATCCGGATAGCAATATGCGAGGTCGGGTTGAGTGCCTGCTTGTAAGTCTGCTACGATTTTATCTTTAACGTCATCGTAACCGCCTTGGGTGCTGTGCTCAACGGTCCAACCGGGATACTTTGCTTCGAAAGACTTAATTGCGTTTTCGGTCAAAGTTTTGAGCTTGTCGCCTTGCGAGGAATAGAACACGATGGTGTGTTCGTAATCGATAGATGACGTTTTGTTGTTTGTACAACCGGCAAATACCGAAACAACGCCGCTTAAGCAAACTACTAATGCAAAAACTAGCATTTTGGATAAGAATTTTTTCATAAAAACACTCCTGTTTTTTATTTTTACGTTTTTAACGGCAACGAATGGGTCGTGTATTTTCGTCACCAAAAACATATTTTTTAAATTAGTAAAAAATGATAGATGATTAACCTTTTGTACCGCTCTTTGAGACGCCTTTCATTATATACTTACGACAGAATATAAAGAGGATAAACAGCGGTAACGATACCATGCAAACAGCCGCCATCTTTAAAGTCGTTAACGGCTCTGACGTACCATAACCGACGCCGAAAAATTCCTTCGTTATCGCACTGACTAAGCCTTTGTTGTCTGTAAAACTGCCGGTTACCCAGTTGGTAATCATACGCCATTCTTCGACATTGACAAGTCTCGGCCAAATATAAGAGTTCCAAGTACCGATAAACTTAAGCAAAGTTATCGATACAAGCGTAGGTGCGGTTAAAGGTACCATGACTTTTATAAGATACCCTATATCCGACAGCCCGTCGACCTTTGCCGCTTGGTATAAGGAATTAGGTATCTGCATAAAGTTGTTTCTTAGTAGGTAAATGTAGTAAACGCTGACTAAGAAAGGTACGATAAGTACGGTGTAAGTGTTACCCCAACCGAGTTTTGTAATCGTCAAATAGTTTGTTAACGTATACAATTCACCGGGTATCATCATTGTTGCAAGCATTATGGTGAAAAGTAAGTTTTTGCCGTGGAAGTTCATTCTTGCCAAAGCGTATGCTGTTAATATAGTCACCGCAACGCCTAAAATCGTTGATGTAAATCCGACGATAAGCGTATTCACTAAGACTTGCAGAAATGCGGAATCACCATTGTTGTTAGTGTTTTGTAAAACCACCTTGTAGTTTATCCACATAACGGTTTCTTTCGGGAAAAGAGATAAAACCGGAGAACGATATTGCGGCTCCGCCATTAAACTCGACATAAACATCCAATAAAACGGCAAGAAAGCAAGTACGGCGCATATGGTTAAGAAAATATAAACGAATACGTTCTTTACTATTTTACCGATTTTTTGTTTTCTTCTTTCTCTTTCGACGTTAAAATTAGTTTCGGGAAGTTCGATATCTAAAGTTTTCGTTAATTCTTCGCTCATAATCGTCCCCCCCTTAATAGTGTACTTTCTTCTTGCTGAATTGCAAGTTGATTACAGTAAATACCATGATTATGGCAAACAACAACAAGGAGCCCGCAAACGCATAACCCATTTGACCGTTGTTTATATACCTATAAATGTAACCGACCATGGTACCCATATCGTAGTCGATACCCATTTGTTCGCCGAATAAACCGACAATGGAAGTGTATTGTTTCATGCCGCCCATAATACCGGTGATAAGTAAGTAGGAAATCATAGGCATGATAAGCGGAGTGGTTATCTTCCAAAGAGTTTTGGATTTAGACGCACCGTCGATTTTAGCGGCGTCGTAATATTGTTTGTTAACGCTTTGTAACGCACTGAAGAGTATCAAAATCTTGAAAGGAAGACCGGACCAGATTTCGTAAACGATTACGACAACGTATTTCGTCCAAGGAATTTTAACAGAACCGATTGTCCAGACAAGAGATTTATATTCATGATCCAAACCCTTCATCCAGTCGATGCGGTTTCCGCCGAAAAACTCTATAACCATGTTAACGATGCCGATAGTATCGTTACTGTTTCTCGTACCGACAACCGTAAAGAAAGTCGCAAATACCGCGCCCATTGCAAGCGAGTTGGTAAGATAGGGTAAAAACAATATTGTTTGATATGCCTTTTGAACGGCTTTTATCGAGTTAAGCGCAACCGATATAAGTAGCGCCAAAAGCGTCGATAAAGGAACGGAAATAAACGTAAATATACAAGTGTTTACGAGGCACTGTACGAACGTCGCACCGCCCGTGCCCGTATCGCCTTTCAATACCCTGACGAAGTTTTCGAAACCCCATCCGTCAAAGCTACCCGTAAGTGCGTTGTAATTTTGCTGAAAAGCCTTTATAAATGCGTTTATAATAGGATAAAACGTAAACACGCAAAGCAGAATTATCGCCGGCAATACGAACAGCCAGCCTTGTTCGGCTTTTAAAAACCTTTTTACCTTTTCACCTCTGGTAAGTTCGTGAAGTTGAAGTTCGCTTGTCGAAGAAACGGCGCTTGCTTTAACAGCCGTATCTGTAGCCGTGTCCGCAACGGTTTCCGCCGCCTCTTTCTTATTTCCGAACAACCCTTTCACGCGAACCCAAAGGGATTTACACTTTTCGCCTAAAATAGCGAAAAAGTTTTTGTTCTCGGGACTTGACATTATCTTATTCTCTCCTCTGTTTCGGCGTTAAATAAGAAAACTTTGTTGGGTTTTAAGTTGAACTTCAAATATTCTGCGTTTTTATCGACTAAAATATCCGAATCGATTATGGAACGAACAAGCGGCTTTTCCGACGCGCCGTGCTTAGAAACAATCGTTTTGTCTCTACCCATAACTTCGATATGATCGAGCTTTAACGTAAACGCGCCTTTTTCGTCGTGAATAAAGCCTTCGGGACGGATGCCTACGTATACGGGTTGGTCTTGAGCGGTCGTGTCCATAACCGCTTCCGCACCGATATACACCTTGCCGCCTTTAACAACGCCCTTGAATATATTTATGGGGGGCGTGCCTAAAAAGTTTGCGACAAACAAGTTGGTAGGATCGTCGTAAATGCCTTGCGGATCGCCGATTTGCTGTACGATACCTAACTTCATAACGACCATGATGTCGCAAATGCTCATCGCTTCTTCCTGGTCGTGCGTAACGAATACCGTCGTTATGCCCGTTTCGCGTTGAATACGTTTGATTTCTTCGCGCGTTTGAAGCCTTAACCTTGCGTCGAGGTTGGATAAAGGTTCGTCCAATAAAAGCACGTTAGGCATTTTAACGAGCGCACGAGCAATAGCTACACGTTGCTGCTGTCCGCCGGAAAGTTCGTTGGGCTTTCTTGCCATTAAGTCTTCGATTTGAACGAGTTGCGCCGCGTCGAGCGCACGCTTTTTGGCTTCTTCCTTGGGAAGACGCATATTGGTTAGCGGGAACATTATGTTTTGCTCGACCGTCATATGCGGATAAAGCGCATAGTTTTGGAAGACGAGACCGACGCCTCTTCTTTCGGCGGCAAGCGTAGTTACGTCTTGTCCGTCAAAGAAAATCCTACCCGAAGTAGGCGCCTCTAACCCCGACAACATAAATAAACTTGTCGACTTACCGCATCCCGACGGGCCTAAAAGACCGACTAATTTGCCGGAAGGAATTTCGATGTTCATCTTGTTGACGGCAACGACTTCACTGCCTTTTTTATTCCTCGAAGGGAATATCTTTGTTAAATCTTGAATGGTTATTTTCATAAGCGTTTAATCCTCTCGCCTTACAATTTTCGCTGTTATCGTTTTTTTGTACCCGTCCGCAATAAGCGCTTCCGGCAAGTATTCGACTTTGTAGTCTTGACTTTCCGTTTCAACGCTCACACCTTCGTAAGTACCTGCTTTTACTCTTACATATTTTTCATATCCGTCGACGGCGGTGAGCACGAAAATCGCCTTCTTGTCCCCCTCACCGTACGTGACGATAATATCGTCGACGAAGTCTATGCCTTCGCCTTTTATAAGTTTTAAAGTTACCGCACAATAATAATCGTTACCGAAACTGTCGTTGTGCGCCTTCATCGCCCTTTCTTTCGGCTTTATCTTGAATACGCTAAACAGCATAAACTTGACAAATTTTATTATGAAGTGTGTAAACAGCATATCCGCTATTACGTACACTACGACAAAATATATAATAATAGTCTTCGTCGCTTTTTTTTGCGCGCGCGCTTCGGGTTTATCGTAACTCGACCTTAAATAATTGTCGCTTTTTTCTAAAAACGCCGATTCCGTATTAGTGACCGCTAAGTTTTCTTCGTCCGAAAGTTCGTCCTTTTCGACGGCTTTGTTGTAAATATCGACTAATTCGTCTATATCGGCAAAAAATCCCGAAGAAAAGTCTAAAGCCGTATCGAAAGTCAAAGTGTAAAAATCATTGCCGTCCTTATCGACGAATCTTATTTTCTCTATCGAATCGTAATCGGCTTCGCTAAGTTCCAAAAAAACGAAATCTTTCGTTTCGTGAAACAGTATGTAGTCTAACTTGCCGTCGTCGTTATCGTCGGTATCGAGTATCGGTTGCGACTTTTCGACGCCTTCAGTCGTTATGTAAACCGCCGTTTTATTGTCTTCCGTCGAATTCGTAAGGTAATTGTCTTTCGTGCCGTATAAAAACCCGACGTATGCTTTTTGCAATTTCGTCAAAGTCTCCGTTTCTTCTTCGGAAACTTGCTTTTCCTCTTCAACGAGCGTCGCCGCTTTGAAGATAATAAACTTGCCACCGCCGTCTACGTCGTATATGCCTACGCACTCCTTGTCGAAGTACCCGCCGACAAGATACATCGCGTCGACGTACTCGCCGTTTTTAAGCGACGTGCCGAACTCATCTAACAAAAGGTCCGTCGCGTATAGGTATATGGGCGTTAAATAGAGGGCTAAAAAAATGCCGATTAGGAAAGTGAAAAGGAAATAAAGTATTGCGGGAAAAATCTTTCTTTTGGTCATTATTCTTCCGTCACCTTTTCGACCCCGAAACCGGCGCTTTTTTGCGCGTCGGCGTCGGTTCCCGTATTGTTAACGGCACAGCTATCCCACGACGTATCGCCGTCGGATATCGTTGCCGCCCCTTGTTTATGGGTATCGGCATCGCTGTTTTTAAACGCAGCCTCGCGCTTTCTTAAATTGTTACGTCTTTCTTCATATTGAGACTTGTTAAACACGGGTATTAAAAAATACACCGCGACTATGACGACTATTATGCCGAGACAAATCAGGAAAAACGTTTTGTCTACGGTACCTAATGCGTTAAGTAGTAAGCTGTTTACGTACATAATGACTCCTTAGAATACGTTGCTTTGTCGTAACCACTATAGGTTACAGCCTCGGATATATAACCGAAGTAGGTTTCGCTTTGTAACAATGCGCCTCGATAACAAAAAAATACAGACTTAGCTAAGCAGGCTTTAAACCCGCTTGACCCGTTCTGTATTTTCAAAATCGAAACGTATGCTTAATCATAACGAAATCCCTCTGTGGATTATTTTAGCACAAAAATTTTATAATTTCAACAGTTATTGAGAAAATAATCGAACTTTTTCGAGAATTTTTCAAATTTATTATAAAATAATACCTTAGAAAGGGGTAAATTGGAAAGTTTGTTCTACATTTATCGACAGTTTTGTGGATAACTCCGTCCAACGAAACGTTTTTCAACAAATTACGCAAACCGCAAAAAACATAAAACTAAGCCTCTTGCGTTTTTTGCGTCTGCGTTTTTTATTATCTGCATCGGGCGGGGTAAACAAACAAGCACCGATTGACTTGTAAAATCTATTTTGAACTTTTGGAAAAGTTTTTGGACGAATTGATTAAACTGCAAAGTTTTCGGACGAATGTATTAAACTGCGTCGAAAACGGCTAAAAAATTTGTTTTCCTTCGACAAATTTAGCCGTAATTCCGTTTTGACGAAGGTCGCCGTTTAAGTAGGCGTATCTTTCAAGCCGCCCCTCGAGCGAAAATTCGCAAGCGGAAGGGATTACGGAATCGTCCAAAACGATAACGTCTGCCTTATACCCCCTTTCGAAACTGCCCACCTTGCCGAAAAATTCTCCGCCCCCTTTGGTCGCTGCGTAAAAGGCTTCGGGAAAAGTCAAAGGCGTATCTAAATTATCGACATAGCGCCAATACATTTTCGATGCCTGTATTGCCGCAACCGTTACGGAAAACATAGATTTCGTGTTGCCGCCCGCAACGTCGGACGCAAGCCCTATTTTGAGACCTTTTTTTAAATACTTCCGTACGGGTGCGATGCCCGAGGATAAATTCAGGTTAGACAAGGGCGAGTGCGCGACGAAAACGCCGTTGGACTTCATAAGTTCGATTTCCTCATCCCCCGACCAAACACAATGTGCCATAATCGTTTTGACTTCTTCGCCGTCCGCGGATTTTCCGAACAATCCGTATTTATTATATGTTTCGCCGTAGAAGGAAGCCGACGGGCAAAGCGAACGGACAAGGTCGATTTCGCCGAGATTTTCCGATAAGTGAGACTGTACCGCAAGTTTATAACGGCGTTGTAGTTTTTCTATGCCGCTAAACAGTTCGTCCGTACACGACGGGGTAAAGCGCGGCGTTAAAATCGGCGTTACGTTATGGAATTTTTGCGACGCTTCGATGACAGAAACGGTATCTTCGAGCGACTTTTTAGCGCTTTCTTCGCAAAGATACTCGGGACAGTTTCTGTCCATATTGACTTTACCGACGTAAGTTACGAGACCTGTTTTTTCCAAAAGCCGCATAAGCTCTATCGTGGCGTCTTTATGTAAAGTGGCAAAAATCGCCGCGCGCGACGTTGCGCTAAACTTAAGTTCGTCGCAAAACATCGCGTAACTTAGTTTGGCGTAATCTATATCGTTAAACCTGCTTTCTTCGACAAAAGCCGCTTTGTTCAGCCAATCGATAAGTTCCAAATCCATACCCGTCCCGCGAAAGGCGTTTTGCGGAGCGTGAATATGTAAATCGACAAGGGCGGGAACAATCAATTTACCCTCGTAATCGAGTAAATCGTACTCGCCTACATCGTCTGGGATTTTAGAATAGACGCCTTCGACTAAATCGCCGTCTAAAACTAAGTATCCGGATTTTTGCGCAACAAAACTTTCGGGCGACGTTTGATATAAAATATCGCCCTTCAAAATCTTTTTCTTCATCATTTTATATATCACTCATATATCTTTCTTACAAATTCGAGCAAAAAGTCGGTCTATAAGCCCGTTATCGCACTAAAATTTCTTACTTAGTCCAAATCATTACCTATACTTTCGCACGATAAAACAAAATCGTTTTCCTTAATAATCGCACTTACTTCGAAATCCGACAAAGGCTTTTCAGTTTTTACGGTAACAAAAGAAAAAAGCCCGTCATTCCGTCTTTCGGTTTTTATATGGGCAAATTTTTCGACGCCGAAGATTTTTTTCAGTGTCTCGTGAGAATCCTCCGTTTCGGAAAAAACTACTTTATAAGAAACGGTGCGGCGCATTTTGAAAAGAACAAAATCCGAATGCAACAATAATTGCACCGCTATAACCAAAACGGTACTTCCGATTGCAACAACGTAAAGCCCCGCCGCAGCAGCCATTCCGATACCCGCAGTCGTCCAAATACCGGCGGCGGTCGTGAGACCATGTATCGACTGACGTTGATGCATTATCATGCCAGCACCTAAAAAACCGATACCCGCGACAACTTGGGCGGCAACCCTTGACTTGTCGAAATCGCCATCGCTTCCGAACCCGTAACGGGAAATTATCATAAACAGTGCAGAACCGACCGCTACAATCGTATGCGTGCGTATTCCCGCTTCTTTCGACCTAGATTTTCTTTCGAACCCGATCGAAAATCCCAAAACAAGCGCGAGAAAAATGCGCGTAAGATAATCAAAGTAAGGATATTCTGCAAAAAAATTCGATATATGCGCAATCATATAATCTCCGCTTTAAAAATACTTATAAAATAAATCCAAATCTATTAAAACCAGTCGGTCAATAAATATCGGCACGATTATTCTAACATACGTTGCCGATTTTGTCAATACTAAAATTAGAAAAAAACCGCTAAATTATCTTGATTTAGATAACAGCGATACTTTTTTCGTTTTAAAAATTTTGTCGTTTTTTGCAAATATATGTCGATAATCGACCTATAGAAGGACTTTTGCTTGTTTATTCCGCCTCCGCGCGTTTAATTTCTTTTCTTAATTTGAGCACGATCTTTTTTTCCAGCCTCGATATGTAACTTTGCGATATCCCGAGTAGGTCTGCCACTTCCTTTTGGGTAAGTTCCTTTTCGCCGCTTAAGCCGAACCTTAAAACCATGATTTCCTTTTCTCTTTCGTTAAGTTTTTTAAGTGCCTCGTACAAAATTTGCTTTTCGCAAGAAGATTCCAAGTGCTTCGATACTGCATCGGAATCCGTACCTAAAACGTCCGAAAGCAAAAGTTCGTTGCCCTCCCAATCGACGTTTAAAGGCTCATCGAAAGAAACTTCGCCCTTTCGTTTGGCAACTCTTCTTAAATGCATTAATATTTCGTTTTCGATACACCTCGAAGCAAACGTCGCAAGTTTTATCTTTTTGTCGGGATTAAAGGAATTTATGGCTTTTATTAAACCTATCGTCCCTATCGATATTAAATCGTCGAGATCGATTCCCGTGTTATCGAATTTTCTCGCTATATAAACAACGAGCCTTAAGTTGTGTTCGATGAGTTCTTTTTTTGCTATCTCGTCGCCGTCAATAAGGCGCAAAATGACTTCTTCTTCCTCGCCGTTTTCAAGCGGTTTGGGTAAAGCCTCGCCTCCGCTTAAATAGTGTACGTACTTTCTTTTTGCACGAATCCTTTGCAATAATCTTTTAATAAACTCTATTATCCGCATAATGAAATCACCTCAAAAAAACTTAATAACGGGCTTATAGCCCCACTTTATAACGTATATGCCCCCAAAAGCAAGTCTTCCCGCAGACTGTCGGTTTCAATCTCAGCCAAAACGCAGGCGGCTTTTTTATTTGTGCCGTTAACGTTTATTAAGATGCAATCGACTTCATATATATTTAGCCGCCCGCTGTCGGAAACCGTTGAAAATTCCATATCGCGCTTGCTAAAAAAATTCGGGTTTCCCTTTTTAATTTTATCGATAATTCTTTTTTTGCAAAGTGCGACGGGTAGTCCCGTTTTACTGTCGAAAAGCAAATTACCGCTGTCGTAATATCCGCTCACTTTTACGGCGAACGTCCCGCTTTTTATAATGCAATCGTATTTGAAACGCGTTGTCATAATATCGCCTATCGTATTGTTTACCCCTCTTTTTATGATAATCGCGGTAAGATATCCTATAAGCACCGTTATTCCTATGGGAAGAACCCCGCTTAAAGTGTTTCCGTAACTTTTTAAGTCTATTCCGATAAGGTACATTACGCCCAAAACGCCCCCGCCTATAGAGAAGGTAAGCAGTAAAAACACGTTGAAAAACTTTATAAACCGAGAAATTTTTCCGTGATTTCGCGCGATGAAACATATCAATGCGCCCAACAATATTTTCAGCAAAAACAAATATTCGCTTTTTATTTTGATAAGCGGAAATATCACAGCGCCTAAGGTACCGATTAAAGCGCTTACCGCAATACGACTTTTTTTACATTTTACTCTTAAAATCTTTGCGGTTTCTTTTATCAAAACGTAATCCATTATTAAATTGTCTAAAATAACGTATTCGATATAAACTTGCATCTTGATATATTGTAACTTCTTTTGACTCTAAAATTCCCGCTTTTTTTGTATCTTTAAACGTTTTTTTGTCATCTTGATAAATTTTGCTTAAGTTTTATCGTTTGGCTACGTAAAAAAAGCGCCCTACAATTAGGACGCTTAAAACCAAACATTGTTTTTTAATTATTAAAAGTCAAGTAAGAAATTGTATTCCTTTTTGTCGACCGCCGCGAGGAAAAGATAAAGCCTGGGGCCGGCGTCTTGTCCGATTAAAAGATTGTAAAAGACTTTGAAGTATTGTTGTTGCAAAGCCATATTCTCTTTCTTCGTAAGTTCGGGATTGTTGATTATGGAATAAATAAATTGTTGGACTTCTTTTTCTTTTACCGTTTCTTGAGATTCTATATAGTCGTGAAGCGCTTTGACAGCCTGCTTTTTATCGTCGTCTAAACCGCTATAGAACTCGTCGTTACGAGAAGTTAAAAGTTTGTACATCTTGGAAGGCTGATGCTCGGCAATCCAATTTTTAACGCGCAAAAGTCTTTCTTCGTCTTCTTTAGTAAATTCGACGTCGAGTTTTTTAAGAAGTTCGCGTACGGGTTCGGGCTTAAAGTCGACGACGGTCGCAACGCTCGCTAAAACGCCGAAAGGCACTTTGGAGCGTGTGTTTTTACCGTGAATAAGCGCCATATCGAATACCGCATCGTAAAATTCGTCGGCTTCACCGTTTTTGTAAGCCTCTACGCCTTTATCGAATTCGCTGTAGTGACGAATTATCGTATCGTCAAAGTTAAACGAGAACGGCGCTTTGGGTTCGTATTTCGCAAAAAGCCAACGAACCATATCGGGTTCGTAAACTTTCAGTACGGCTGCGGGCGTAATATTGTTACCCGTCGAGGAGTGCATATCGCCGAGCCCCGCAATCGATAGCCAACCGTAACCGTGGAAAATAGGAGGTTCCACACCCAAAACGTTTTTGGCAACGTCGCAAGCGACTACGTATGACCCGCTTGCAGACGCGTGGTCGATGCCGCCCGGTTCGAAATCGACGCCTTCTACGCCCCAACGCATGGGCCAATCGACCTTCCACACAAGTTTGATAAGATTGTATTCTCTTACTTTAACGGTTTTGGTTTCGCCGCATTTTTTGCAACGGAAAGTAATTTCTTCACCGTCGGAAGAAGCAGATAATACTTCGGTAAAATCCGTGTGGCATTTATCGCAATATACGTTTAAAGGAAAGTATTTATCCCTTTCGCCCTCGTCGGCGTCTTGGGTTTTATACTTCATCAAAATATCGTAAATTTCAAAACGCTTATTGATGGCGAGCACTATGCCGTCGGCGTATCTGCCGGAAGTATATTCCTTTGCTTGATAGCGATAGTCGGGATGAATATCGAGTTCGGTTAAAGATTCTTCGAACTCTTTTTCGTTATATTCGGCATATGAAGACTTTTCGCCATGCGGATCGGGAATAAAAGCGTAAGGCATACCGATGTATTGTGAAAAATCGGGCGCTATCGCGGCAATGTTGGAAGGAACCTTCCTTAGTCTGTCAAATTCGTCCCACGAAAAAAGAAGCCTTGCTTTTTTACCTTTTCTTTTCAATGCTTCGACAACGTAAAAACTCGTAGCGATATCGCGGAAGTTGCCGATGTGAACGGAACCCGACGGACTTATACCGGCGGCGCAAACATATTCTTCTTTATTAGGGTTTCTTGCTATAACGTCATCGGCAAGCTTTTCTGCCCAATGCATAAATTCACCTCATTAAAATTAAAAAATCTATCGTTTTCGGGCTTATAGCCCGACTTTTGTAAAATTAACAACCTGCTTTTTCTTGCCAGAACTTTAAAATAAGAGCGGCGACTTCCTCAGGATTTTTGTCGTTCGTGTCGATTACGAAATCGTAATTATTCATGTCCATAATATCGACGCCGTAGTAATCCTTATAACGACGCCTTTCGCTGGCACGGCGGGAGCGTAAACTGTTTTCCGTTTCCTCGATTGTATCGAAATGTTCGTCCGCCCTATGCGCGTCGAACACCCTGTGCGCGGCAACGCTGCCGTCGGTAACCAAGTAAAAACTTACCGCCGAAGGCACGAAATGAAACGCTAAGCGGGAATCGAAAATATAATTACCTACTTTGTCGTCGTAAGACTTTAACATGTCGTCGACCAAAGTATCGTACTGTTTATCTTTTTCGTTGTTGATATTAAACTGCTCGACCGTAAGGTTAAGCTTAGTTGCCAACTCACGATAAATAATACCGGCGGACACGATTTGAGCGTTCATCTTTTGTTGTAAAATATGAGCAACCGTGCTTTTTCCGCTACCTAAATCACCTGCAAGCGAAATTTTAAATTGCATGTTATCACCGTTTCGACCGAATAATTTATTTATATAATTATATACTTTTATCCTTTTTCAGTCAACGAAATACACTCGGTTTTACGTATTTTTTGTTCATTTAAAGTACTTATTGTGAATTTTCCACACACAAACTGCCGTTAATCGACTTATAGCCCCACTTTTTAAAAAATAATTACAAAACACCCTTTATGATAATCGAATACTCTGCCGAAAATTCTCGGCTTTGCTTTTCTCGATCAATTTTACTCTTTTTGCTTTTTATACAAATATCCGAAATATGTAAAAAACCGACCTATAGGTCGGTTTTTTGAGTCTTTTATCGCTAATAACATCTGTAACGATAAGGTTATTTACGATGATTCGTTTTTTAATAGAACATTATCTTGTCGGGTTGACAGTTGCCTATCGACTTAAGCGCTTTGCCTTTCGATTCTCTCGTATCGAGTTGCGCTTCTTTTATATCCGTATAGTACTCTTGAGACATTCTGTCTATAACGTAAATACCTTTTACGTTTTCGGTTATTACTTTTGCTTTTAGGACTATTTCGGCAAACTTTTTGTCACCGAGGTCGATAATCATTACGCCTTTGCGGGTTTTGACGAGTTTTTTGATACTGTCGCATTCTACGGTTTTAAACATACCGTTCGACGCACCCAAAACAACTTTTTGCTTATCTGTAATCTGCGTTGCGTAAATTACCTCGTCGCCCTCGTATAAGCCGATGCCTTTAACGCCGCCCGCTACTCTTAACTGTTCGGGCACGCCGTCGTACAGCATATTAAGCGTCATACCCTTTTTGGTTACGTATAACACGGTCGCTTGAGGGTTTTCTTGTTCGACGGTAATGATTTCGTCGCCGTCTTTAATCTTCATTGCCTGATAGTAACCTTTGAGCACGGTGTATTCTTTCCAAGGCGTTATTTTAATCATACCGTCTTTGGTAACGAATACCAATCTTCCTTCGGGAACCTCGATACCCTTTACGGCGTAAAGACCTATTGCCTTTTCGTTGGGTTTTGCTTGACGGAACATATCGTCGAGTTTAACGCCGTCGCTCATGCTGCCTTTTGCTTCCGGCATAACTTCCACGTCGATTTTGAAACAGTTGCCGAGGTTTGTGAATGCGTAAACTTGTTCCTCCGTCGTTGCCTTTACGCTTGCGGCAATAACGTCTTTTGCAGCAGGCTTAACGTTTTCGGCAACACGTTTAAACTGAGCGGGTTTCAATTTTCTTAACTTACCGAGTTCATTCGCAACGACGTAGTAAGTTTCAACGACCGTCTTGTCCTCGCCTTTTTTAACGATAATTTTATCCGCCGTGTCGACTATCGTGGTTCTTCTGTCGTCGGCGTACTTTCTTTTGACTTCGTTAAGTTCCTTCATAACGACTTCGAACTGTTTTTTCTTGCTTGCGATAATCCCTTCGTACTCTTTAATGAGTTCTTTAAGATGTTTAAGTTCTGCTTTAAGATTGTTTACTTCGAGTTTCGTAAGTCTTGCAAGCCTTAAGTCGAGTATTGCGTTGGCTTGTTTTTCAGTAAGCCCGAAAGCCTTGCGCAAATTTGCCCTTGCCGACGACGTATCTTGCGACGTTTTAATAATTTTAATTACTTCGTCGATGTTGGTAACGGCAATTATCAAGCCTTCCAAAATGTGAGCGCGTTCTTTCGCTTTATCAAGATCGTATTTCGTACGGCTTAAAATTACGTTTCTTTGGAATTCAGTGTAATAGCGATATACGTCCAAAAGCCCCAACTGTTGCGGCTTGCCGTCTGCTATAACTACCATGTTAATGCCGTAAGAAAGTTGCAAATCCGAGTATTTATATAATGCTTCGAGCGTTTTTTCGACGTTGGCGTCCTTTTTAAGTCTTATTACGGCACGCATACCGTTGCGGTCGGATTCGTCGGCGACCGACTGAATGTTATCCGCCAAAACCTGCTTTTTGCGCTTGTCTTCGCCATCGCTGCACATCTCGTCGATTTTTCTGAGCATATCGGCTTTGTTTACCGTGTAAGGGATTTCCGTTATGACTATGCTTTTAACGCCTTTGTCGTTTTCCTCGACGTGGAGTTTTGCACGCATCATTATTTTGCCCTTGCCCGTTTTGTAGGCTTTTTTAAGTTCCTCGCCGGCGATTATGTATCCGCCCGTAGGGAAATCTGGACCGGGGACTACCTTCATCATCTCTTCGAGGGTAATCTTCGGGTTTTCGATGTATGCGCAAGCGCCGTCAATAACTTCGCCCAAGTTATGCGGAGGTATGTTTGTCGCAAGACCTACCGCTATACCCGTTGCGCCGTTAACCAAAAGATTGGGGTAGTGACTCGGTAAAACGTCGGGTTCTTTTAAAGAATCGTCGAAGTTAAGATTCCATTTTACGGTATCTTTTTCGATATCTTTAACGAGTTCCAAGGCAAGCGGTTGCATTTTTACTTCGGTGTAACGCATTGCCGCGGCGGGGTCACCGTCGACGGAACCGAAGTTACCCTGACCGTTTACGAGCGTCATGCGCATATTGTAGGGCTGAGCAAGTCTTACCATCGCGTCGTAAACCGACGTATCGCCGTGCGGATGGTATTTACCTAAAACTTCACCGACGACACGGGCACTTTTTTTGTAACCTTTATCTGGGAAAATTCCGTTTTCGTACATGGAATAAATAATTCTTCTTTGAACGGGCTTAAGTCCGTCTTCTACCCTCGGTATAGCCCTGTCTAAAATTACGTATTCTGCATACGGAATCATCGAATTATGCAAAACGTCTTCAAACGCGTTGCTTATTATATTTTTTTCATTTCCAATTATATCCATTTTTCACCTCAAACTATCAAATAACCGACCTATAGACGGACTTTATCCTTCTTTACGCAATTCAAAATCGTCTTGTTTGTTAAAATCGGCATAGTTTTGAATATAGGCTTTTCTGCCTTCGGATTCGCTACCCATAAGGATAGGAATAAGTCTTTCCGCTTCGGCAATATCGTCTAAAGTTACGCGCATAAGCATACGCGTTTTGGGGTTCATAGTGGTTTCCCAAAGTTGTTGGGGATTCATTTCGCCGAGACCTTTATAACGCTGCAAGGAATATCCTCTTCCGACGACCTCGATCTTCTTTTTGAGTTCCTTGTCGTCGTAAGCGTATTCAACGACGTCCTTTTTCCAAACCTTGTATAAAGGCGGCATTCCTATATATACGTGCCCCTCTTGAATGAGCGGCTTCATGTATCTATAGAAGAAAGTCAAAAGTATCGCCCTTATGTGCGCGCCGTCTTGGTCGGCGTCCGATAAGATGATTACTTTGTCATAATTTAAGTCTTTCATCTTAAAGTCGTCGCCGATGCCCGTGCCTAAAGCGCCGATTATCGTACGGATTTCTTCGTTTTCCAAAATCTTTTCGATACGTTTCTTTTCTGCGTTTAACGGTTTACCGCGTAAAGGCAATATGGCTTGATATTGTCTGTCTCTTCCTTGCTTCGCGCTGCCGCCCGCCGAGTCGCCTTCTACTATAAAGACCTCGTTTAAAGCGGCTTTTCGCGACGAACAATCCGCAAGTTTACCGACAAGTTTTGTGCGGTCGGCGGATGTTTTTGCCCTTGCGATGTCTTTTGCGTGCTTAACGGCTTTTCTTACTTTGGCTTCTTCGAGCGCCTTAAGTATGATTTTATCGAAGTCGACAAACTGCTTTTTGTTGGACATTATTTTACCGAGTTCGCTATAGGTAACGCTGTCTAAAGCGTTTTTAGCCTCGGGGTTGCCGAGTTTCGACTTTGTCTGACCTTCGAATTGAGCGTTTTTCATCTTGACTGAAATAATCGCCGTCATACCTTTACGGAAGTCTTCGCCGAGCAAGTTTTCGTCTTTATCTTTTAATTGACCGTGCGAACGCGCGTATTCGTTAAAGGCTTTCGTCACGCCCGACTTAAAGCCTTCCTCGTGCTTGCCGCCTTCCGCCGTCGGAATATTGTTAACAAATGACAAAATCGTTTCGTTGTAGCCGTCCGTATGCTGAATGGCAAACTCAATTTTCATTTTTTCCTTTTTGCCCTCTATGTCGTATTCGGCTTGAGCGTAAATAGGCTTGTCTATTAAGGTATTGTTGCCCTCGTTTAGGTATTGGACGTAATCGTAAATACCGCCCTCGTAGCAAAACGTGTGTTCTTCGGGCGTTTTACCGCGGTTGTCGATAAACATAAGTTTAATACCCTTGTTTAAAAAGGCAAGTTCTCTTAAACGCCTTGCTATGACTTCGGCGTTAAACTCGACGGACTCGAACATAGTAGGATCGGGTTTAAACCTTACGAAAGTTCCGTGCTTTTTAGTCGGCACGCCCGTGTCGACCAGAGGTCCCGTTGGAACGCCTGCGTAAATCTTACCCGTTTTTTTGTCGACGTAGCTTCTAAAGTCCATTTTGTAGACGGTATTTTTAAACACCTCGACCTTAAGCCACTCGGAAAGAGCGTTCGTAACCGACGCGCCTACGCCGTGCAAGCCGCCCGAATAACTATAGTTGTCGTTATCGAATTTGCCGCCCGCGTGAAGGTGCGTAAATACTACCTCGACACCCGAAACTTTTGCCTTGTGATGTACGTCGGTAGGTATACCCCTGCCGTTATCTTCGACGGACGCGCTTCCGTCCGGGTACAAAACGACAAGCACAGTGTTGCCGTAGCCGTTTGAAACTTCGTCGATCGAGTTGTCTACGATTTCCCACAAAATATGGTGAAGCCCTTTGACGTTGGTTCCGCCGATATACATACCGGGTCTTAATCTAACCGCCTCGAGCCCCTCCAATATTTTAATTTTGTCCGCAGAATATTGGTTACCCTGCATAAATATTTCCTCCTATACGTGATAAGTTTAATGTTTCTAATTTAATAAAAATATGCCGATAACGGGCTTATACCGTGACTTTTATAATTTTACCTTTCCGTCTTGCTATATATCCGTATTCGAGCATTTCTTTTTTTGCGGTCATAAAGTCTTCGCACTTTTCGGCGATAAGAAGCGACGCTTCCCCCTCCGTGTACGCCTTGTTTTTTTGGAAATCGTCGGCAATTATATTGTAAACCGCCTTGCGCTTGTTTATCTGAACGGGAAGCTCCGTCACCCTGCCGTCTTTAAAACATTCCTTTTTAACGGCGTTTTTAAAGACGTCTTTATCGGGAAGTGCGGTTTTTAAAAGCCTCGATAAATCCTCCGACAAAACTTGCGAAGATATGGAAAATATTTGATAATATTGTTCCTTTTTGGCAACGACCAAATTAGCGGCGAGCAGTTTTTTTAAGTGAAAACTGACCGTCGAAACGGAAATATTAAGTTCTAAACTAAGTTCCTCAACAAACTTCGGCCTTTCGGTAAGCGACGCTAAAATCCTTAGCCTCGACTTGTCGGCGAGTGCGCTGAGAAGAATATCTCCATTCATGTCTGAAATCCTTTTTTGTTTTTATGTGCGCAAAAACAAATTTTACTATCTACTATTATACTCATCAAAATAAATTTGTCAAGCGTTTATAGCCTTTTTTATAAAAAAACCGCTTGTTTTCTGAAAAAATATCAAAAAACAAGCGGAGTCGCTCGCAAATATTTAGTTAAATTTTATAAAAAGAAAAACGAACGATTTCAATCGTTTAAAATAATTTCCGTAATCTCCTCGGGACTATTAACTATTGTTTCGGCGCCGAGATTTTTTAAGAAGTCATACCCCCTAAAACCCCACGCAACGCCTATAAAATCAAGCCCTGCGTTTTTCGCCGTCATATAATCTACGTCAGAGTCTCCTATATACACCGAACGGCATTTTTCGGCTTTAAAGTAATTTAATGCGCTATATACCATATCGGGCGCAGGCTTTTTGTCTATTCCGTCCTTTCTCCCTAAAGAATAATCGAAAAGCCCCGAAAAGTACAAATCGCAAAGTTCTTTAACGGCGTAATCGTCTTTATTGGAAACGACGCAAACCTTAACGCCCACTTGCTTGAGCGTGCCGATTACCTCGCTAACGCCTTTATACGCATGCGTTTCGTCCTTGCAGTGTACTTTGTAATGCTCGGTAAAATCTTCGTAAACTTTGCCTAAAACGGCTTTTTCCGTATCTTTAGGACAAGCGCGCTCGATAAGTTTGGGAATGCCGTTGCCGACAAAAAGTTTTACTTCTTCGTAACTGCGCAATGGAAAAAAGTTTTTCCTAAGAGCATAATTGACGGAATTTTTTAAGTCTTCCAATGTATCCAAAATCGTTCCGTCCATATCGAAAACAGCGACTTTATATTTCATAATTCACCTATTCTTTTTGTTTAATCGTATTGTAACACTTTTTGTCAAAAACTCAAAACGATTATACCGTATATCTAAAGAAAGGAGCGGAAATTTTTAAATAACGGGCTTATAGGCGGACTTTTATTCGGATTCCTCTACTGCGACGATTTGAAAAGGATATATTACGTCGCACTTATTAAGCCTTTTAAGCTTTTCGATTTCATTCTCATCGGGCATACTTCCCGGCATAAGCGTTTTAACGTTTTTTCTTTTTTTAATTAAGAGGGGTTCGCCTTCTATAGGTTCCTTTTTAAGCCCGTTGTCGAAGATTATTAAATGCGGCGGAACGTTAAACTTATAGGCGATATCCGAAAGGGTTTCGCCCTCGACAAAATACACGAAGCAATCCAAAAGGTCGCTTGAAAATAATAAGTTAGCCATACTTTGAATATATTTAATAAAAATACGAATTATGATTTCTTGCGGGGTGACATTATAAATAAAACTGTAAAAACCGTTATTACGGTAACTTTGTTTTCGTGCGTCGAAAGGTTTGTCGGTTTTTTATACCGAATATTTTTATCGAGAAACATAGGCGCCGAACTTTTAGGCGTTTATCAAATTACCCTTTCCGTTGTCGGCGTTTTGGTAACTTTATCGGCAAGCGGTATACCTATAACGGTGTCGAGGCTTATGATAAAAGAACGCTCGAACGGAAACGCAAAAGGCGAAAAGGACGTAGTTTCCGCAGGGATATTATCGAGCCTAATGTTAAGCCTTCCGATAACGCTTCTTATGTACGTATTCAGAGACAAACTATCTTTCATCTTTGCGGACGAAAGATGTTACGATCTTCTTCTCGTTATACTTCCGGGCGTTGTAATAACTTCGGTTTACTCGGTAATACGAGGTTATTTTTGGGGTAACAAAAATTTTCTTACATATTCCGTTATCGAACTTTCGGAAGAAATCATTATGGCTGTTTGCGGCGTTATTGCCGTTAAAACTTTGCACGACGGCTGGCTTCAAACCTTGGGTGTTGCAAAAAGCGTTACCGTCTCTTACGTTTTTTCCTTTATAGCGTCCACTGCGGTTTTTATCGCGAAAAGCGGAAAGCCGACAAATCCGCTTAGAAAAATCAAACCGCTTTTAAAAAGTGCGTCCCCGATTACCGCCGTCAGAACGCTTACTTCCTTTTTAGGCTCTATCGTCGCAATACTTTTGCCCGAAAGGCTGATTTTTTACGGAATCGAAAAAAGCCTTGCATTAAAAGCTTACGGCGAACTTTCGGGTATGGCTTTGCCTTTACTTTTTATTCCGTCGACGGTTATAGGTTCGATAGCGCTCGTCATCGTTCCTAAACTTTCCGAAAGCTACTATAAAAAAGACCTTAAAACGCTTAAAACAGCAATAGAAAGATCGCTCGATTATTCGCAAATCGTCGCCGCGCTTATCATTCCCGTATTTTTTTCCTGCGGCTGTGAAATCGGTAAAATCGTTTACGCAAGCGAAAGCGCGGGAAAATATCTTTCCGTTTCGGCAATTATAATGTTACCTATGAGCCTAAGTATGATAACTAACAGCGTTCTTAATTCGCTAAACTTGGAAAAGCGCACTTTGTTACATTTTGTCGCCGGTGCAGCCTCGATGATATTAACCGTCCTTTTTGCCACGAAATTTATAAGCGAATACTCGCTTTGTTTGGGGTACTTAGTAAGTTATCTTTTAACCGCAGTGCTTAACTTCAGACTTTTGGGAAGAATCACGGGCGAGGTTAAAACTTACGTTAAAAAAATAATCGTGTACTTTATCGCGATATGTTTATCGGGGGCGTTCGGCTACTTTCTTCACGGAATACTTTACGGTAAATTAACGGACTTTGTTATGACTTTGACCGTAGCATTTTCCGTTATCGTGTTCGAAACGGTCTTTATTGAAATTTGCGGCGCTTTCGACTTTAAAAAAATACTGAATCCCGCCTATTAGCCTTACGTTTTGCTTGACAACCAAAACGCCTTGTAATATAATAACCGTATTGCAGAGTAGGAAGTAGCGCGTTAAGTGTTGCAAAACGGGACGTTGTTTGCAAACGAAAAGGCAGTTGCCTTGCGGTGCGCTTCCGCGTCCGTTGTATATAGGCATCGCCCATACACGCCGAGTCAATTCTATTTCGACACGGCAAAAAACGGACCTCTTGTAAATTTTACAACGAGGTTTTTTGTTATGAAAATATTGCTGTCTTCAAAGTTTTTAAACGGTCTTACGGAAGCAAAAAAAATAGCGTTTATCGCTATGTTTACAGCCCTTTCGGTAGTAGCGAATACGCTTTTGGAAATACGGATTTTCGACGTACAGTATTCGCTGACCATAACCTTTTCCTTTATGTGCGGAATTTTTTTAGGTCCCGTTTTCGGCTGTACGTCGTGCATAATCGGTGACCTTATAGGCTATTTAATTAACAGTTTCGGTCAACTTTATATGCCTTGGGTCGGGATTTCGACGGGCGGATTTGCCTTTTTAAGCGGGCTTGTGTTTTCGCTAAATACAAATAAGCGATATGCGCTTTATATAAAAGCCGCCGTATTTACGATTGTCTCGTTTTTAGTTTGCACGGTGCTTATAAACTCCACTTGTTTTTATTTATATAATAGAAAATTAGGTTTTTCCGATGCGTTTTTAACTTATGTCGAATCAAAAACAGGTAAAAGCGAACAATCCTTTTTACTGTATTTAAGTTACAGACTGATTTTTAAAGGTCAAATATTAAACAGTTTGGCTAATTATGCGCTGATATTTATTTTGTTGCCGATACTTAAAAAATTGCCGTCCACAAAAAACATTATATAAAAATTTACCCGCCTATAAGCCGATAATCGACCTATAGGCGGGCTTTTTCAACGTTTTTAGACAAAATTCGACAAAAAGTTATACATCTGCCCCTTATTTAGACTTCTTTCCGAAAACAAGATACACAGACACGAAAAAGCGGCGCGCTTTTATTATCTTTACGATAATTTAAGCGTGCCGTTTTTAGTTAAAAACCCTTGATAACGGGCTTATAGCGCGGTTTTTTTAAAAAAACGATTAAAACTTTACGTGTTCGATACCGAGTTTAGTGCTATATTTATAGAGGACGATTTTCCTACCTATAACGCAAACGACGTCGGAACCTGTTTTTTCGGCAAGTTCGGTAGCGAAACCTTGCGGGGTATCGTCGGCGTTTTCGAGGACGGAAAGTTTTACGAGTTCTCTTTTATCGAGCGCTTTCGCAACGGTTTCCGCAAGTGCGTCGGATATACCGCCCTTACCTATTTGCGTTATCGGCGTAATAGTTTGCGCCAAACTTCTTAAATTGCTTCTTTGTTTAGATGTGAATTCCATAATATACTCCTATTTAGTCGACGTAGTCGAATTCGACTTCGCCTATAACAACCGTATCGCCGTCATGAACGCCGGCATTTTTTAGCGCCTTAAAAACGCCCCTGTCTTTGAGGGTTTTTTGCATGTATGAAAGAGAGTCCATATCGTTTAAAACGACGTTACGCGTAAGTAAATCGACCAAGGGACCTATAACGACGTATGCGCCGTCCTCGTCGCGTTGGATTTCGAAAGTTGTTTCGTCTTTTCTTTCGTAAGCAAATTCTTCGTGCTCGATAGGCGTTACGGGCGGCAAGGTCTTTAAAGTTTCGTAAACTTCGTCTAAAAGCGCTTCGAGCCCTTCCGCCGAGATTGCGGAAATCGGGAAAATCTTGTACTTTTTACCGAACTTTTTAACAAACTTTTTGCAGTTTTCCTCCGCACCGTATACGTCGGTTTTATTAAGTGCGACGATTTGCGTTAGGTTTGCGACTTCCTCGTCGTAGGCTTTTAATTCTTGGTTGAGTTTGATAAAATCTTCTATCGGGTCACGTCCTTCCATACCGGAAACGTCGACGATATGAACAAGCATCCTCGTCCTTTCGATATGGCGCAAAAATTCGTGCCCGAGCCCCGCGCCCTCGCTTGCGCCCTCGATAAGCCCCGGAATATCCGCAACGACAAAGTTTTCGTCGTAATGGTTTACAACCCCGAGGTTAGGAGACAGCGTGGTAAAGTGATAGGCTGCGATTTTCGGTTTAGCGCCGGAAATTTTAGACAAAAGGGTGGATTTACCCACACTCGGAAAACCTAAAAGCCCTACGTCGGCGATGGTTTTCAGTTCCAAAACGAGCCGCACGGGCTCGGTCATAACGCCTTTTTGCGAAAAATGCGGAGCGTGGCGTGTGGACGTACAAAACTTAACGTTGCCTTTTCCGCCGTTACCGCCTTTTAAAACAAGCCTTTTTTCGCCGTCGTAAAAGATATCGCAAACGATTTTGTCGGTAGCCTTATCTTTAATAACGGTTCCGAGCGGCACGGGAATAATCAAATCCTCCCCTTTTTTGCCGTAGCACTTTTTGGGACCGCCTTTAGTTCCGTTACCCGCAAAATATTTTTTCTTGTAATAAAAATCAATAAGGCTGGATTTTCTTTTGTCACCGACAAAATAGACGTCGCCGCCGTCGCCGCCGTCGCCGCCGTCGGGACCGCCGTTCGTTACGCCTTTATAATGTATAAACGACGTTGCTCCGTCGCCGCCGTTACCGGCTTTAATGATAATAAACTCTTTATCGACAAACATTTTTAAACTTCCGTTTCCTGATTATTTTCTTTGTAAAACTTGCACAAAGCGTTAAGCGTGCAATTTTGACAATTAGGTTTTCTCGAATGACACACAGCCCTTCCGTGATTAATCAAAAAGTGGTGTGCGTGCCGCCACATATTTTTATCTATAAGTTCGTTTAACTGCATTTCGGTATGATAAGGATCTTTCGCGTCCGAAAGCCCGAGCCTGTGCGAAACCCTGAAAACATGGGTGTCGACCGCTATTGCCTGTCCGTTGAAACCGACCGAAAAAACGACGTTTGCGGTTTTCCTTCCGACGCCCGACAAGGTTTCAAGGTCTTTTTGATTAGACGGGACTTGTCCCTTAAATTTATGAACAATGTCGTAACTCGCCTCTAAAATATGCTTGGCTTTTGCGTGATAAAAACCGCAACTATGAATGTAACTTTCAAGTTCTTCGGTCGAAAGCGTAAGCATTTTTTCGGGCGTGTTGTATTTTTTAAACAATTCCTTCGTTACGATATTGACGCGCTTATCGGTACATTGCGCCGACAAAATAACGGCAACCAAAAGTTCGTAAGTGTTACCGAATTCGAGCGCGGTTTCCGCATCGGGATAAGTTTTTGATAATATATCGATTATTTTGTCGCTTACGCATTTATCCATAGAAGATACCTAATTAATTTCCGTGATATATTCTAACACAAATTACGCCGATTTACAATTAAATTGCAGCGTTTTTTTCCTTTATGGATCAAAACGCCGCAAAACAAGGCTAAAAATATACTTTAACGGTGGAAATTCTGCCTTGGCGGCTTTCCACTTTATAAATAGCGTAAAATGACTGAAATCCGTAATTTTGTATAACGCTTACCGCAAGGCGGAAAAATCTTTCGTCGAATTTAGCCGAAAGTCCGCAACCTATACGCGCTTCCTTAGGCGTCGCAACGGTTTCGACTGTTGTGCCGCTATATTTTAATTGATTTATAAAGGTAAAAAGTTCCGTTTTCGATCTGAAAACCGCAATTAGTTTTTTCATTGATTTTTTCCGTTCAAGTATGTTTTTAGTAGTAACGAAATATATTTTAGTATGATTTATTTCGACAACGCCGCAACGGGCGGCTTTAAACCCGACATCGTAAAACAAAATACTTATAATACGGCTTTTTTAAGCCCGATAAGCATAGGCAGAACCGCTGCGCATTTTTCGGAAAACGCAGATAATTTGATTTACAATACTCGCGCATTTTTATCAAAAACAGTCAATAACGGGCTTATAGCCAAACTTATTTTTACGCCGAGCTGCACATACGCGCTTAACGCAGCCGTCTTCGGAAGTAAATTGAACGGTACCGAAATCGTCACGACCGTAACCGAGCATAACAGCGTTTTACGCCCGCTTAAAAGACTGTCTTGTAATTACGGGCTGACCTTAAAATTTGCCGAGCCTGATTTTAGCGGCGTAGTAAGGGCAGAAAGCGTATTAAATTTAGTAACCGAAAATACGGCAATGGTTGTAATGAACGCCGTTTCAAACGTTACGGGCGCTAAAAACGAGTTTGAAAAAGTCGGCAAAAGCCTTAATAAAAATATTCCGTTTATCGTCGACGGCGCACAAGCGGGCGGACATATTGTGTTCGATATGAAACGAGATAACGTTTCGGCACTTGCGCTTGCGGGACACAAAGGACTATATGCAATGCAAGGCGTAGGCGTACTTTGCTTAAACGAAAACTTCGATATTGCGCCGACGGTCTTCGGCGGCAGCGGAAGCGAAACTTTTGATGACGTTCCTTCGACGTATCCCGAAAAGTTAGAGGCGGGAACGCAAAATTTTGCCGCGATATCTTCCCTCTTTTACGGCGCAAAATACGCTTACGAGTATCTCGAATACAATAATTTTAGATTAAAAAGCCTCACTAACAGGCTTATAGGGGGACTTTTATGTTACGAAGACGTAAAAGTGTATTCTTTGCCGAACATTTACGGAATCGTATCTTTCGAGGTTAAAAACTGCCCGTCCATGATGCTCGGCGACGTTTTGGCAAAGAAATACGACATAGCGACGCGTAGCGGATATCACTGCGCACCGCTAATGCACAAACACTTGAAAACAAGCGATAACGGGCTTATACGCCTTTCTTTATCGCCTTTTAACACCGAAAAAGAAATAGATTACTTTTTGTCGGTTTTACCTAAAGCAGTATCAAGTCTTTTTGAGGTTTGATATAACTTCGGAAAGCATAACTTTCTGCTCGGGCGTAAGATACGGAGTAATCATCTCGGCAAAGCCGTCTAAATCGCCGTCGCTTAAGTTACCGTCTTTTCTGTTTTTTTCGGCGACTTCGGTAATTTCGTCGATAAGTTCCGCGCGGGATTTACCCTCGTATTTACTTATAAAATTTTTAATCATTCTTTCCTTAGAAGCGTTATATTGCTTACCGCCGTTTTGCTTATCCGAAGCGTTCTTTTTATAATCGGAGAATTTCAAATGCTTTTACACTACCCGATAAATATTTTATGCGAAAGGTAACATATAATGTTAAGGGATAGTTTCAAAACATGGATATATCGCAAATACTTATTTGGATTAAAAAACTTTTTACGGACGGGAGTTTGGATTTTTTAGAAACCCTTGACGAGGAAACTATCTCGCCGTTGGCAATGATATTTAACCTTAATCCTAAGATTGTGGCAGACGTTTGTAATGTTTTGCCGCCACTTATAAAAGGTGAAATTTCCATTAAAACCGCAATACCGAAACTGTTGCCCGTTTTACTTCCGCTTATTTTGAAAAGCAGACAAAAAAACGTTGTCATGGGCGAACAATACGCGAATAACAATGATAAAAACAGCGAAAAACCGACCTATAGCCCGACTTTTGAAGAAAATAAAACCGCAAGCGAAGAAATATTGCCGCTTGCGGATAACGAAGTGTTGAATTCTATAAACGATTACTTACATAGTTTTAGCGCATCGTAAAAAGCGCCGCTTATCGTTTCGGGGTGTATTATTTTTTCGTTTAGCGAAGGCGTTACGCCTACGCCGTGTATCGATATATTCGAAACGGGCCAATAAATTTTTGCGGTGGTAAGTTTTATAGCCTCTCCGCTCAATCTTTGATAAGTAGTCTGCATTATTCCCTTTCCGTATGTTTTATAAACGGTGGCGCCCGTTTCGTCTTGCGTAGCCTCCAAAATTACCTCGACGACACCGCTTCGGTCGTAATCGAGCATTGCGCCGATAAGTGCTTCCGACGCGGAAGCCGTACCCGAATTTGCAAGAACCACTATTTTTTCAAAGCCGTAATCTTGAAAATCCGCGCGGTCGGAGTAATAAGTTTCTTTACTGTCGTCCTTAAATTTTGCATACGATATAAGTTTTTTCTCACCGCTACCGACGTTAATAAAGTGCGAAGAAATCTTTTCGAGAATCGACATATATCCCCCGCCGTTGTTTCTTAAATCGAGGATAAGACAAGTTTTACCGCTCGATTTAAACTTATCCAAAGCAACTTCCATCTGACGTGCGGAGCCTTCTAATCCGCTCCCCGTACCGGAAAAGCCCGTATATTTTATATATGCGGTTTTTTCTTTATCTTGAAAATCGTAAGCGCTTGTTTCGGAAAGTTTTTCAAAAGCCATTTTACCGCTTTCGTCCGTAAAACCGTACTCTCCGCTTTCGTCAAAATAGGACACGAAGACTTGCGTATATTCTTTTTTACTAAGCGTGCAGTAATAAACTTCGTCTTCTAAGGATAGTTTCAGACAAAAATCCTTATTCGAAGGAATGTCTGAAAGTAAGTTTTCGAATGTGTTTTCGCTATTTATATCGGTTAAATTATCTTTGTTTTCGCCTATTGCCAAAATTACCGAATTTTCTTTAACGCCCGCCTTTTTTGCGGGAGAATTGCCGAGTATGCTTATTATCTTATTAGTTTCCTTGTTATAAGTTATGCCTATACCCTCTCTTACGCCTTTAGCCGTCTTTTTTACAAGGTCGTATTCTTCTTTCGTGTAATACTCGGAATACTTGTCTAAAAGCGCGTCTTCGATAGCGCCGATTAGGTCGTCGGTTTCCTCGTAGTAATACTTTTTGTACATCGAAAGTATATAATTTACCGTGTTTATATCGTCGGAATAAGAGTTTCTTCCGACTAAAAAGCCTATACCGAAAGTTAAACATATTATAACCGTTAACCCTACGGCGGTAATGATTTTTTTTGTTTTTTTGTTCATAAAAGCAGCCTCTTTTTTATTAAAAGTCGGTCTATAAGCCCGTTATCGGCTTAATTCTTTTGTCTATCGTCAGTCGGTTATCTTTTTAATAACCGAAAGTATTTTAAAGGTACAAGCGTCCGAAAACTTTCTTACGTCTAAATTGGTAACCCGTTCTATTTTGTCGAGCCTATAGGTTAAAGTGTTTCTGTGCACGTATAAACTTCGACTCGACTCGCTTAAATTAAGGTCGTTTTCCATTAAGACTTCGACGGTTTTAAGCATTTCTTCGTCGGCAAAAATTGCCTGAGCGTCTTCGGATAAAAGGACCGAAGAAAGTTCTTTCAGCCTATATTTAGGAATGTCTTCCAAAAGCCTTATGAGCGCGAAATCCCGATACAATCTTACGCTTGAATTGTTAAACAAAATTCCGTTTGCGCGCAAACACAGCACGGCTTCCTTGAAAGAGATATTTGCTTTTAACACGCTTTCTTTAAAGACGCCCACGCCTATGACGGTTTTTATACCGGTGCTTTCGTATATATCGGAATGGATTTTTTTAGCGAACTCCGCTTGCGAAAATCCTTCGGCGTTCGCATCGGCAATTTTTACATACGCCACGGTGGTGTTGTCGATGAGCGTTATTAAATCGGTAGCGCTCCTAACGTTTGAATTAAGGTAATTATAAACCTCTGCTATTTTTGCTTTCTCCTGACTTACGGCAAGGCAAAAACAAGGCATATCGGGAATTTTGTTGTCCTCGACAAAGACCTCGACGTTACGTGAAGAGATTTCGCCCGTAACTATTCTTTTGACGGTTTCGGAAAAACTTAAACCCTCGGTTTCGTCGCTGTAATTTTCCACAAGCGACAAAATCAAAAAAGCGTAATTTTCGCTCGTTTTGTCCGCACCTTGAATGCTGCCCGTGTAGTTTACCCCCGAATAACGAAATTTGAAAAAGGTTCTATTTTGCTTAGGCGAAACGTAAATCTGAGTAAAATCGCTTTTGTCGGGAAGAATCGGCGGTTTGCCGCCTTCCGATATGGAATAGCGCATATCGTCGGAAAACACGGATATTTCCAAATCCGTCCTTAATTTTACGTTTTTTAAAATCGCCGCTAATTTTTTCATAAGTTTTCCCTTCCAAGGTAAATTTATTGCTTTTAATGCATTGTGCAACTTGCACAATGCTTTTTTATTATTGTATACTATTTTTTCCTCTTTTGCAAGGATTTTTCGAGTTGTTAACAAAAATCGTTTTTGCTATATTGCTATAATTATAAATCTAACGATAATTAGCATACGGAATCGCATTTTTCATATATTGATTGTTGCTTAATAATTATTAAGCGAAATAATTGACATCGTATTGTAAAAGTGATAGAATTAAAATGCGAATCAAATTGAATACCCCCATGTAAAAGTATACTTTCCTATAGGTAAAGTGTACCTTTTCGCATTATATAAAACTTTTATATGAGGTTATTTATAATTTGGTTCGCAACTAAGCGACAAGGCACTTTATAAAGCGTCGTTAATCGTTTGGTTAGCGACCTTTTTTGTAGTTGCCTATAAGGAGTAAAAATGAAAAGAAAACTTTTGTGTATGATTTTGCTATTGTCAACGCTCTGTGTAGCGCTTCTTATCTTTTCCGCCTGTTATGTAGAACACGTTCACACTTACACCGTGCAAATAATCGAACCGACGTGTACTACAAAAGGTTACACGTCTTATACCTGCTATTGTGGTGATAAACGTTTTGTAGATTATGTCGATGAATTAGGTCACGATTTAATTCATCACAAAGGACAAAATGCAACTGAGACACAAATCGGTTATAAAGCTTACGATACGTGCAGTCGCTGTAATTACACGACCTACGAAGAAGTTGCCTACTCGGGAATATCTTTTACAACTATAGATATTGTTGACAATTACGGTTATTTACGCCTTCCGCACGCGACAAATACTTTTAGTTTTTCGAGTGAAATATCAGTAAACGGAAACGCTCGGTACATTGTATCCAAAGACGAATACGGTTTCAACACGGTCGCTTCGACCACAGTTCCGTTAAATGAAGGCGATAATACTATTTATATTATTGAAACCGTGAATAACGAAACAAAAAATACCTATAAAATAGTTTTATATCGTAAACCTTTATACACTATAACTTTTACTTCAAACAAGGAATTATCCATCGAACCGCAATACATCGAAGAAGGCGCCCTTGCAACAATACCCGAAGTTTCGGAGCAACTCGGATATAGTGTGATTTTCGACTACGATTTTAGCCAACCCGTAACTGAAAATACAAATATCAACGTTTCTTTCGAGATAAGACCTGAAATGAAAGATTTTCAATTCACTTCTACCTCTACTACATGTATAATAACGGGGATTAACAACACTAAAAAAACAGAACTCGTTATACCTAATTATGTTACTTCAATTAGTGAATATGCTTTTTACGACAACAAATCACTCACCGACATAACTATCGGTAGCAATGTATCCTCGATTGATAATACCGCATTTGTTAATTGTCCATCGCTGTCAAGCATTTGCGTTGACTGTAATAATCAAACCTATAAATCAAACTTCGGCATTCTGTATTACAAAGACGAAACTGTTCTTGTTAATTACCCCGCAGGCAAAAAAGATACTTCGTTCAGTATCCCAAGTGGCGTAAAAACAATTGCCGAAAATGCATTCAACGGTTGCACGTCGCTAATAAGCGTAATTATCGGCAAAAACGTAAAAGAAATTGGAAACTATGCATTCATGAATTGCTATAAATTAGTTGAAATATGCAATCTTTCAAGCCTTAACGTGACTGTAGGCTCTCGAAATAACGGATATATAGGTTATTATGCTAAAGTAGTTCATTTATCCGAAAATTTTCAAAGCATTGTAACTAACGTCGACGGATTTTTGTTTGTCACATATTCAACCGAGCAATCAGATTATTCTGACCCAGAAATAACAGCGGAATCTTACGCATCCGCAAGAAAGGAAGAACTTGTTAAGATTTACAAAAAAGCAGGTCTTGTACAAGGCAGTCAAAGTTCTTACTACTTAACCGAAGATGAAATGAAAGCCGCAATCGCTGCTTGGAATCCTACCGACGCTTATAAGAGGGCTGTCGCGCTCGAAGACGATTGGGCTACGACCGACTTTAACGCTCAACTTTTAGCCGACTACGAATTTGCTTTAAAGACTTTTAGAGAAGAATTAGAGTCCGACTATAATGCCGCAAAAGAATCTTTCGACGTTACGAAGGATCCTTATAAGGAATGGGCGGATAAACTTGAAAGCGATATTTTCAAATTCTTGTTGTACGAAGGCAAAATCACTCCCGTATACGCTAAACTCGAAGGCACCAGCCGTGACGATAAGAATAAGATTACCGGTTTTGAAAACGAAGTAGCGGCAATGGTTTCTTCGGAAAACCGCGAAAAGACTAAAGAAGAAGCAATCAACCTTATCTATAACGATAACGTCGAATCTAAATTCCTTAATATTTTGACTTTCTGGGGTACCGCGGGTACTTTACAGACTCAATTTGCCGCAGAAGCAAAAATCGTTATTTTTCAAAAACAACAATATGGCACAACCGCGAAAGACATTATAGCTTATTGCGAAGACAATACCAATCTAATTTTGCCGAATAATCGCGGTGATGAAAATTATGACATTTATCAATTTGCGTTCGCAGGTTGCAAATCATTAATAACCGTGACAATTAATGATAACGTAACCGCAATCGATAATTATGCATTCAAGGATTGTACTTCGCTAAAAAACATAATAATTGGTGATAATGTGACTACCATCGGTAAATATGCCTTCGAAGGTTGTACTGCGCTTGATAGAGTTTATTTTAAAGGTTCGACGGAACCGATTATCGATGAAACCACTAATCCGTGTTTGGCTTCTGCAAAGCATTATTATTATAGCGAAACAAAACCGACCGACGAAGGAAACTATTGGTATTACGACAAAAACGGGAACGTCGTTGAGTGGTAAAATATAGGTTGTCTTAAATGCGCATTTGAGTAATTTTTAGCAACCCTCTCAGTCGCTACGCGATAGCTCCCAAGGGGAAGCCATTCGGACTCTCACCCGCTGTGCGGGCGCTTCGTTAAGCCGTGCACTGCTTATCCCTTTCGGCACTACGTGCCACTTCCCCTTGACACAACAAGGGGCAGCGAACCTTACCTCAAAGTGGATTTTTTACCCTCTCAGTCGCTACGCGACAGCTCCCCCAAGTGGGAGCCTTGTGACCTCATCGGTCACTTCAGCGAAACTTCTTCAAATGAGAGCCTTTTACGGATTTGTAATTAATAATACAATTGCGCCGTTGAGTTGAAAATCTGCGTTTATTAATTCAGAAAAACTCGTCTATAGGTCGATTATCGCTCTATAGACGAGTTTTTATTATTTTTTTAACACGCATATATTTTTTTATCTTTATTTAAACTGTTCTTTTTTTTGCGTTATTTTAAAAGCCGTTCGCTTCTTTTTTTGAAGCAACGGCTTTTTTAAATTAAAAGAATTCGTCTTGGTTTAGTCTGTTAGTTTAATTTTTTAGTTTAGTACCGCAATTAGGGCATTTTGTATCGTTTTTAGCTATATGGTAAAAACAAATTGGGCACTCATCTTCTTCGGGAATGTTATCCTTTGAATTATCATATTCTCTTTCTGCTTTACCTGCTACGTGCGGCATTACCTCACTATTTTCGATATCGGCAAGTTCGATATTGAATTTCTTTTCCAAGTAGTCAGTTATCCTTTTTATTGAATCTTTGTTACGCCGCGCCCTTACGTATGCAATAGTAATCGCTAAACAAAAGACAATCGATACAAATATTTCTATTATGTATATAGAAAGCGATGCATCAAGTGTGTTATCTGTTACGCCATACGATGTTCCTAAATTGTTACTGTATCCATAAAGATCTATAATAGATTTTATATTTACAGACACATTAATTATCTCTATAATCCAAATTAACGCAATCATTAGTAACTCTCCTAAAACAATCTACGCTTACCAAATTAATTATAATTTTTTAATAACGCTTGTGGCGTCTTTGATAGATTTTTCGTAAGCTTCTCTTCCGTACTTATCGACTTCGGCTTTATTCTTTTCGCCGTGGGTAAGACATCCCGCACCGCCTATACAACCGCCTATACAAGCCATACCCTCGATAAAGTTTGCGTCTAACATATTCTTGCTCTTTTTAAGCAAGGCGATTTTGCAGGCTTCTATGCCGTCGCAGACGCAAGGATTGACTTTAAAGTCGATTTCCTGTTCTTTAAGCGCCTCGTTAACGGCGTCGGACAATCCGCCCGAACGAGCGAAAATTCTGCCGAAATAAGATGCGTTATCCAAAACGTCTTCGGAAAGCGTAGTTATATCTTCGTCCAAACTATCGAAAAGCGCTTGAAGTTCTTCGAAAGTAAGGACTGCGTCGACGTAAGGACTTACGCTGTCGCGACCGCGTTCCATCTTTTTAGCCGTGCAAGGACCTATAAAGACGACTTTTGCGTTTTCGTCGATGGATTTTATATACTTGGAAATCGCAGTCATCGGCGAAGGATTGTGGGAAATAAGCGGAACAAGGTCGGGGAAAGCCGTTTGCACGTATTTTACGAAAGCGGGACAGCATGAACTCGTTAAAAAGCCTTTTTCGGCGAGTTCGCGCGATTCGGATTCGGCAACCATATCGGCGCCGAGTGCCGCTTCGATTACCGTGTGGAATCCCATATACTTAAGTCCCGAAATAACCTGACCTAACTTAGCGTAAGTAAATTGACTGGAAATAGACGGTGCGACGACGGCATACATCTTGTATTCCTTCGTTTGTTTGGCTTTTTTCAACAGTTCGATAACGTCGACTATATAGGATTTATCCATAATGGCGCCGAAAGGACACTGATATACGCAAGCCCCGCAGGAAATACATTTTTCGTCGTCGATTTTAGCCGCTTTGTTTTCGTCCATGGAAATGGCTTTTATCTTACAAGCGACTTGGCAGGGACGTTTTCTGCCGACGATGGCGGTATAAGGACAAACCTTAGAGCAAGCACCGCATTCTTTACATTTAGACTTGTCGATGTGCGCGACGTGGTTTTCGTCGAAAGATATAGCGCCGAAACGGCAAACGTCTTCGCAACGGTGTGCCAAACAACCACGGCAAGCGTTCGTTACTTCGTAACCGCCGACGGGACATTCGTCGCAAGCAATTTTGATAACTTGAATGATGTTATCGCTGTATAAACCTTGCCCCATTGCAAGTTTTACTCTTTCTTTGACGATCGCTCTTTCCTTGTAAATGCAACAACGCATCGTTGGCTTGGGACCGGGTGCGATGATTTCGGGAACGTCTATTGCGCTTTGGTATAATTGATCCTTCCAAGCAAGACGAGCGACCTCTCTTAGTACTTTATATTTAAGATGTTGAACTTTTGTATCGAATTTACGCATTGTATACCTCTAAAAATAACTTACCTTTACGCGCTTACCCATATCCAAAAGGCATTGCGACAATTCTTCGACGAGATTCATTTTAATGTTGAAGTTTATCGGGAGTTCGGGATTTTGGTGGGCGGGGTTTACCGCGCGCCCTACGTAAAAGTTGATGTCTGTGGCTTCTTCGAATAAAAGCCTGCAAATAAGCGAAGCGCCGTCGCGCTTAAAGCCCCATTGTTCGTACGAGGAGTTGTCCGCTAAATAATCTTTTGCGTAAGTTAACACTTTGTTTATAGTGATAACGCCTTCGGTTACGAGGTCGACGCCTTCGATTTCGGCAATGGGCGGTACGTCCGAACGGACGAAACTTAAACTTGCTTTTAAGGGTTTACCCAAATATTTTGCGGCAATCGTCGACGTCGTGCCGCCGCAAACGATGTGTTTACCTTCCTTTGAAAAGAAAAGGTTCATCATTTTGTTGCAGTCGTCGCGGCTAGAGGGCGGTCCGAATAAAATATTCATAGGCACGCGCTGTCTTATTTTTACGACGCAAGCCGTTGTGTCGTCGCCGGGACGGTGTCCGTATAATTTATCGCATTCGTCGACGAGCATGGTGGCGAGGGTTTTCGCCGTATATCCGCCTGCGTTTACGGCTTCCATAAAACTTGCGATATCGCTACGCTTCCAACCGAAGTTAAAAGCCGTACCTATACCTGCATGGGGGCAGCCGTCGCTCATAAGCACGAAAACGTCGTCTTCTTGTAATTCTATTTCGGCGTGGTAAATCTTTTTTTCGCCGACGATCATTTGCGTCCTCGGATAATTGTAATTTACGCCGTCGCGAAGCATAATGACTTGCGGGTTATCGTACTCGATAAGTTCGGCGACCTTGTTGTTTTTAATATGCATTATGGTAAAAGTCGAATACGCAACGCCCCTTACCGAGCATATGGGAAGCGTGCCCGCAATGGTCGAAACACAGTCCTCTAAAGGAAGCCCTTCCGCAATCATCGTCGATATGATTTTTGCGGTAAGCGTCGACAGTATGCTGGCTTTCACGCCCGAACCGAGACCGTCAGCCAAAACTATTATGGAAGAATCGTATGCGTCGTTTTCGATAATATCGATATGGTCGCCGCAAAGTTCTTCTCCGTAATGGTTTATGCTTTTATAGCCGATGTCCGAACACATATCATTCATCGGAAATACTCTCCTTTAATTTATATAATGCCGTCTTCGTTTCGGCAACCGTTTCGCCCAAAAGCGAAGCGATTTCTTGGACGACGCGCATCTGCTTGTCGATAACTTTATCGGCGATTTCGACGGTTTGCGTTTCGATATGTTCCTTTTTGGTACGAACGGTTTCAACGTCTGTTACGTCACGCAAAATGCAGATGAGAATTCTGTATTCTTTATCGAAAATAATCGTTTCCTCGACGTGTTTTTTGTATTCGGCAAGGTAAGTTCTTCTATCCCTTACCGCTTTACCCGTTTTTAAAACTTCGATAAAGTCTTTCGGGTCTAAAATCCTTACGATTTGCTCACCCAAAACGTCGGAAGCCGAACGAATATTCATAATCTTACGGGCGGATTTGTTTATCTGCTGGACTTCTAAATCCTCGTTTAAAACGATAAGCCCGTTGGGGGAATTGTTGACGATGTTATCCGAAAAACTTTCCGCTTTGTCCTTTAAATACGGCAAACACATAGACACTTCGGCTTTGCCCTGGTAAACGGCAATCGCCTTTTCGCGACAACTTTCGTAGCCGCAACTTCCGCAGTTTAATTCGTCGGAGGGTTTATGCTTGCCCATACGTTTTAAAATGGCGGTGATTTCTTCTTCCGAAGGTACGGCGGAGTTCCTGTCCATAACGCTGAAACTCTTTCTTAATTCGAAGTTATCGTGCGAAGCGACTTCGAAATCCTTTTCACCGGCGTATTTTGCCACCGTCAAATAGTCTTTTACGGGAGAACGGTGGAATTTTTCCATTACGGGACCGCCTATACAGCTACCTACGCAAGCCGACATTTCGATAAAACAATTGTGAATATTGCCGTTTTCGAGGTCTCTTAGCGCGGCGATACAGTTTTCGATGCCGTCGACCGCAAGATATTCGTAACCGCTTATATTAGGCTCCATCGTCTTTAAAACGCCACCCGTCGTCGGGAAAAATCTTGCCCTGCTGTTTTTGGTTTCGTCGCAACTTTGGTCTATCGTAATATTTTCCGCATTAAGCCAGCGCGTCAGTTCGGAAAAAGTCATAACGGCGTCGACGTAACCGTCGTATGCCTGACATTCGTCCTTTTTGGACAGGCACGGCCCTATAAACACGACTTTGGCGTTAGGGTTGCGCTTTTTAATATCCACGCTGTGCGCTTGCATGGGCGAAAGAATATCCGCCAAGTACATAAGTTCCCGCGGGAAATATTTTTGAATAAGTAAATTGACCGTGTGACAGCACGAGGAAATAATTACGTCCCTTGTCTTTTCACGCAATAAATTTTCGTATTCTTTTTTTACGATCGTTGCACCGATAGCCGTTTCCTCGACATCGTAAAACCCTAACTTTTTAAGGGCGTTACGCATACTGTCGATGCCGACGCCGTCGTAATTTGCGACAAAGGAAGGCGCTAAGCTTACGTAAACGGGATCGCCCGTCTGAATCATTACTCTTACTTTTTCTACGTCGTCGACAATCTCCCTTGCGTTTTGGGGGCACGACACGTAACAGCGACCGCACAAAATACATTCGTTGCCGATAACCTTTGCTTGGTTGCCGGAAAACTTAATGGATTTTACGGGACAGTTTCTTATACATTTATAACAGTTTTTACAGTTGCTTTTCTTTAAAACAAGACAATCAGCCATTTTTTATCCCCTATATATCTTTCATAAAACGTAATTATCTGTTTATTACGTCCAAAACTTTTTCTTTGAAGAATTGGTCGAACCCTTCCACCGTAACACCCGGATAAACGGTTCCGTCGACGGTAACGGTAACGCCGATTCTGTTACACTTACCCATACAGAAACAGCCTACAAGCGTAACGTCGTTTTCAAGTCCGTTTTCTTGTATGGCTTTATCGAAAAGTTCGACTATATCCTGCGACCCTTTTAAGTGGCAAGAACTGCCAACGCAAATTTGTACTATCATTTATTATCTTACCTTTGCGAGAATTTCCGTGTTGAAAAATTCGTCTACCGTTTCGGGCGTAACGGAAAATTCCTGCCCGTCAAGCGTTACGCATACGCCCTTTTGACAATTGCCCATGCAAAAAGTACCCGAAAAATCGACTTTGTCGCCTAAATTGTTGGCGTCGATAAGGTTTTGAAGTTGGTCTACTACCTGACGGGACCCTTTTAAGTGGCAAGAACTGCCTATGCATACTACTAATTTCATTGTATATCTCCTTTGAAAATTGAATTCTACTTGTTTTTTGCTTTTATTTAAAGCAATCGTGTTTAGTCGCCGCCTAAAAGGCGCACGGCAGAGATAAATATAATTACCGAATATATTTATATACTATTTTTAAATCAAAATCAACAAATTTTAATCGAAATCGACGACTTGCGCCCAAGAAAGCAAAAATTCTCTTTCTTTTGCGTTGCCTTTAACCGATTGCGACGCCGCGACGACGGGCATCCAGCGTTCGACGTAACGTTTTTCCGTGTGGCTTTTTTTCGAGAAAAGTTCGAGGTATTTTTTCGCCGAGGCAAAGTCGCCCGACAGCCAAAACAAAAGGTACGTCCTTGCCGCGTCCGCAGAAGCGTTACCTTGCGTTGCGTGCGCCCAATCTAAAACGTAAGCCTCGCCTTCCTCGGTTATTATTACGTTGGAAGGATTGTAGTCGCCGTGACACAATTTGTCGTGCTTGGGCATGGACTCCAGCCTCGTCAACAGGTCGTAACGAGTGTTTGCGTCTATATCCGCCATTGATATTTTACGACTCATTTTATCCTTAAGTTTGTTTAACAAAGGATTCTTTTTCGAGTGGATTTCCAGTTGAATATCGACAAACAAACTAAGGTATTCGTCTTTTTTATCGGGATTTTCGTCCATAAGCGTTTGCAAGGTTTTACCTTTTATGTAGCGCGATACTATCGCCCACTTTCCGTCAACGGTTAAAACCTCGTAAATATTGGGGATTTTTAAGCCCGTTTCCTCAACGCGCGCTTGGTTGAGCGCTTCGTTTAAAACGTCGGCTTTAGAATATTCTTCGTTGAAAACTTTAATGCAAAGTTCTCCGTCACGATAAATCGTCTTTTTATCTCTTACCGCAATGACGCTGTCAAAATTCATAAAATTCCCTCCTTATATTTTTTTACCCCTGCGGGCTTTAAGGTACTGTGCTTTAGGCGCGTCCGCCTCTTTTTTGCCGTCCGTGTAATTTTGGTTGGGCATATCGGCTTCCTTGTAAGGGGTTCCGTAATACGCGTTGAGATACATTGCTTTTATCTCGCTCATTAAAGGATAGCGAGGATTGGCACCCGTACATTGGTCGTCGAAAGCCTGTTCGGTCATTTCGTCGAGAGTTTGCAAAAAGTCTTTTTCCGACACGTTGTAATCGGCTATCGTATCACGAATGCCGACCGTGTGTTTAAGCGTTTGCAAAGCCTTTATCAATCCTTCGAATTTTTCCTTGTCTCCCCTTCCCTCGATACCTAAATAATCGGCTATTTCGGCGTAGCGGCGTAAAGCATCGGGATGGTCGTATTGGGAAAACGTACCCATCTTTACGGGGGCTTCGCAAGCGTTGAAGCGCATAACGTGCTCTATCATAAGCGCATTTGCAATGCCGTGCGGCAAATGGTGGAAAGCGCCGAGTTTATGCGCCATAGAGTGGCACACGCCTAAGAAGGCGTTGGCAAACGCCATACCCGCCATCGTTGCGGCGTTAGCCGTCTTTTCACGCGCCAAAACGTCGTTTTGACCGTCCGTGTAAGCACGCGGCAGATAGGTAAACATCATCTTAAGCGACCTAAGCGCAAGCCCGTCTGTATAATCCGTCGCCATAACGGAAACGTAGGCTTCCAAAGCGTGGGTTATAGCGTCGATACCCGATGCGGCGGTAAGCCCCCTCGGCGCACTCATATGATAATCCGTATCGATTATTGCCATATTAGGAAGAAGTTCGTAATCGGCAAGCGGGTACTTTATACCGCTCGTTTCGTCCGTTATAACGGCAAACGGGGTTACTTCCGAGCCCGTTCCCGCAGAGGTGGGCACTGCTATAAAATAAGCCTTTTCGCCCATTTTGGGGAAGGTATAAATGCGTTTTCGTATATCGGAAAAACGCATTGCCATATCGGCAAAATCGACTTCGGGGTGCTCGTATAAAACCCACATTATTTTAGCCGCGTCCATCGCCGAGCCGCCGCCCAAAGCAATTATGCAATCGGGCGCAAACATAGTCATACGCTTTGCGCCTTCACGCGCGCAAGCAAGAGTCGGGTCGGGCGCAACGTCGTAAAATGTTTCGTACGCGACGGAAAGTTCTTGCAATTTGTCTATAATCGGTTTTGCGTAACCGTTTTTGTATAGGAAGCCGTCCGTTACGACAAAACAGCGCTTTTTACCGAGCACGGTTTTGAGTTCGTCAAGCGCAACGGGAAGACAACCTTTTTTAATATACACCTTCTCGGGCGTTCTGAACCATAACATATTCTCTCTCCTTTCGGCAACCGTTTTTATGTTGATAAGATGCTTTATACCTACGTTTTCGCTGACGGAATTGCCGCCCCACGAGCCGCAACCGAGCGTTAACGACGGTGCAAGTTTGAAGTTGTATAAATCGCCTATGCCGCCTTGCGAGGAAGGAGTGTTTACTAAAATACGACAGGTTTTCATTCTGTCTTGGAACTTTTTAAGTTTCTCCTTGTCGGAAGAAACGTTTATGTAAATCGAAGAGGTGTGTCCCAAACCGCCGTCTTCTACTAATTTTTCCGCTTTTTTAAGCGCGTCTTCGAAATCCGCCGCACGATACATCGCTAAAACGGGAGAAAGTTTTTCGTGAGCGAATTCCTCCGATAAATCGACGCTTTCGACTTCGCCGATAAGGATTTTTGTAGCCTCGGGAACTTTTACGCCCGCAAGCGCCGCTATTTTATATGCGCTTTGTCCGACGACCGCCGCGTTTAAAGAACCGTTTACTATTATGGTTTTACGGACTTTGTTGAGTTCTTTTCCGTTTAAAAAGTAACAACCCCTGTCCATAAACTCGCTTTTAACGCCGTCGTAAACCTTGTCTAAGACTATAACAGACTGTTCGGAGGCACAAATCATACCGTTGTCGAAGGTTTTGGAATGAATTACGGAATTCACCGCTAATACGACGTCCGCCGAGTCGTCTATTACGGCGGGTGTGTTTCCCGCACCTACGCCGAGCGCCGGTTTACCGCTCGAGTAAGCCGCTTTAACCATACCGGGACCGCCCGTTGCCAAAATCGTGTCGACTTCCTTCATAAGAAGATTGGTAAGTTCTAACCCCGGCACGTCTATCCAGCCTATAATGTCTTCGGGCGCGCCTGCTTTTACAGCCGCTTCCAAAACTGTTTTTGCCGCCTCTACGGTTGATTTTTTAGCCCTCGGATGGGGGCTTATTATAATGCCGTTACGAGTTTTTAAGGCAAGCAAAGTTTTAAAAATCGCAGTAGACGTCGGGTTCGTGGTCGGTATAACCGCCCCGATAACGCCTAAAGGTTCGGCTATCTTTTTGATGCCGAATGCTTTGTCTTCTTCCAAAACGCCGCACGTTTTTACGTCTCTATACGCATTGTAAACGTATTCGGACGCAAAATGGTTTTTGATGACTTTGTCCTCTACAATCCCCATGCCCGTTTCCTCTACGGCGAGTTTTGCCAAAGGAAGCCTCGCCTCGTTTGCGGCGGTTGCTGCTGCAAGAAAGATTTTATCGACCATATCTTGCGTAAAAGTCGCGTATACTTTTTGCGCCGCACGAACGCGCGACAGCATTTTTTCGAAACTTTCGACCGAGTCGACGGGCGTATAAACTTTTGTTGTCATATGTCCTCCTCCTTAATAACAGAGTGCTAAAAGATTAAACGAGCCTTGTTAAATGCGCGAGCGACAAAGCAAGGTCTTCTCGTTTTAATTTTACGTTTTTCGGAACTTTAAGATCGACGGGCGCAAACGACCAAATGGCGGAAATATTGTTTTTTACCATCATATCGCACACCGATTGCGCGCTTTCTTTAGGAACGGCTATTATGCCTACCCTTATGTCGTTACGGTAACAAAAAACCTCGAATTCCGAAACGTCGTAAACGTTTTTATGTTCGCTAAGCGCAGCCACGACCGCGGGGTCGCTGTCAAACACAGCGCAAACGTCTATTCCGTAAACGGAAAAGCCCGAATAGCCGTATAACGCCATGCCGAGTTTTCCCGCCCCGACGATAACTGCTTGACAGTCTGTTTTTACGTTGACGAAAGACTCTAAACAGTTTATAAGGTCCTTTGTAACGTAACCTATTTTGGGTTTGCCGCTGCCGCAAGCGGAAGACAGGTCTTTTCTTACCTGAACTTCGCCGAGCGACAAGGCTTTTGCTATGTACGTCGAAGAAATCGTCGATTTTTCTCTTTCGACGCTTTTTAAATAATTTAAATACCGAGGAATGCGACCGAGCGTCGCTTTCGATACAGTGGTTTTCATTGTTTTCTCCTTCTTATCGACACGATTATACCATACAAAAAACAATTTGTAAACAGTTTTTACAATCATTTCGATAATATATTTATCGATATAACAAAAAACATTCAAAAACACGCTTATAATCGGCGATTTTATTTTTCCAATATTGGTTTGCAAATTAAAAAAGCGACGCCGAATTTGCCGCTTATGCGTAAATGCAACGTTAACGCAAAACAAATAATTTGCCGCATATATATTATAACTTTACAACAAATATACGATTAAAAAATTATAAAAAATAACGCCGTCTTTCGCTTAATTTATAAAACTTACGAATTATTTTTTAAAATTTTTCAAAAAATACTTTAGTAATAGGTATAAAATATCGACAAAAAACGCAAAAAGTCTTTTATCGTATACCATTTTATTGATTTATCCCAACTTTTTTGGTATAATATTTAAGTTATCACGCATTTACAAGCATTTCGCGAAGGAGACGGTATGAAAAACAAAAAAGAACTTAATAAACCGATAGATTTCGTCGCGGATACCTTAGATAAAAGCGTTTACGATATTTACGATTATAAGCGCGGCGGGCTCGCTAACGGCAGAGACCTCGGCGGTATGAAAACCAAAGACGGCAAAATCGTAAAACACAACAGACTTATACGAAGCGGCAAGTTGTGCAAGCTTAACAAAAAAGAAGTAGAAAAATTACGTAAAGCAAACGTAAAAACCGTTGTCGACCTTAGAATGGAAAACGAATCGACGGCTCAGCCTGATACCAAAGTCGACGGCATTAAATACCATCATATCCCCGTTTTATGCGCGACGCTTCCCGGTATAACGCGCGAAAAAAGCATGTATAGGGTTATGAAAGAAGAGTCTACGCTTTTAAAAAAGGTTTACAAAGACGCAGACGACTATATGATGAATCTTTACGACCTAATAGTCTTTTCGCCCGATACAAAAAGACAACTCAAGCGCAGTTTGGAAATAATTATTAATTCCAAAGGTTGCGTGCTTTGGCACTGCGCCGCGGGTAAAGACCGCGCGGGCATCGTTGCAATGCTTATAGAGGGGCTTTTAGGCGTTTCGGACGAAGATATTATTAAAGACTACGTGGCGTCGCAAAACTCCCATAGACTCAAAAAGACAGCGCAAAAAGTCGCCTTGACGATATGTACTCTTTTCACCTTCGGCTATAGATTTAAACGTATACTTTTTGCGATGTTGGATGCAAAAGCCGAGTACATTAAACACGTTTTGCAAGGCATTAACGAGAAGTTCGGGTCGATAGAAAATTACTGCGTAGAAGCGCTTAAAATCTCTCGGGAAAGCATCGACAAATTTAAAGCAAATACACTTATTTAAAAAATTAGCAGATATAAAATCGCTTTTTATTACAAATGTTTTGGTTTTACAAAAATTCGCACGGTTTAAAATTCAAACCGTGCGAATTTTTATATTTAAGCGCCGCTCCCCTTTTCGGGTAGCGGCGCTTACAGTAATTATTAAAACTTATCTTGTCGGTTTTTTATTGTCTAAAAGCAACCATTTCGTAAGAACGTTATATCCTTCGTCGTTGGGGTGAAGCCCGTCGTTCGAATAAGTTTTAAGGTTGTTCGTTTTAAACAGTTTGGAAACCGTTAAAAGCCTTGTATTGTGGCGTATAGACGCCTCTTTTATAGCGGCGTTATAGTCGGTAAACTTTATATCGCCGAGATTTATGGGATCCCTTACCATAATATCCATGGTGATTATGGTGGCGTTTGGATTTAAGGTTTTAATTTTGCTATAGGAATAATTTAAGCCCGCATTAAAGCCGTAATCCGTTACGCCGTCCGTTACCATTGTATCCGTTTCGGCGCCGATGGAATATTGCTCGGTCAAATCGTTGGTGCCGTACCATACGAAAATTACCTGTGCGTTTTTAATATCTTCTTCATGCGCGTCGACGCTACCCGGGAAGGATTTATAGGTAAATCTTTCCGTCGAGGAAGGTACGTAACAAACCGTTCCGCCCGACCAGCCGGCGTTTACGATAGACGAAAAGTTGCAAAACGCATTAAGTTTGGGAATGTGATTATACCCTAAAGAAGTGCTTCCGTTATCGTCTTCGATGTTGCCGTTCGGATATCTTGCCCAATTGTGGGTTATGCTGTCGCCGAAAAACAAAACGCTTTTACCGTACAAAAGCCCCGCGTCGACCGTAGTATACTTAGAGCCGTATTTTTCGCCGTTTAAAACGTGCACGACGATGTTTTCGGTCTTGCCTTGGAAAGTCGCTTTAATCGTTCCGTCAACGATATCTTCGGTATTTTTAGCCGTAATAACGCCGTCCTCTAACGTAATCACGTCCGAGTCGGTTGTGAATTCGGCGCCCGCTAAAGAATACTCTTCGTATTCGTATTGCTTTTTTAAGTTGTAACTGCCGCCTGCGGTCATATAAATCGCGCGGTCGTAATCTTTGTCGGTTATAGACATTTGTTCCTCTTTAGTCAACGTAACCTCTCCTCCGCCATTTCCGCTATCGCCGCTATTGCCCGTATCCTTAGGAAGGTTTAGCACAACTACAAGCACCGTCGCCCCTATTAGCAAAATACTTACTATTATGAAAAGTAGTTTTTTCATCTTTGCCGTCTCCTGTTAGTTTAGAGATAAAAGAAAATTTGAAATTAATTTTCCGCAAAACATCTCGTTAGGTATATTATATCACATAACAAACTACATTTCAACGCTTTTTTGAAAAATTATTTCATTTTCAGCAAAGATTTTAAAAATTTAAATCGGTTTTGCCTTTCATAAAGTAAAAATACGCCTTGCGACAAAAAGCAAAGCGTATTTTTACCTTTTATGCCGCGCACGTCGGCACGAGCATAACAAGACAGTATAATAAGAATATAATACCTAAAACCACAACCATGGGGATAATCATAAGCCTTACCGTCGACCAATAAGTTTTCCACTTATCGCCGAACTTCGAGGGTATATGATTTACTTCCCTTGTCGTTTTGTTTTTCGGAATAACGGTATTAAACGTGCTCGAGACGTTCGACATATCGCTTATTGTCGAACCGTCGTCGTAATACACTACCTTTTCCCTATCTTCGGTACCTTTTTTCTTGTTTTTTTTACTCATTGTTTTCCTTTTGGCAGAAGTGGCACGCAACGAAGTGCCCTTTCGAATACTCTTTATATTCGGGCGCTATGTGTTTGCAGATTTCCTGTGCTTTGGGGCAGCGCGTGTGGAACTTACAGCCCTTAGGCATATTTGCGGGCGAAGGAATATCGCCTTTTAAAATAACCCTTTGAGATTTTTCTTCGGGGTCGGGATTGGGGACCGCCGAGAAAAGCGCATTGGTGTAAGGGTGCATAGGATTGTTGAAAATTTCGTCTTTTTCGCCGAATTCCACCATAGAGCCCAAATACATTACGCCGATTTTGTCGGAAATATACTTAACGACGGATAAATCGTGCGAAATGAATAGGTATGTAAGCTTTCTTTCCTTTTGAAGTTTTTTCAAAAGATTGATAATCTGCGCTTGAATGGAAACGTCGAGTGCCGAAACGGGCTCGTCGCAAACGACTAACTTGGGGTTAACCGATAACGCCCTTGCGATACAAATACGCTGACGTTGACCGCCTGAAAATTCGTGCGGGTATCTTTCGTAATAATAATCGCGAAGACCGCAACTTTCCATTAAATCGAGAACGTATTCTTTTACGTCTTCTTCGGGAACGATGTTATGCACTCTGACAGGCTCTGCCAAAATACCGCCTACGGTGCTTCTCGGCGGAAGCGACGAGTACGGATCCTGAAATACAATCTGCATTTCCGTTCTTAAAGAACGCATTTGCTTAGAGGAATAATCCGCAATATCCTCCCCACGGAAGAAAATTTGCCCTTCGGTCGGTTGATGTAATTTTAAAATCGTTCTGCCCATCGTGGTTTTGCCGCAACCGGACTCGCCCACGATACCTAAAGTTTCGCCTTCGTGAAGAACGAAAGACACGTCGTCGACAGCCTTTAAAACAGATAAAGGCTTGCCCATAAGCGTCTTTTTCAAAACGAAATGTTTCTTTAAATGTCTGACCTCTAAAATAGCGTCGGGATCGGGCGGAAGCAAACTGTCTTGTTTTGCTTTTTCATCCCTTTCCTGTTGTTCCTTTAGAGCCTCTATCTCATCGTCAAAAGCGGAAAAATCGCCGTTTTCAGGAGGATTTTGAGTCTTTAAAATTTCTTGTTCCATTTTAGTCTTCCTTAGGTTCGTATAAGTGGCACGCGACAAAATGCGTAGGGCTTACCTGTCTCATTTCGGGGTAAATGCCCGAGCATTTACCGACGCATTGACGACATCTTTCTTTAAAATAACAGTGGTCGGGCATGTTGATGGGGTTAGGAACATTACCCGGGATGTTATATAAACTGTCCGTAGACGACTTCATTGTCGGCTTGGATTTTTGTAAGCCTTGCGTGTAAGGATGCAAAGGATTACGGAAGATTTCGAGCGCCGTGCCTTGTTCGATGATTCTGCCGGCGTACATAACGACAACGTAATCCGCCATTTCGGCAATAACGCCCAAATCGTGCGTAATAAGAAGTATCGAGCCGTTTATTCTCTTCTTTAAATCGTTGAACAAATCGAGAATTTGCGCTTGAATCGTAACGTCTAACGCCGTAGTAGGTTCGTCGGCAATAATAAGCCTCGGTTCGCACGCAAGCGCCATTGCTATCATTACGCGTTGCCGCATCCCGCCCGAGAGTTCGTGCGGATACGACGCGTAAACCCTTTCGGGCATTGCGATACCGACCATATTAAGCATTTCGATGGAACGCTTTTTAGCAGAATCTTTCGTGGCGCCCGGGATATGTAAAAGGGTTACTTCGTCGAGTTGATTACCTATGGTAAATACGGGGTTAAGGCTTGTCATAGGTTCTTGGAAGACCATTGAAATTTGTCTTCCGCGAAGTCTGTACATTTCCTTTATAGGCATTTTAGCGATGTCGTAACATGCTTCAACCTTTTCGTATTCTTTAATTTTAGGTTTTTTAACTTCCTTGCCGTTAACGTTTACGATTTCGTAAACGGCATTGCCGTTTTCGTCGGTTTCGTAGGTGGGAACGGGCTTGCCGTCCTCGTCGGTTTTGTAGTCGTAGGCTTTAAATCTTATCGAGCCGTCTACGATTTGACCGGAAGGACCTTGCAAAAGCCTCATAACCGACATTGCCGTAACGGATTTACCGCAACCGGACTCTCCGACGACGCCGACGGTGGAGTTTACGGGAATGTTAAACGTAACGCCGTTTACCGCTTTAACTACGCCTTGGTCGGTAAAAAAGTAACTGTGAAGGTTTTCGACCTCTAAAATATTACCGTCGTCTTTCATTTCCGCCCTAAAAGCCGATTCGGGAAGTTTTTGATTTTTTGCCTTTTCGAGTCTACGCATTTCCTTAGCGTTGGCTTTGGCGATTTCTTTAATCTCCTTACCGGTAAGGTAATGCTTTTTTATTTCCTCGTTTCTACCGCTTGGGTCTTTTTTGAATTTATTGACAATGTTTTTAAAACCCATGGTTATCTCCTCTGTTTAGGATCGAGAGCGTCCCTTAACCCGTCGCCGATAAAGTTAAAACCTAAAACGGCGATGATGATGCAAATGCCCGACGGACCCCAAACGTTAAAGTAATTTTGTAAAATATCGTTTCTTCTTGAAATTACTTCGACCATGGTACCCCAGGACGCATAAGGCGCGGGAACACCGAGGTTTAAGTAAGATAAAGTGGATTCGTATAAAATCATACTGCCGAGTGACAGCGTCATAGAAACGAGAATCTGCGGTAAAATGTTAGGTATTAAGTGTTTGAAAATCTTTCTCGGCGTGGAAAATCCCATTGCTTCCGCCGCCACCATATATTCTTGCTCTCTTAAAAACAGTATCTGTCCTCTGACAAGCCTTGCCATTCCGGGCCAGGAGAACAAGGACAGTAAGCCCATAAGAAGATATATGTAATATATTTGATTGATACCGACTGCTTCTAATACGGTACCGATGATAAGCATTAGCGGTAAGGTCGGCAAGCACATTAATACGTCGCACAACCTCATTATAATGTTATCCACGACTCCGCCGTAAAAGCCCGCTATACCGCCCATTACGATGCCGAGCGCGGACGTTAGAAATACCGCGAGGAAACTTATCATAAGCGAACGTCTGCCGCCGTACATAAGTCTTGCAAAGATATCCATACCCGCTTCGTCCGTGCCTAAAATGTGGCTTCCCGACGGTTCTGCGAGTTTGTTTATATCGTAGCCCGCAACTATCAGTTGGGTAAATGTATTGCCGTCTTCGTCGGTTACTTCGTAAGTAAAGTAGTCTTTTGCACCCGTTCTGTCGGTGTCGGTTTCGCCCCAATTTCCGTAAAACAAGGGACCCGCCCAGCAAAACAGGAATAAGCAAGCAAGCATTACAAGCCCTGCAATCGACAGTTTGGAGCGGAAAAATCTTCTTGCGACCATACGTCCCGGGGACATAAGCTTAACGTTTTTATCGAGCGGCTTATCGGTTTCTTGCTGAAGGTCTTCTTCTAAAATTTCTTGTTCTAAAATCTTTTCTTCTTCCATAGTAGCACCTTTATGCAAGTTTAACGCGCGGGTCAACCACTGCGTACATAAGATCTGACAGTAAAACGCCTATTACGCTTAAAACGGCAAGGAACATATTATACGTCATAATAACAGGTATATCCCCTTGCTGCATTGCGTTTAAAGCATAACTTCCGATACCGGTAAGGTCGAAAACCTGTTCGGTTATCATAGCACCCGAGAAAAGCGACGGTATAAGCCCCGCCAAACCCGTTACGAGAGGAATCATAGTGTTTCTAAAGGCGTGCTTGTAGATAACTTTAGATTCGTTTAAACCTTTAGCGCGTGCGGTACGTATGTAATCTGCGTTTAAAACTTCGAGCATATTCGTCCTCGTCATCCTCATACGCGAACCTATGCTTAAAATTACTACCGTCAAAATAGGTAGGAACATATGCCTTAGATAGTCGGAAATCGCTACCCCTGCCGAAGCGTACGGTAAAAGGTTCGGGTCCTTCATACCCGATACGGGGAACCATCCGAGTTTGTTGGCAAATACGTTTTTAAGCATCTGTCCGAAGAAAAACGACGGCAAAGATATACCTATAAGCACAAGTACCGTAACAAGATAATCGCGGAAGGAATATTGATGCGTGGCAGCCGTTACGCCCAAAGGTATTGCGATTAAAAATTCGAATACCGTTGCGACTGCGGCAACGAAAAAGGACGTGCCGATTCTGTCCGAAGAGAAAATTTCGGTCAAAACGGGACGGTGGTTGATAAAGCTTGTACCGAAGTCCAGACGGACGACGTTACCGAGCCAGGTAAAATAGCCTTGTAAAATCGTGCCGTCTAAACCGTATGCTTTATACATTTCCTTTATGAATTCGTCGCTAACGGTGACGCCCGTTTGCGCTAAGGCAATTATCTTGGATTCGATAAAGTCCGTAGGCATGCAACGAAGCAATGCGTAAAGAATTAAGGATACGCCTAAAAGTATTAATATCGAAATCCCTATTCTCTTTAGAATATATTTAAACATTTCGTACCTTGGTAAATCGCCTTTCGGCGTGATTTATTATTTTACTATTTCGAGTTCCCAAACTTTTTCGAGCGGGGACGTGAAGGGGTTAACGTTTTCTTGGAAACCTTTAACGGTGTTGGAGTTATATGCGTATAAGTTTTGACGTTGATAAATAGGCATTTCTACAGCCAAATCGAGTACTAAGCCCATTGCTTTTTCGTAAAGTTCGGTACGCTCTTTCTGGTCTGTAATTTCACGTGCGTCGTCGATATATTCGCTTAATTTATTGATGATAGTGGTTTCTTCCGCATAAGTAGAAGGAGACGCTTTTATTTCGCGATAGCCCCAAGCGTAAACGGATGTAGCCGTGGAATTTTTATGATATACCTGATACATATCGGGGTCGATCGTGGAGCCCCAAGCGGCTGCCCATACGGATAAGGAACCCGTAGCAAGTTTTGTAAGCGCTTGAGAGTCTGCTTTTACTTCGATTTCCCAACCGAGGTCGTTTAAAATTTCCTGTGCCTGTAAAAATACGGGGTACAAGGGGTGTTCGGATATGGAGGAACCTGCAATCGTAAAGGTAATCTTAAGAGCGGAGCTGCCTTCCGATACGCCGGCAGCAGCCATGTATTTTTTAATCTTTGCTATCGCGTCGTCCTTACCCGTCCACTGCGTGTAATCGTGTCCGTTTTGTTTAGAACCGTTAGCCTTATTGCCGTCAACCCAAGGATAAGCCCAACTTTCCATAGACATAGGCCAATCGATGTTTTGAACGGTACCCGCTTTGTAATATTCGAGCGCTAAACTTGCTTGCATTGCCGCCATTATAGCCCTACGTACGTTGATGTTGGGAACTTTACCCGCGTTAATACCTACGTAGCCGTAACCTAACTGCCATGCGTACATGGATTTATAGCCCTTGGATTCGAGCGCTTCGAGTCTGTTTGCGTTGTCTAAAGTAAATTGCGGAGTGATGTAGTCGACTTCGCCTTTAACTAGTTTGTCGATAGCGTTTGTCGAGCTACCTACTACGAAGTGGATTCTTTCCGTCTTTACTTCGAACATAAAGTTAGGATTCTTTTTGAAGTAAACGATGTTACTCGAAACAAATTTAGAGCCGTCCGGATTATTGCTGTCGTTTGCGTCGGTTGCCATAAAAGGACCTGCGCCGACGGGGACTTCTTGATGAGTTTTAGATTGAATAACGTTGGATTGGAAGTCGCTTGAAGACCATTCTACGCCGAATTTATTGTTGGCGATATCGATTTCGAGTCCGCTATAGTAATGAGCGGGCGCTACCGTAAAGCCGAAGTTGTAAATAGCCTTCGGGTCTACGCCGTTAATGGTGATTTGTAAAACGTCAAAGGTGTTTTTGTCTGTAGGTTCGCCCTTGTCGTTATGGTTATGCGCAACGTTGTAGGTTGTGCCGTTTATGACGACTTGTTGAACGTCGGTCGTATGACCTAAAGACACGATACCGGAGATGTTAGGAATCAAAAGTTCGTCGCCGGTTAAATTTTTATGGAGCAAAATATCCTTAGCGTCTGCGGCAAACTGGGTTTGTAAAGTACCCGCCGTGCCCCAGAAAGACAAAATATTAAGGAATTTAGATTCGACGTTATCGTTATAGATAAGATTGATTGCTTCTTCTTTAGTCTTTTCGCGGTTTTCCGAAGAAACCATTGCCGCTACTTCGTTTTCAAAACCGGTAATCTTATTCTTATCGTCACGGCTGGTGCCTTCGAGTTTAGCGTATACGGGGGTGATTTTGCCTTCGTATAACAAGAATTTGAAGATATCGCTTTCGAGTTTATCTGCCCATTCCTTATAAGGAGCCTTAGTTACGTCGAAAGATTCTTTCGCCGCGTTAAAGTCGGATTCTAATTCTTCCTTAAAAGTCTTTAAAGCGAATTCGTAGTCGGCTAAAAGTTGAGCGTTAAAGTCGGTTGTAGCCCAATCGTCTTCGAGTGCGACAGCCCTCTTATAGGCGTCGGTAGGCTTCCAAGCAGCGATTGCGGCTTTCATATCCTCTTCGGTTAAGTAGTAAGAACTTTGACTGCCTTGTACAAGACCTGCTTTTTTGTAAATCTTAACAAGTTCTTCCTTTCTTGCGGATGCGTAAGATTCCGCTGTTTTGGAAAGAGTTTCTTCAGCCTCGGTACCGCCGCCCGATGTGTTGGTTTGCGTTCTGTAATTCGTTAAACCTTTAATATCGATGGAATACATTGTGGACGAACCCGTGTAAACGGGGTCTAAGTATTCGTACATATTAAAGAGAACGTCGTTCATCGTTAAAGGTTCTCCGTCGGAGAATTTAAGACCGTTTTTAATAACGAAAGTATAAACGGTTTCGTCGGCTTTTTCTTCGTATTTAAAGTCCTTAACTACGGTTGCGTATTCGTCGCCCGCAACGGTTTGACCTTCGCCGTCCGTCGTAAGCATACCGATCTGAGTCATGCCGATTACGTCCTGATCGGCACCCGACGTGGCGTAGAAAGGATTGAATAATCCGCTTAATTCTTCGGACATTATGTTGATACTTGTCTTTTCCTTATTGCCGTTTCCGCCGCAAAGGGTGAAGCTTAATACGATTGTTCCGACTAAAACGACGGCAACCGCAATGGCAATAATCATTATAAGCTTTTTCTTTTTCATGTTATCCTCCAATTGAATAATTGTATGTGTATTCCGCTTTATCCGAATTATCGAGGCCTGCCTCTACTTGGAAGGTTATTCTGCCGTTTTCGAATTTCACGGATTCGTTGTTGACTGTGTATTTGTATTCTTTGGGGTCGGTACCGAACTGTTCCTCCCCGTAAACGGTAACGACTACTTTATCGGCTTCGCAAGTTATACCCTCTAAAATATTTGCTATCGGGTAAATCGCGATATGATCGCCTCCGTCGAAAGTGTTTAAAGAAACGTTTCCGAACTTCATTGAAAGGTCGCCTTTTAAAGTAACGCTAACGGTAGCGCCGCTTTCTATATTACCCGACATCAAACCGAAGTCGCATTCGGTAATATAACCCGTAACCTTATAGTCGACGGTTACGTTTTCGAAAGTAAGACCGCTAAGTATAGCGCCGCTCGACACGCCGCCGAACAAACCGCCTTTTTTGGCACTCGTCGACGTAAACGTTGCGGTAACGTTTTTAATCACGTGATTGTTTCCGTAAATTTTACCGTTGAAGTCATTATACGTAAAGACGGCGGGCCACTTTTCCTCGGAAAAGTCGAGGTCGCTTTCGATGTAATAAATGCCGTTTACGTTTGCGTTGTCGGCAAGTTGTTTTGCCGTTTCTATTCTGTATATTTCGCCTTCGTCGAATTTAACGTAGACGTTTTGAACTCTGTTTATCGGGGTCCCCGTTTCGATGTCTAAACTGCCTTGGTGAACTAAAGTGTCGGTAATTTTATTTTGACACGCTTCGTCTAAATAAGCAGAGTTAAACGTATATCCTTCCAAAGACGGGAAGGTATAAGACATTCCGTCGGCGTATTTTGACACGTAAGTCATTGCGCCGTCCGTGTATTTGGGAAGAAATACCGTGTCTCTGTCGAAAGCCGTACTCCCCTCTTTGTTAGCGGTTTTATAGTCGAAAGTCGTTTCGCCGTATTTTATCCATTCGCCGTTACTTTCATAGTAGTAATCGAACTCGTAATACGGAACCCAACCTGCATAAAGCGTCAAAGATATTTCCTTATCCTCGCCGACGTCGATCGTGTCCTTACTAAAATCCCAATAACCGGAATAAGACTCGCACGCAGGATAACCCAAAGTTTCTGTTTCTGCGTCTTTTATGTAGTAAGAACCGTAACTTTCCGTCAAAACTTTACCGTCCCAATCGACGACTTCACCGTTCTCGTTGGTTTTTAAAGTTCTTTCCTTATACCAGCCGGCAAAAAAGTACCCGGTCTTAATAAGAGTAACGTGGTCGGAACCTCCGGAAGGACGCCTTTCGTCGGTAGGCTCCATAAGTTTTATGTGCGCTACGCCTAGGCTGTCTTTTTGATATTTATCGGGGTTAAACATATCTTGAAGGGAATAGTTTTTACTTCCGATAAACTCGCCGCCGTTCGAATCGTAAGTTACGGTAACCGTATAACCCTCGTTATACAGTTTATCGTACTCGGTAGGATCCGAACACCCGCTTAAAATAGCCGCAATAAGTGCGGTAAATATTAAAATTGCGATAATTCTGTAATTTTTCATTACTGTTTTCCTTATTATGCGAAAAACCGCACGTAACGGTTTTAACGGTGCAGACGTTTTCCGCCTTTTTGTTAAGACGGAAAACGCTGTCGCCGATGTTTTTTGTTAGTCGTCAGACTGAACTTTGCCCTTTTTTTGCCAGATAACGTAGATTAAAATTGCTAAGCCGCAACCTAATACCATACCTAAAACCGTCATAAGCGCGACAAAATAAGGCGTGTCTAAGAAGCTGTTACCTTCCGTAACGGGCGTTTCGGGTTCGGTAGGCGTTACGTTGGTCTGACTCTTTAAATAGTTGATGATGGATTCCGCTTGGGTAAGCTTATCCGCATTCGAAACAAGAGATTGTTGTTCTGTCGAAGGAAGCGCGTCGTAAGCGTCCCTTGCTTTTTTAATGACGTCTTCGTCCTTAATCGTTACGCTGTCGGGAATTTGGTCGATAAGTTCGATAACCTTACCGGTTTGTTCCGTCATAGCGGGTTTGCCTAATACGAAGTTGTCAAAGTACTGACCGAAAATGAATGTGTCGTAATACTGACCGTTGGAAGGGGCTATCAATGTAATACTGTCTTGTACGTGTCCTACGTAATCGACGAAGTTTGCGCCGAAGTAGAAGTTATTGTACCTTGACGTGATGTTCCACATATAGTAGCTTGAAATGCCGATACCTTCGAAAGAGCCGAGTTGACCCGTTATAGGCAAGTTATTGTAAGTTAAAACGGATTCGTCGTATTCTTCTTCCAAGGTAGGTGCGATTAGGCTTAAGAAGGTTACGCTCGAAAGATTTTCCATACCGTAGAAGGCTTTGTGACCTATCGCTTTAAGCGTATACGGAAGGGTTACCGAAGATAAACTTGCGCCTTCGAACGCGTTTGCGGCAATCCTTGCGGTGTTTTCTAAAACAGTGTACGTCGTTAAAGTTTTGGAAGCGGGATAGGAAACGAGTTCCAACATTCCGTTGGGAAGCGTCTGATAAAGCACTCCGTCCACGACTTGAACCGTTTCGGAAACTTTGTAAGTTTCGTTAAATTGACTTTCAACCACGGTAGAGCCGAAAACAAAGTCTTCATATCTGCCGAAAGATTTTATTTCGCAGCCGTTGAAGGGGTTTTCGCCTAAAGTTTCGAGGTTTTCGCCCAGAGTAACGGTCGTTAACTTGGAATTTTTGAAAGCATAGTCGCCGATGGTTACGGCACTAGTTAAAGAAACGTTTGCAAAACGTGCGGAAGCAAATGCGTATGCGCCGATTTCCGTCACTGCGTCTATATTGTCTACCTTAGATAAGTAGTAGCAATATGCAAACGCGCCGTCGGATAGTTTGGAAGCCGTGTCGTTTAAAGTTACTTCCTTTAACGAGGAGCGAGCAAAGGCGTAACTACCTACCGTTTCGACGTTAGATAAGTCGATAGAGGTAATAGCCGTCTTCATAAAGGCATAGTCGCCTATTTCGCTAACACCGTCGGGAAGAACTATAGTTTCGAGCGAAGTACAGTATGCAAAGACCGAACTTGCTATAGAGGTCGAGTTTTGATTGAGCGTTACCGTCGTAAGAGCATCGTTGAAAGCAAACGCGCCCTCGCCTACCGTTTCGACGTTAGACAAATCGAGCGTTTCGATACGCGGTGCGTAACTTGCGTAAAGATAACCCGTTATAACTGCTTCGCCGTCTATATACTGTCTTTCGTAAGCGTAGTTCCAAACACTCTTGTAAAGCCAATAATCGTACATTCTTGCGCCCGAGAAAGCGTAAGCGCCTATCGACTTAACGCCGCTTAAATCGACGTTTTTAAGAGCACTGTCGTTATAGAATGCTCTGTCGCCGATTTCAACGCCTTCGCCGAAGGTTAAATCGGTAAGTTTCAAGTTGCCGGAGAACGCACCTAAACCTATCTTAACGTCGTTACCGATATTGACGGTTCTTAATACGGATACCGAACCCGCTTCGGGGTTGTAACGATAATAGTCGTAAGTTTCGCCGTCTACGGGGTTGCCGTTTTCGTCTTTGACAACGTACTTATAAAGCGTGTAGTAACTGAAACTGCCGACGGATTCGTAGGTGTAACTGTACATCGGACAGAAGAAAGAACCTTCGCCGAGCGTTGCGCCGTCCGCTACCGTAACTTTTTCGAGTTTGGGCATAAGAGCGAACGCATAGTCGCCTACTTCGGCGTTTTCGGGAATGCTGACTTCGGTAATATAGGTTGCATAGAATGCATATTTACCGATTTTTTCGACACTCGAAAGATTGGGTGAAACTTTTAGGTTGGTGTCGCCGAAGAATGCGTAATCGCCTATTTCGGTTGCGGATTCCAACGATACCGAACTTAAATTACTGCATTGCGCGAAAGCATAGTTTGCAACGCGTTTAACGCTGTTTGCTATAACTTTGAAAACTTTTACGTTTCCTGAGAACGCGCCGACCGCTATCGAGGTAGCGCCCGTTTCGATAACGTTGGGATAGCCGTCAACGACTTCGCCGCCGTATTGAGGAGCGACTAAAACGAGTTCTTCGCCGCTATAAATTATCGAACCGTTGTTACCTAAACGGTAAGAAGCATTTTGTTTGTTAAGTTTGAATTCCGATACGTTGGTACCCGAAAATGCGTATTGACCGATTACGGCAACGTCTTTACCGATGGTTACGTCGTATAAACTCTTACAATTTGCAAACGCATAGGAGGAAATAACCGCAGCGTTTATATCGATTCTTTCGAGAGCGTCGCATTCGGCAAACGCGTATTGACCGATTTTAATCTTGGGCGCCGCAAATGATACGTCGTATAAGTTATCGTTATTGTAGAAGGTACCGATACCTAAAGACTGTGACGACGCGGGAAGCGCAACGTAGTTGAGTTTACAGTTTTCAAACGTGTAGTTACCTATCGATACGACCGATGAAAGGTCGATTTCGGAAAGGTCGCAGTTATAGAACGCTCTTTCGTTGATGAATTGAACGTTTTCGAGATTGATTTTGTTTAACTTGGTGCAGTTATAGAAAGCGCCGACGCCGATTCTGTTAAGCGTCGAAGGAAGAACGACTTCCTCGAGTGCGGAAAGATTTGCAAACGCGTAGGAATTAATTGTCGTTACGCCTTCGGGAATAATAACCTTCGTTACCGTGTCTTCGCCGATATAATGCTGCTTGATAAGGTAAGGATCTTCGTCGTCTATAACGTCGCCCGCTTCAACGTCCTTGTCTACGTATTCGTAGTTGGAAAAAGCATAGTCGTAAATAGTCGTAAGACCCCTATCCCCCGGGATTTCGACAACGCCGCCCAAGCCTTTGTAATTATACAAATATATGGACGTAATGTTGAAAGGATCTTTTATTTCGATATCGATGGTCTGTTCGTATAAAGTAGACCTGCCGTCAAAGGTTACGTAAACGGATACGCTTGCGTTGCCTTTTTCGTTGGTTATGACGGTTAAAGTGCCGTTTTCGTCAATCGTAACTTCGTCAGGATAGTTACTTCTGAAGTTAACCGCGGTGCGGTCGGGGAAGTAAGAATCGAGTAGGTACGTTAAGGTTACGCTTTCCGACGGGAACATCTTTAACGTGTAGTCGCCGCCGAAATCGTATTCGCCGCCGGTAACGCCGATTTCACGGTCGCTCGACGAAATTCCGTAGTACGCCTTTTCGGTCTTATAACCCGTCAAGGTGAACTTGTTGATTTCGGGAACGGAATAGTTACCGACGTAACCTTCGTCGCCTTCCGCCAAAACAACGACGGACAGAGTTGTTTTAACTTGGTTGCCGTCCTTGTCTTTTGCGATTGCCGTAACTTCGGCGCTGCCGCTTTGTTTTGCGATAAGCGTTTGGTTAACGACGGTGCAAACGTTGTCGTCGCTCGTTTGGAAATCCAAAACCTCGATCCAACTGTTCGAAGGATAAATGTTAAGAATATCCGACAAAGGTTTGGTTTCGTTGGGACTTAACTTAACGGTCTCTTCTTCGAAGTACATGGATTTGACTTCGTCGGGAAGTTGTAATTCGTAAGTAGCGGAGTTCATCGCATAGTCGTAACAAGTTACTATAAAGCTGTTGCTGTTGTCGACTATTACGGAAGTGCCGTCCGCAAGATATTTTACGCCTGCGGAATTCTTAATCTGCGAAACGTAATCGGTAAGTTCGACCGTTACGACGGAAGTCGAGTTGAAGTTAGAATAAACAGGTGTTACGTATTTACCGAAGGAGTTCATCGTAAAGGTGTATTCGGACCCTTCGGGCGCACGGGTAATTTGACCTATCTGCATACCCATTGCGTAGTGATTGTCGTAAACGTAAATATCTGCGTAAAGTTTTGTCTTTTTAGTACTCTTATCGTATTCCGTACGGTAATCGACGTCGGTAACGACGGGGGCTTCGAAGTCGATGTACAGCGGGAAAGTAAAGGTGTTGCGAACGTTGTTTTGTTCTTCCTTTTCGCCGTAGTCGATGTAAGCCTCGACCGTAACGGTGTATTGCGTGTTGTTTTTAAGGTTGTGTTCTAAAACGCTGAATTCCGTTTCTATCGAAGAAGCGTAAACGGTGTTACCGCTGCTGTACGACTTTCTTTGGTTGTATTCCGTTCTTTCGAAAACCGTTCTTCCCGTGGAGTCTTCGGTAATGGTGATATTCACCTCTTTAGCGTTACGTAAAAGACCTGCGTTAATGCTTCTTATCGAACTTATCGTCCAGTTACTTTCCGTCTGTTGGTTGGAAAGCGCGATATGATCTTTCGACGCCGCTATCTGTACGGCGGAAGGATCTTGTACGAAATAGTAAGAACCGAGCGTTGCGATGTAATCGCTGTAAAGTCCGCCGATAACCCTCGTCGCGTAAGCGTCCGCCATAAGTTTGTCGTTATCGTCTAAACCGGCGTTGATTTCGTCTTTGTTGGTATCGTAGTACTCTTCGTCGAAGATAGGCGCTTCCGTCCAGTCGCCGTAGAATGCGAGCATGGGAACGTTTAAGTCAACCTCGGTACCTCTGAACGCTTCCAAAGTGATGAAGCCTTCTACGTACATACCGTATTCGAAAGAGTCTGCAATGTATTGTTTGTCTTCTTCCGACAAAACTATCTTAACCGAAACGATTGCCGTTTTACCGGGCGCTACGATTACGTCGTTTCCGGACTGTTCGCCGTCGGTAACCTTCGTTACGGTAAGGGTCGTACCCTCTAAAAGATAACCGTCTTGCGTAACGGTCGTATCGTCGTGACCCGTGTACGTACTGCTTACGCCCTCGGTCATAATTATAGCGTCGAGCGAGTAGCCCGCTTTCTTTTCGCTAATGTTGGTAATGCCGAAAGTCATTTCGTAAACGCCCGTTCTCGACTTATCGTCGCCGAGTTCGAGTTTTGTCTTATCCATTTCGTTTCCGTCTTGGTCGTACGTCGTTATGTACGACGCCGTCGTAGTCGCGTTGCCGATGTTGACAAGCCCCGCGCCTTGCTTTCTTACGGAATAAGGAAGACCGTTTTTATTCATTACGATATCCGCAGTGGACATCATAAGTTTGTTTACTATGGAGTTGATATAGTTTTTGGGTTTCGTGGCGAGCATTCTTTCCGTTCCGAAAACGCCGCTATAAGTAACGTATTGACGTATAAGCGCCGTAGCACCCGCTTGGTTGGGCGCCGCCATCGAAGTACCGGAAAGTCTTTCGTAACCCTGACCGGGAACTGCAGATAAAATTTCGCCGCCGTGCGCAGTGATTTCGGGCTTAATCTTTAAGTCTGACGTAGGTCCCCAAGACGAGAAGTCCGACATAAACGGACCCGCCGTGTTGTTTCTCGAAACCGTAAGCGTACCCGTTGCGTTTTTAGCAAGCTTTTCGCCCTCGTCTTGCGAGATGGAGCAAACCGCACCGATATCGGCGCCGACCGCCATCGAAATCGTACCGGATACGTTGTTGTAAATAATAATACCCGCTGCGCCTTTTACCTTTAACGCTATTCTTACTTTATCTTCGAACGTCGTGATACCCCTCTTTACAAGGACTATCTTGCCGGCGTAATAAGATTTGTCTTCGGCATAGTCGGAAGCCTCGCCGACGCCCGGGATTGTTACGTAAGTAAAGTCGTAACTGTCGACGTCGCCTACTTCTTTCAAAATATCGTCGACGAAACTCTTTTTTTGCTCTGCATCGTTCGTGGACGCTTCGTTGAAGTAAATAATATCTTCGCCGTAAAGAAGGTAGGGTGTTTTTACGCCGTTTACGGAAGCGACGGATAAAGGTCCGTCATAAGTAGAAGGAGAACCTACCGTACCCGAGTCGGGGTTAGAGGTCAAACCGTTACTACCGTTTTTGTCCGATCCGAACGTTGCGTTATAGGAGTTTGCCGCCGATGCGATAAGCGAAATACCTTGTTCGTGAATCTTATCGTAAATTACGTTTACCCTTTCCTCGTCGACTTCCCTTGTGAAGCCGCAGCCGGAACCTAAGGACATATTGATAACGTCGACGCCTAAAATTACGCAATCTTCGAGCGCTGCAAGAAGGGCGCTTGTTTTAGCACCGTCGCGCGTGTCGGAGAAAACCTTCATTATGGCAAGTTGCGCATTGGGCGCAACGCCCGTAATTGTATCGTCTTTACCGGCGATAATACCCGCAACGTGCGTGCCGTGTTCGGAATTTATAGGTAAAACGTCGGGGTCTTGGTCGCCGTAGTCGTACGCGAAAGGAACCTTTCTGTTCAAATAAACGTCTTCACCTGTAAGCCCCGAGGTAAGACCCGCCGCCCTTGTCTGGTCGATAACGGCGGAAACGCTGTCGAGCGTAAACTTTTCGTTCGTCGTCGTAAAGTTCGACTCGGAATAATCGAATGCGGTATGAGTGTAGTCAAGACCTGTATCGAGTACGGCAACGACTACGCCGTCGCCTTGGTATTCGCAATTGGAACTGTCAAAAATACCCGTTTCGTAAACGTCGACGACGTTTTCGACAACCACGGTTTCGCAAGGTTTGTAAACTTCGCCGAGCATTAAGGTCGAAGAACTTCCGAGAAGGTTGTTGATTTTATCGAAATCTTTAGCCTTAATCGTAACTTCGAAGCCGCCGAACAAAGTCTCGTAAGTTTCGCCGAGGACGTAATTAAGACCCGAACGTTTTAATATTCTTAAAAGTCTGTTCTTTTCTTGACTGATATTTATAAGCGCTTGTCTGCCGGCTTTCGTATTTGCGTACTCCGAAACCGAAGACGCCGTCGTAATGTCGGCGTTATACGCATCTAACAAACCGTCGACGTCCATTTCGACGATAACGGAAATATCGTCGTTATCGCTTACCGTTGAAGGTAATTCGTTAACGACGGAACCGTCTAAATAATTTTCGGTTTTGTTATCGACAGAGTAGTCGAGTTTGGTTACTGCTTGTGAAGGAAGATATTCGGCGCTTGCTTGTTTTGTAGGCGCTTCCGCAAACAACGAAATTGCCATACACAAAATCAAAGCGACGGATAAAAACTTCGGTAAATTCTTTTTGATTTTCGACATTTTGGTTTCCTTTTATGATGATAAAAAAGTTTTTTTGAATCGAGCACGAAATAGAGTTTCGTATAAAGGGTTATAATAAACCATTCTCATATCATGCTAAGTTATTTTACAACAAAATCGAAAATTTGTAAAACATATAAACCTCATTTTCGTAATTATAATAATAAATATTATATATAATACAATTATTCACAGTTTTTTCACGAAAATGCATGTACTGCTCGGGAATATTTTTAATGTAGCGCCTTCTAAACCGATTATATTTTTCATCGCCGACGTAAATGTGTGATTTTTTACACGAAAAAAGGGCTGTCGCCGAAAAGCGTCAGCCCTAAATCGTTTAATTGTTAATCCTAACTTAATTTTTTGTTTGGATTATTCTTGAGTTTCTTCCGTCTCGACTACCTCGGTTACGGTAGCAACGTCGTTTGTTATCGTAACGGTGTAAGTCTTACCCGCACGCGTAGTCACCGTGTAGGTGCCCTCGCCTGTTTTTTCGCAAGTTTTTACGAGCGTAGAAGAGTAAGTTACTTTGCCGCTTTCCGCTACTTTTTGCGTAACGATGGTCAATACTTCGTCGTTTGCGATTTCGACAAATTTATCTTTGTCTTCCGTGTAGTAAGGAGTTACTTTGGTTTCCGTTACGGAAACTTTTTCAAACGGAACGACGCCGTTTACGGTAACTTCTTCTTCCTCGCCGACGCTTTCGTTTGTTTTTTCCGTCAAAACGATGGTGTAGTGAGTGCTACTCGACACAACACTGCCATCTTCGTCGAATTCCCTTACGATATAAGTGATTGCGCCGTTTACGATGTATGCTTCGGTGTAGTCGATCTGCGTGCCGTCTACGGTCAATCTTACATCGTAGTAAGAACCTTTAGTGTAGTAATCGGAAGCGATAACTCTTTGTGCTTTAACGGTGTATTTACCGTAAGACAAAGTTTCGTTTCTCAAAAATCCTATCGTACGATAACAGCTGATGCCGTAAACGCTGGTTAATCGGAATCTGAGTTCGTAGTCGTACCCGTCTGCCATCGTAACCGTTACGGTGTAAACGCTCGTAGTTTCATCGTACGTGTATTCTTGCTTATCGGCGAAAGTCAATAAGTTGCCCTTCGAGTCGACGTATCCCGAAGATTCGCCGAATTCACCCGTTATATAGTTTGCGATTGCCGTTCCGTCTTCGGCGTATTCGGTAAGAATAGACATCGTGCCGTAAGTGTTGGGTACGCTGTAACCGAAGAGTATATAAATCAAGTTGGAATATAAGTAAGTATAAGAGTATACGGACGCGACGTAGCGCATGCCGTTTATCGCGTAAACCGATTTACCGGCGCCCCTATAAGTAATGTCGAGCGGGAAACGATATTGCCCGACCGTTGCGGAAAGAGCGAGATAGGTTTCTTCCTCGGTTTTTACCACGTAACCAGAAAGGGTCTTTTCTTCGTCTTCCGCCCCTTCTTCGGTGGCTTTTTTTACAAGCGTAATCGTTGCCGAAACGCTGTAGGTTTCGCCGCCTACGGGAGAAAACTCGATCGAAGTGATTTCGTAACCGTTTACGGGATATTTACCCTTGTTGTCGTCGGTACGCGCAAACTTAAGCGCATAGCCGGAACTTTGATAATAGGTTTCGCCTTCGAACGTCTTAACGTCGTCGAAAGTACCGAAATCCCTTGCGACAAATCCGTAATCGTTGGCGTCGGGGTTATCGTCGTCGTATTCGTAAATCGTTGCAAAATCGTTATCGTCGACGGTGTAGTAGAACGAACTGCTGCCGTTTTGCGTTACGAAACCGTATTTTGTAAAGATTAACGTGTTAAGGTCTTCAGTATAATAGTTGTAAGGAAGCGTATTGCAAAGAACGATTTCGCCCGTTTCGGTATCGAAAGTATACAAGCAAGCGTCCGTACTTGCGTCGTTTACGTAGTATAAAAGGGTGTCTGTAATGAGTTTATACGTACCCGTTTCGCGAGTGCCTTTATCTTGATATCTTATGGCTTTACCGACGTCGTCTAAAATGAGAACCGTCCAGTCGCTGTTGTTTACGTATGCTTTTACAATAGAGTTTTCTCTTTGAAGCTCGAAAGTACGATATGTGTAGCTCGAATAAGTGAAAGTGCTTATCTTGCCGACGTAAACCAAATCGTCGCCGTCGTTTACAAACTTAATCGTAATAACGTCGCCGCTTACGGTGTAAGTCGCGTTTTCGTCGATGTAAACTTGAACGCTTTCGCCGTTAACGTTTTCGTACTTGAAGATTTTAGCGTTGCCGTAACCGTCGAAGTGAATATACTCGCCGACTACTCTTTGGTTGTCGAAAAGTATGTACGCGCTGTTTGCGCTTCCGCCGTATTCGGTGCCTCTTGCCGTAAAGGAATTACCCGTTACGTCAAAGTAGCGATAACCCGCGGAGGTTGCAAGCGTAACCATATTTTCGGAAAGAAGATATCTGCCGTTATAAGCGGTTCCGCTTATTTCGGTGTACGTTGCGCCGTAACCGAAACCGTCTAAAACCAAAGTACCGTATTTTGCGTTAACGTATTCTTTTCCGTTACAATTAGCGTCGTCGTATTCGTACTTACTGAAGAAGTAGTAAGAAGACGAGGAAAGTTGAATGAACTTAAAGTTTACGGTATCAGACGTGAAGGAATAAATCGCAGAGCCGAATTTAGAGGAAAGGTCGGTCGAAGCAACCTTACCGCTTACGGTGGTTCTTCCCGTTTCGTTTCCGTCGTCGTCGGTTTCGACTAAAGTGTATTCCGCTCCGCCTTTACCGTCGAGTGCGATGTATTCGTACGCATCGCCCGAACCGTCCGTTTTATATCTGTAAAGATTGTAAGGCGTGTGGTCGAGTTTTAAGAAGGTGTTATCGGTGTGATCGAGTTCGGCGTAGATATATCCGGAACTCGTAGAAATGCCGAGATAACAATATGTAGCAACGTTATGTTCGGCTATGACTTCGTCGTCCGTTAAAGAAGTACTGCTTGCAGTAAACTGTTCGGTGTAAGCACCCGTTATGACGGAGCCGCCGCCCGTGTAAATCGCTATACCGCTTACGGTAAGCGTACCTTTTGAAACGGAAGGATCTTTCGTTCCGACTAAAACTATGGTATTGCCGTCTTCGTCGGTGTAGACGTCTTTATAACTATGCGTTTCGTCGTCGGTGGTTACTACCTGATACCAGTAGCTTATGTTGTAGTTCGTCGCCTTTTGAGGATCGAGTACGAAAACTATCGACTTTATTGTAGTCATATCGTACACGGTTGCGGATACGTCGGGAGCGGGATCGACTCTTGTTTCGACCGTAAAGTTGTAGACCGATACGTTCGTCGCTTCGCTTACGACTTCTTGAAGAGTATAAGGACCTTCGGCAACTTTTTCGTAAGTTTTTTGAAGAGTGTATCCGTAAAGAGAAGCCCAGCCTTGTTTTTCGTCGTCGATAACGATTAACGGCGCATAATAAATGTTACCGTTGTCCGAATAGTAATATTCGGCATACGTCGACAACTTTTTAGTGAATTCGTATACGGTAACCGTAGTGCTTTCGGATAAATCGCTACCGTCTTCCACTGAAGATTCCGTGTGATAACTAACAAGGAATTTCGCAGCCTGACCGTTTAAGGAAGTCGACAAAATATATCCGCCGAAAACAGAGGTCGCGTAAGTGTAAACGCCTTTTTGTTCGGAAGTTCCGTCAAAGTAAGTTAAGTTATACAAACCGTCGACGGAAAGCCAAGTGCCGTCTTCACTTTCGATTTTGCGATCCAAAACCTCGTTGTAGAACATATAACCCTTAGCACCGTTGTTGGTCATAAGTTTTAACACGCCCTGCGTAGCGCCGCTGGAATTTAGCAACGTTATGGTTTCGCCGTCTCTCGTGTAGTAGTAGGAAGAATATTCTTCGCCGTCTTCGTCGGTGTAATATTTTGCAGTACCGAAACCGCTCAATTCGATTTGATAAGCGTTAAACGTACCTAAAGCGCTTCCGCTTACGCCGAACCTTACGAGTTTACCCATCGCATATTCTTCTTCGTCACGGATTTGGAATACGTTTTGACTGCTTACCGTACCGATTACAACGTTCATCGTTTGACCTTGAAGTTCGCCTTCGGTATAGGTAATTACGAACATTCCGTTGTCGTCGATAAGGTAAGTACCGATGCCTTTTTCGACGCCGTTTTCGGAATAGGTTACGCCGTTGGCGCTGTCGAATTTAAGCGTGGTGTTGCTTTCGACGCCCGTGCCTTGCACAAAGAGCGAAGAAGTGTAATTCTTTCTCGTGTCGTCTATGTATACGAACGTGCCGTTAGAATTGGTCTTACCAAGCAACTCTTTTCTGCTGTTGATTTTGAATACGAAATTATACGTGTTGGACTCGGAATTGTTGTAGAAAGTACCCTTGAAATAGTAAGTTCCGCGATTTAAATAAACGGTGCTTGTTCTTCCTTCGGAAGGTTCCACAAAGATATAATCTTCGCCGCCGAACATGTCGCTGTAACCTTTTTCCCATACGGCGTATAAAATCATCGACCTTTCGGCAACGATTGCGTCGCTCTTTACGTCGGTATCGCCTACCGCGCGGTTGATGAAGTTGGATTTATAAACGATTTCGCCGTTTTGAGAGGTCGCCCACCCCTTAAGATAATAACCCGCGCATTCGAAGTAGTAATTGTCGACGTCGGCAATTTCCGCACCGTAATAAGTTTCGACGCGGGTGCTTTCGGATAAGCTTCCGTCGGGATAGTTGGGGTTAAAGGATACGGAAACTTTGTTTCTGTCGTAGTAAACCTTAATGCTCGGATTAACTTCGTTGATAACCAAGGATTTTAACGTGTCGGCTTTCAATACTTCTGTAAATCCGTTTACGGAACCCGTATAATCCACGGTGTTACCGATGTATTCGTAATAAACTTCCGATTCGACGTCGTATCCGTCAAGGGTCGCATTTTGTTTATAAACCTCGACGGTGTAAGGCGCTTTAAACTTGGCGGTTAACGTCATATCCGAATCGGACATCTTTAAGTTTTTGCCTACTTCCGCCTTACCGTTAAACCAAGCGCCGAATTGGAATCCGGACTTAGTCGGCGTAAGAGTGCTTACCGCGTCGTAAACGCTCGCGCCTTTTTTAAGGTAAAGCTTAGTGGTCGAAAGACTGCCGCCGGAAAGGTCTAACGTTACGGCGTAAAGTTTTTCCCACTTAGCGTAAACGGTGGCGTTTTCGGAAAGTGTTACTTCGGTAACGGCACTCCCCGAAAAGTCTTCGGTAAGATACCAGCCCTCGAAACTATAATCTTCCCCTCTTGCGGGTACGGGAAGCGTATAAGCCGTTTCCTTGTCGATTTTGACAGTTTCGATAGCCTCCGCACCGTTGGTTTCGAAGGAAAGTTTGGCTTGCTTACCCTTGCACGCAACGGCAAAAAGCGAAAGCGTTGCGGTGAGTATGACAAGCAAAACCAAGATAAAAATCTTTCTCAGGTTTTTCATGTTAAATCTCCTGTAATAAAATCTAAGCAAATGTACTAGTGTTAAAAACACCAGTATAAATAAATATACCACTTTTGTTCGGCTTCCGTCAAGCAAAAACGGGTCAAACACAAGCGGTATTTTCATTCTTTATAAAATTTTATAGCGTTTTGTTTTTTTCGCAGTTTAAAAGCGGTTGTTCGCCTTGTAAAGTCGTTTTTGCGCTTAAAATGTGCGAGTGTACACAATGCACGAACATTTTATGTGTTTTTAGGTGCGATTGTACGCATGTCAAGGTCATTATACATATTGGCGGCGGGCAAAACTGTCCGCCGTCAACAATCATTTTGTTTTTATCGAGCCAAAATACCTAAAACTATTCGGCTGCGCTTTCACGCCAGATAGCGTAAACGGTAGCGCCGTTTTCAAGGCTTGCTAAGTCGCTTGCGCCGTATTCGGGCGACGTACCGCCTTCTACCGTTGTCCAACCGACAAAATCATAACCTTTTCTTGATGGAGCGGTAACTCTGTTATACTCGTTTGCGTTATCGACGGACGTTTCGGTCTTTGTAAACGATACGACGTAAGACGCGTCGTCCGAAAGCGTAACGCCCCAAACAATCGGTAAATAGGACGGATTTATTCTTCCGTGCCAATCATCTAAAGCCTCCGTAGCGTCGGTATAAATCGTAGAAAAACTGCACTGGAAGAATGCATACGCACCGATCCATTCGACTTCTTTGGATAAAGTTATCGACTTTAAGTTTTCGCAGTTACCGAATGCATACGTGCCGATATATTCGACGTTTTTACCGATTACAACGTCGGTTAAAACGTTAAGATTGTAAAAGGCACTGTCGCCGATATATGTAAGCGAGTCGCTTAATTCTAATTCCGTAATACCGACGCATCCGTAAAATGCCGAATCGCTTACCGTAGTAACGGTGTTAGGAAGTTCTATCTTTTCGATCGAATAGCAAAGGTAAAATGCCGAATCGCCTATTACCTCTAATCCTTCGGTTGCGGTTTCGCGCTGCTCGAAAGTAACGGTTTGTAAACTATCGCAACCTAAAAACGCTTGCTTGCCGATGGATTTTACGCCTTCGGGAATCGACACCGACTTAAGAGCGTCGCATTCATAGAAGGTATAGGGTTTGATTTCGGTAATGAATTCCGGAAGATAAATTTCTGCGAGAGAAAAACAATACCCGAATGCAAACACACCTATTTCGGAAAGATCTTGACAACTGGATAAGTCAAAGGTTGTTAAACTTTGACAACCGTAAAAGGCAGATCTTCCGATGTGTTCGAGCCTAAGCGGACGCCCGGCATTTTGATAACTTGTGCATCCGTAGAAAGTAAAGTCGTTTATATGCTTAACGTAGGAGCCGATTTCGAAAGTTATAAGCTCGCTGCAATTATAGAAAGCACCTTCGCCTATATACAATAAACTTTCATCTGTCGTTTTCACGGATTTAAGTTGGGTAGCGTCAGAGCCCGCCACAGTATCGGATAAAGCATAATCGGCAATGCCTACGGTACCTTCTTTAAGCGTAAGGGATGAAGAAGAGCCGCTACCTCTTCCGACAACCCAGTTACCGACATAAATAACACTGTTGTTTACAGAAGAATTCCAAATACCGCTCTTATAAAAAGCATATCCGCCTACTTTTTCGACCGAATCGGGCATAATTAGTGCAACTGTTTCGGAAGTCGCATCGGCAGCAATGTTAAGCTTTTCGCAATTATAAAACGCATATGAGCCTATCTCTTTTAAATTTTGGCCGAGCCTTACGACGTCGAGGTTTGTACATTCGTAAAACGCACCGGAACCTACGTATTCCAATTTATCGCAAGTGTACGCATCGAAAGTACCGAGTTGCGGACACTGCAAAAACGCCGACGAGCCAATATACTTTATACTTTTCGGCAATTTTACAGACATAAGCTTAAGCGAATATCTAAACACAGCCGAAGCAATACCGACGGTATCGTTTCTTATCTGCATCCTTTCGCCTTCGGCTTCACCTTCTTCGGCGTTTCCGCCGACGAATACAAGTGTATCCTTTATTGCATTTGAAGCGCCTATAAGCCATTTGTCCGCATAAACAAACTCCGTACCCGTTTCGGCTTGCTCTTCGGTATATAACTTGGTTTTATAAAAAGCCGCTGAACCTATAGTAGTCACCGTATCGGGAATGGTAATGTGTTCGAACTCCGAACAATCGAGGAAACAGTTGGCGCCGATGTACGTTAAACCTTCGGGTAAGTCAACACCTTTAAGACCTTTTGCGGCGGCAAACGCTTTCGTGTCGATGGCAAGAAGATTACCTTTATCGCCGAATACTATGCCGTCGTCTAACGCGCAACCGTAAAAAGTCGACTTATTTATAATGCTGATCCCGTTGCCTAAAGTGATTTTTTTAACGGACTTACAACCGTAAAAAGCCCCTTCGCCTATCTCCGTAACATTATCGGGGATAACTATTTCGGGAATCGTCGAACAACCCGAGAAAGCGTACTCGCCGATAGTAGTTATTCTGTCGTGTATCTCAACGGACTCTAACAACTTGCAACCGGAAAAAGTATAATCGCCAATCGCGTCTATCCCTGTCGGTATGTTGACACTTTTTAGCGCCGAACAATTTTGAAAACAAGCAGATCCCATTTCGGAAATCGTATTCGGCAAAACGACTTCTTCGAGATTGTAACATGAGTTAAAACAATCCGAACCGATATATACGACGTTTTTGCCGACAGTTACCGACGTAACGGCTTTACTTCTTTTAAAAGCGCCGTCGGCGATACGCGTTACGGGTTTTCCGCGGTATTCGTCCTCTAAAGTGAACGCACCGCTTGCCCTTCCTACACGAGTAATTTCATACTCTCTGTCATTGTCTATAAGCGAATAGACGCAACCGGTTTCGTATTCCTTATGGAAAAACATAGTCTTCGACCAGTCGGACGATTTAAGCCTTCTGGTTGACGGAAGCGCTTGTATTCTAATATCGTAATCGCCTTCGGCAAGAACCGTAAGCGAATAAGTCGCTTTTCGCGTGGAAAACTCTGTAACCTCTTTCGTTACGTAGTCGGTAACTTCTATAGTATAACCTTTACAGTTATCGACCTCGTCCCAAGTAAGGGTGTTTTCTTCGTCCACCGTTAAGTTATCGGGCGTGGCGATTTTATCGCTCGCGCACGCCGTTAAACCGAGTCCTAACGACAGACTAAACACGCAAAGCAATACTGTAATTATTGCTTTTTTCATATTATTTACCTTTTTTGTTAAAGTTTTTAAATTTTTTGTTCTTTCTGTCGCGAATAATTTCGTGCGGCCATTTGAATTTGAACTTACGTACCGCTATATCGAGTAAGAACATTACTATTATAAGGATAGCAAATAATACTCTCGGATCGAAAGTACGGAAAAGTTCCTCGACAAAAGAAGCGAAAACTTGATCGGTAAGATTAATACTGTCAATGTAAACGCCGCTACCGCCCTCTGCAAGATATTTTAATTGCGTAATCGTGTCTTCCGCGGAATCTTTATTTGCCTCGTCGTATTCCGTAGAATATGAAAACGTTTTATACATCGTATACTCGGGCGAAGGGTTACCGTCTTTATCGACTTTATGAAGTTCGATTGTGTAAACGCCCGTCTTTTTCACGACAAAAATACATCTTGCGTAATTATTGGTTTTTGTAAGCGGTGACGTTACGTAAACGTCGGGATTAGCCGTTTCGGGCACATCGTTAAGCGAAACGCTTACTTTATTGCCGTTTTCTTCCGTCCAGGAAATCGTACCGACTATTTTTTCACCCTCGTCGATAGTAGATATTACGTCTAACCGATTAATATAATTTTCTTCGGTCAACGTTGCTTCGATTTCGGTTTTCCTTATATAATCCGTTGCCATCAATGCGTCGACAACGTTTTGAATAAATCGTTTACCTTTTTCGCTTGCGATAAAATCTGCGGTGAATTCACCGCTAAGGTCCGCCATAAATGAGCCGACTTTACCTTTACCGAACTGCCATTGCGCATACAGCGGCGCATTGGATTCGCCCGCCGTAAGAATGACTTCGGCACTTGCGCGTAATTTCGCACCGTAAAAACCTATAAGTTTTGCCGTAACTTTGTCTATATCGTCGCCTTCGCCGTCTCTAACGCCATTTAAAAGCGGAGAAGTGAGTTGAGCGATTAAGGGATAATACTCGGCAAGTTCGACTTCCTTTATCTGAGGCGACTCGAGTTCGTCTTTAATATCCTTTGTAATCTCCGAAGGGTTGCTAAGCACGTGGAGTTTAGAAATAACACTCCGCCTTTTTGCTATAGTAGCAGTGGTGTTATTCGCGATTGCCGCGGTATCGTTACCGAGCCATACCGCACGAAGAATCCTCGAATACGTATCTAATGAAGAACTATCCTCTCCCGCGGTTATCGTTATACTGCCGTCTAAAAGACCCTCTACGAAACTGTTTTGCGTAGGTGCGCTAACACCAACCAAAACAAGGGAAAGAGTGATACCGTTTGTTTCGAAATTCTCCTGAGCGATTCTTTCAAATTCCGCTTGTTCGGTTGAACCTATCTGTCCGTCGGTAATCATTACTATATGACGCCTTTCGACTGCGTCGTTAGCTGCAAGTTGCTGACAAGCCATACGTAAAGCGTCGCAATAAGTGGTACCGCCTGTAGGTACAGGCATATTCGCAATGCCTTCTTTAATAACGCTTTCTTGCGGTCTCGGCGTTAACGGCAAAACAATTTGACCGTAAGCGCCCATCGTCATAATGCCGACGTAATCCCTTTCTTCCAAGGCAAGAACGCCTGCCCAGATACCTGCTTTTGCCCACTCGTAACGAGTTCCTTCCGATTCGGAATTACCACTCGATGAATTCATAGAACCGGACCTATCGACAATAAAGATTACCCCCGCGGGCGGTGTATAATCGATAATTTCGACGGGAAGCATTTCTTGGTACTTGGTACCGTACATATCTTTTTTACTATAAGCGTGCGCGTCGGGAACTTCTTGACCTTGATAGTTTTCCGTGGTTCCGTCGCTTCCGCCGACCGTAAACAATCCGCCGCCGTAAGTATAAACGTATTCGTACAACGCATCGTCCAAGCCTTCGTATTCTTGCAGATCCGAGTTGGCGATGTTGTTTAAAATAATTTGGTCATAGTTACGCAACTCGTCTATGGTAGCGGGAAAATCCTCGGCGCCTATATAAGTACTTGTTACGGTATATTTGTTGTTAGCGTCTTTCTCTTTGCTTAAAATGCTTTCGAGAAATTCCGATTCGTCAATATGCTCTTGACCCCTCGAAACAAGTAATACCCTATCAAAAATCTGTAAATTGTAATAAGTACTGAAAACGTTATTGTCTTCTATAGCATCGGTACGCGAATCAATCGAAAAGTCAAGTTTATGCAATCCCGTCGTCGTAAATTTATGCGTAAACACGCACGTATTGACGCCGTATTGTATATCGACGTATTCGGTACCTCTTTCTTCCGAAACAACACCGTTATCAGCCATGGTAATCGATGCGTTTATTTTATAATTGGAATAAAACGACACCGTAATCGTGAATTCTTCGTCGACGGATACGTTTTGTTCGGGAAATTCAACATCTACGAGTTGCACGTCGTTATCTTCGAATACGGACGGGACGTACACTACGTCGAGTTTAGTGTTTTGCGAAGTAACGTATTTTATTGCCGTAAGGGCGTCTTCGTCGGTTTCGAGTCCGTCCGTCACCAATACTATCTTTCCGGAATCGGGATTTTTAAATAAGGTTGCTGCATACTTTATTGCCGCCGCTATATCGGTTGCCGACGTATCCGGAAGTTCCGCATTCAAATAATCGTCGTATACTGATTGCGTGTTTTTAGTAAGTTCGACCGCGTAAACCTGATCAAACCCGAAAGTTACGACGCCGACGCTGTAATCGTCGATATTAGTATTTGTCAATATATCGGCAACGTATCTGTCGCGCTCGGTCTTGCTGTACCCTTCCGTATCGGAAACGTCGACAAGAAGTATCAATTCGTTTGCGGTGTTGGGTATGGTGTAGCTAAAACTCATCCCGCAAAGAAGCATAATTGCAAGAACCATAACCGACGTGTGTAAAATAAGCGACGTGATACGGTTTCTCGTTCTTCTGTATCTTTTCTTTAATCTAAAATATGGTATTAAAGAAACGAGAACTGCGGGAATAAGCAATAATAATAGCCAAGGGTATGAAAAATTAATCGTAAAATCAGACATATTCATCCCCTCCTACATATTATCGCGTATTTGCAGTAACCATTCTGCAAACATGAGTGCCGTCAACGCTATGGCGACATATAAAAGTAAATCTTCGTAAAAATCTTTAACGTCGCTTTGCGAGTACGGGTTTAACGGCGCCGCATCCGCTTCGAAATGAGCGTCGCTTTCCGATGCCGGCAGTCTTACATAGATACTTTCGGTTATAGTCGTGTTTCCGCTCGAGGAAATACTGAAAGTGTCTTGCGAAACCGTATATGTACCCGGAACCGTGATACTTGCTTTAGCGGGAAATTCCGTATACGTTTGTACGTAATCGCCGCCTTTTACCGTAATGGATTCGCCGCGCGCCCTTAAAGTAAACTCTTCGTTGACTTCGAAAGAGTTAGCGTCTATCATCGCCGGGAAAAAGTATTCGAAAAGGTTGTACATAAACAACGGCCAGTCGGACTGTAACGGCAAATTGGAATAGTGTAAATCCATATTAAAGTACACTACTTTGTTTTGCGAATCGTTTGCGACAAGCAGTAAAGGACTACCCACTATCGAGAGAAGACAGGTATATTTACTTTCGTCGTAAGATGCAACCTGAGTATATCTGCCGACGTAAAAGTTTTCCGGATTAATGTTATTTAAAAGCGGATGGTCGGCGTCTTTCGACGGAAAAACCGTAACACCCGTCGATACATTTTTAACGTTCCCGAGTGATACGCCGGTTCCGTTTGTCACCTGGTTTTCCGGTGAAATAATAAGCGTTACGCCGTCAACTGGTAGCGAAGTAGGCATTTCGTCGTGTTCGAAAATATATAGGTCGTATCCTTCGAAAACGGCATCTTCGATAAACTTTGTACTGGTTATCGTAATGTCCCAATCGCCGGCGTAGTAACTTCTTAGAGCCAAAATCGCTCCGTTAACGAAAGGGTTGGGGTAACTACTTACATATTCGACTTTTAAAGGCGTTTTTTGTCCGCCGTAAATATAGAATTCGTTATCTTCGAAAAGCCCGTCCTCGGAAAAGATTTGCGACGTGATTTTATTATCGCCGTCGACAATCGATACATAAACGGAATTGAAAAGATAAATGTCTTGACCCAAATCTTGTATTATCATCGTTTCCGGCGGAACAATACCGTCCGATAACGCCGAATGACGAAACGCAACGGTATAAACCGTTCCGTCGATAAGATTCAATTTGGAAGAATCTGCCATACGGGTGTAAATATCGGGCGTGTCGTTATATCCCCTGACTTCGAGTTTCAAATTAAGACCTTCGAAGTTTTGTCCGTAGCATGCGACTTCTACATAAAAATTATAATAGTTATCTTCATACACCGTGTAAGCATTCAATATGGAAAGGTTCCAGTCGTCTTCATATGCCATATTTTCAACGGTTACGCCTTTTGGAATATTCGGGTATTGAATATCCGTATATAAAAACACTTGCGTACTATCGTTAACGAGAATAATATCCTCGCAAAGACTAAGCGCTTTGTCTATATCACCGGTTCCGTACGAGCAAGCATATTCGTCGTCCAAAAGCGCGCGTAGCGCCGCATATAAGGAGTTTGCGCTCGTATAAGTAAGTCTGTTTGCAATAAGAAATTCCGGGCTGTCGTCCGCTATTATAACGGAAACTTTACCTTCGTTTCTAAAAGTATAATCGGCAAGGTCGATAGCGTCGGTAACAGCCCTTTCGAAACGGCTTTCGCGGCTACCGTCGTCGTTTTGCGTTTCTATACGCATGCTTGCGGAAGCGTCGATTATTATAATAGCTTCCTCGCCGCTTTCTTTTGCCATAAGGATTTTGTTAGGTTGTGACAAAACAAGGGCGCAGCACACCAAAATGAGTACTTGACATATAATCAAAAGCAAGTTCCTCAGTTTACTCACGGGAACACGCTTTTTCTTGTATTTCAAACTAAGCTTCCAGATGTACGTACTCGAAATTACGCGCTGCTGGAAGTTAGGTCTTATTATGTAGATGATAAGCAGGATTATAAGACTTATGAGAGCCAATAATCCGAGCGGTGCAAGTAAAGTCATGAAATAATACCTACCTTCAACAATTCACCGAAAAGCACCTTTTCAATAGGCATGTCGGTGCTTATTGAAATATAGTCGACGCCGCGCTTTCTCGAGAAAGTTTTTATGTCTTCGTAAAAATCGTGCAAAGCTTCTCTATATGCGGTTTGCGACGAACGGGTTATCTTTATTTTTAAGTTTCTGTCGTCCGCAATATCGAACGATTCCGAGTCGATAAGGTTTACCCTACCGTCGAAAAGCGGGTCGATTTCCGCGGGCGTAAGCGGTTGTACTATCATTATCTGACGTTTTTTATACGCCAAGTAATCTATCGCCTTTTTCCAGTCGCTGTCGGTCAAAAGGTCGGAAACGATTACGGTAAGACCGTTGTTCGTACCCGTATCGATACAGGACGTAATGCATTTTTCAACGTCGCTTTCGCCGTCGAAAACAACTTCTTCGAGTTGACCTATCGCCCTGAAAAAAGCGTTTTTACCGACTATAGTACCAAAGGGGTTTTCGGACTTTTCGCCCTTCATAAGATGAAAAGAAACCTTGTCCATATTATGTACAGCCAAAAAGCCCAAAGCCGCCGCCGAAGCAATGGCGTACGCGGCTTTTTCCGGATTGTCCTTTCCCATAGAAGCGGAGCAGTCCAAAAAAATCTGCACGTGCATTTGCCTTTCGTCGGTAAAAAGTTTGATGAAATACTTTTCGAAACGGCTGAAAAGATTCCAGTCGATACGTCTTATGTCGTCGCCGAGCTGGTATTCTCTAAAATCGGCAAACTCAACCGTCTGCCCGTACGTCGAGACAAGGTGCTTGCCGCCGAAATAGCCCAATAAGTGAGATTTTAAGTTGAAAGCAAGCGTTTCGAGCCTGTTGAAAAATTTGTCGTTTAAAAGTGAGTACTTCATCTATAAATCCTTAAAACCGTTGCGCCTCGTGCGCAAAATTATTTAATCTTATATTTTTTTGCAAGTTCGTCGAGTATCATGGTGATAACGTCGTCTGCGGTAATTCTTTCCGCGATAGCCTCGAAGTTAAGTTTGATACGGTGACGTAAAACGAAGTGAGCCAATTCGTTGATATCGGAATATGCAACGTTGTATCTTCCTTTGATAAGAGCCAAAACCTTACCCGCGGAAATAAGTGCTTGACCGGCACGAGGGCTGGCACCCAAACGTACGTACTTTTTAGCGGTTTCGGTTGCACATTCGCTGTTATTGTGGGTTGCCGACGTTAGAATCATAGCATATTTCAAAACGTCCTGCGAAACGGGAATTTGATTTGCGATTTCGCGCATTCTCAAAAGTTCCTCGCCCGTACAAGCACGGTCGGCGACTTCTGCCATGGTTTTTTGGGTCATCGTAACGATGTCCATAAGTTCGTTTAAACTGGGGTTGGGAACCAAAAGTTTAAACATAAACCTGTCCATTTGCGCTTCGGGCAAGGGGTAAGTACCGTCTTGTTCGATAGGGTTCTGGGTCGCCAAAACGAAGAAAGGCTCTTTTAGTTTTCTCGACGTACCCATAACGGTAACGGTGTGTTCCTGCATTGCTTCCAAAAGCGCCGATTGGGTTTTAGGCGTTGCACGGTTGATTTCGTCGGCAAGGATGATGTTGCTGAAAACGGGACCTTCTTGGAATTTAAACGAAGAGTTTCCGTTTTCGTCTTTAACGATTATGTTTGTACCCGTAACGTCCGCCGGCATAAGGTCGGGGGTAAACTGAATACGAGAAAACGGTAAGTCGAAAACACGACCTAAAGTTCTTACAAGCCTCGTTTTGCCTACGCCGGGAACGCCTTCTAACAAAACGTTACCGCCGGCTATCATGGCGATTATAGTGCCTTCGACGACTTCGGTTTGACCGATGACGTCACGTCTTATCTGCGTAAAGATATCTTGAATCTGTTTGCTGAATTTTTCGATGTCTTGCTGTGTGATTGGGTTCATTGTTTGTTCTTGCATTTTATTTTACGTCCTTAATGTAAATCGTTTTTATTGTTTATTTAACGGCAAATCGCCGAATTTTTTTGTTTAATCGGGCAATATCGCCCTAAAAAATCAAGTCTTAATAACAGACTTTTGGTGCCTTCCGAAAATTTCCGCCGAAAAACAAGCGGAATCGAAAAGCACCCCAAATCGTTTTTATGTATGTAAAACAGTCATAAAAAGCCGTTCTACTTTTTAATGTTCGAGAAGTAATCGCCGATTACCTCTCCGGCGCCGCCGCTTCCGCCCGCACCGTTTGACGCATCGCTTACCGCGTCGTTATAATTCTTCCCGCCGTAATCGGTTTCGCCGTCAAAGACCATATCTTGCCTTGAATCCGACGCCGTATTCGCACGTTTATCATCGGGCTGATTATCGGGAGTTTCCGTAGGGTCCGACCACTCCGGCAAACGCGGAAGATCATCGGTCGCTTCGGGATCAGACGGCATGTTGCTAGTCCGGTCTGTAACCTGCTCCCTTTCGTTGACGTTGACAAGAGGTTCGAAAATAGCGGTTAATACGGTATCCTTGCTTATTTCGAAATCCTGACGATAAGGCTCGGTATACCCGTCCGACCAACGTATAAACGCGTAACCGTAATCGGGAACGGCATAAACAGCCGTACAAGATTCGCCTTTTAAAACGACTTGTGCGTCGTCGCCCATGATAAGGCCGCTGCCGCTTACGACGTAATTAACGTTGCAATATACATCGGGCACCATATTGGCGTCGGCAACTATTTGCTTACCGGATCTTATAACGCCCGCCGAAGACAGCGCGTTAACCGTCGTCATTCCGCCGCTTAACAAAAACGTAAGCGCAACGCCTATAATCAAAGGTACGGATACGGCGAATTTTATAAGTTTACCGTTTACCTTTTCGGTAGACTTTAAAGCATCCTTTCTCTGTAACGAAGCAATGTAGGATGTGTCGTTTTCGAGTTCCGTCATGGTAATCAGCCTTTGCTCGAGCCCGAAAGCGTCAAGTTTTCTTGCCATATACTCTGCCTGAGGTTTAAACTTCGTGACGCTCAGCAAATACCCCGCACCTAAAGTGACCGCTGCGAAAACGGGTACGCTGAGCCAGAAGGCTTTTACGTCGAAGTACCAAAATAGCGCAGACGCTATAACTGCCGCGAGAAAACCGAATATCGAACCGAATAAAAGCGATTTGATAACGCTTTCTCTTTTAAAACGTGAATAATGGCTGGAAAACGTTTGTTTTAAGTTCATAATTGCCTCCTTTTTTACTTAAAATTTTAGGCTAAAACGTAGAGTTTACCCCTATTTTTTCTTTATGTTGATTATTATATAACATTTGTTTGCGTACGTCAAACATTTGTTGGGCATTTTTTAAATTTTTTTAATTTTCTTTTTAAAAAAGTCGTTTTTTGCTAAAATCAGTCTCCTTTTAAGCCCGAAAAACGATAAAAGTTGCCTTACGTTACCGTTAACAAGGTTTGCCGTTATGTAAAATTTTAGCAACCGTCTTTACGGCAAATACACTTTTTATATAAACTTCCCCTCTTTTATAGGCGAAAACAAGAACAACGACGTTTATATATTATATGAAACGAAGAAAAAAAGTATTAAGCTACTAAAAAAGCAGATAATGCGTAATTACGCGTGCAAGCCGTCAAAGCGCCAATTAAGTCTATTGTCTTTAATCCGCCTTTATATTAAAAGGTCGTTTACCGATGTCATAACCGTATAACTTACACAAATTATTGAGTTTTCCTTTTTTGCGCATTTAGACTTATTCGTTAATTCATCGTTGGAAAGTTCTTTATTTTGCAGAATTATCGGCGCACGTAAACTTTAGTAAAAAACAAGTCGAGGCAAATTGCCCCGACTTGCGTCGTAAACCGATTAGATCGGTTATTTAGTTGTGTTAATTCAAGCCGAATATAGCGCATTTACAAATCGACACACTTTTCGCTTGCGGAAACCGCAGAGAAAAATTTGCTTAACCTTGCAAAAGTCTAGCTATACGTCGATTTTTGCCTAATTATTCGCCTTTATAATCCCAAATGATTTGAGCCTCACAGTCGTCTTTCCAGGTAGTAATCCACCCGGCGCTTTCGTCTTGAGAAAATTTGAAGCAGATGGTTTGTTGTTCCGTCCAACCGTTGAACAAGTCACGACTTACCTTGGTGAAGGGTTTTTCGAAGACGATCTTTTCTACGGAAGTACAATCATAAAATACTTCGTAACCTAATTCCTCAAGGTTCTTGCTTACGGTAATCTTCTTCAAGTTTGTACACCCCTTGAAAGCGTAAGAACTAATAATTTTTACGCTATCGGGGATAACGATTTCCTCTAACGCGGTACAGCCCGCAAAAGCATAGCCACCGATAATTTCGAATTCGTCGTGGAAAATGACGGTCTTAAGAGACGTACAATCTTTAAAGACGTAACTACACGTAGTGTAGCTGGGTGTAGCGGTAGCGCTCGCCGCGAAGGTTTTAACGGATTTAGGAATCGTTATAGATTCTAAGCCACTTTCGACAAACGTGTACGTACCGAGGAAACTTAAGGTATCCGGCAGCTTAATACTCTTCAACGACTTACAACCTCTGAACATATAGTTATTCAAAGCTGTAATGCCTTCTGCGATAGTCACGTCGGACAAAGATGCGCAGTTAGCAAAAACGTAAGTACCGAAACTTTCAATCGTTGCGGGGATTTCAACCTTTTCGATGCCGGACTCATAGAACGTATAGTTACCTAAAGTGGTAAGTTGCGAACCGAATACGACTTCCTGAAGTTTCGGGGTGTATGCAAACATGTACGCCAAGGTAGAAGGAGCGTTAATGGTAACCTTTTCAACGGCGCTGTTTGCGTACGGTGAATTAGCTTGCGACGTACCGTAGTACTTGATGTTTTCGTTAATCGTAACTTCCTTGATGCCTGCGCCGTTAAACGCACCGTTACCGATAGTATCTACGGATTCAGGTAAGTTAATAGAAGTTAAAGAAGTACAATTACGGAATGCGTGTCCTCCGATGAGCGTTACGTCACCTAAGAAGTTAACCTCCTCTAACGCGGTACAACCGTCGAATACATAACCCAACGAATAGGAAGTACCTATCTTAGTTACGCCTGCGGGAACCGTGAAGGTAGTAAGCCCCGTTGCGCCCGCAAACGCGTAGTTAGGGATAGTAGTAGTATCGGCGGGAAGCGTTATCGATTTAACGTTTGCGCAACCTGCGAAAGCGTAAGCGCCAATCGTGACACCCTTAGGTACGGTTACAGTGCCGCCTTCGCCTTCAAGGCCTGCAGGGTAGCAAACGAGCGTCTTAGTGGAAGTAAGGAGTGCTTTACTTTCTTCGTCCACGACGTATTTCTTGTTACCGGAAGCGATTTTGAATTCAACTAATTTTTCGTTGTATGCAAACGCACCGTTGCCTAAAGCGGTCGTCCCGGTAGAAAGTCCCTTAGGAATGGTGTAACTGGTTGCGCCGGTATTTGCAAATGCGAATTGACCGATTACGGTAGCGGTTTCAGGGATATCCATTGCAAGAGAAGTACAACCGTAGAAAGCGTATCCGCCGATCTTGGTTACGCTACCTAAGAATTCAACTTTGGTAAGGTTTTCGCAACCGTAGAATAAGTTGACCGTCGTAGAAGCGGTACAAGTATGCGTAATCGTTTGCTTTGTCGTATTGATACTGTAGGTACCGAGCGAAGTAACGCCCTTAGGAACGACGATTTCCTTAATGCCTGAATTGTAGAAAGTATTGCTACCTAAAGCAGATAATTCGGAACCTGTTGCAAACGTTACGGTTTCGAGACCCGTACAATTACGGAACATATAGTTACCTAAAGCCCAAACGCTTGCAGGAATTTCAATAGTCTTTAAAGCCGTACAAGCTTCTGCGGGATATTTAGGCGTTGAAGTACCTTCGTAATCCGCAAACATATACGTACCTAATTGAATGCCGGCAAAACCTTCTTCGAACTTAACTTCGGTTAAAGAAGTACAACCGCTGAATAAGTAGTTGCCAAACTTAGTAACCGATTTAGGAATCGTAATAGATTCTAACGACGAGCAGTTAAGGAATGCGTAAGCGCCGAGTTCCGTAACCGTAGAAGGTAAGGTTATCGATTTAAGTGAAGTACAACCTAAGAAGGTTTGCGCCTCAATCTTCGTAACGTCTTCGGGAACTGCAAACGATTTAAGCGCAGTTGCGTTTCTGAATACGTAAGTACCTATAGCGCTGACACTAGAACCTTCTGCAAATTCGACCGTTGTCAAATACTCGCAGTTTTCAAAAAGTTCGCTAACGAGTTTCTCGACTTTAGCGGGAATAACGATAGAAGTAATTGCCGTTGCCTCGAAAGAACCGGTGCCGAACGTTGTGAACAAACTTTCCTCTTCGAAGGTTACCTTCTTGAGCGACGTGCAGTAACCGAATGCGTAAGCTCCGAATTCTTTTAAGGATGCGGGTAATTCGATTTCTTCAATCGCAGTACAAGCATCCGCTTCGGATGCGGAACCGAAAGCACGAGCCAAAATCTTAGTGATAGAGGTTTCTCCTTGATTGTCCTTTAAGAATTTAACAACCCTCAAGTTCTTGTTGCCCTGGAAGGCATATTGATCGATAGTTTCAAGCGTCGCGGGAAAGTAAACTTCCTCGAAAGAGGCTTTTCTGAACGCATATTTTCCGATATACTCAAGTTTAGAATCTTCCGCAAACGTGAGGCTGACGAGGTTTGTACAACCGTCGAAAGCATATTCGCCTATCGTGAGTACATTAGAGGGAATCTTGATTTCAGTAATGCCGGAACCTTGGAACATCTTATTCGAAATATCCGTCATACCTTGACCGTTAGGTAATTCAACTGTCTTTAAGTTAGCACAGCCCATGAATAATTGAGCGCCGATTTCACTACCTTTTAACGCACTGGGGTGTTCGGGAGTGTGTTCGAAGGTAACCTTACTCAAAGCAAGACAGTTTGCAAACGCGCCCGTCCCGAGCTTTTCAACGGAATAAGGAATTACTATCTCCGTAACGTAATTTTGTTCTTCAAACGCGTAAGCGGAGATTTCCGTTACGCCGGCCTTAATTTCGTACTTACCTGCGGGTAAGGTACCGAAAGTATACAATATACCTGTGCCGTCCGCACTGAAAATGTAAGGTTCGCCGTCTATGGTCTTGAAGTAATTGTTGTCGTCTGCGATAACGATAGTATTGAGGTTGGGACACCCCTTGAAGACGTATTCGATATTGTTGATAGAACTCGATAACGTAACTTTGGTTAATTGAAGTGCGTTATTGAATAATCTACCTTTATAATCGACATTGGTAGTACCGCCACCGAGTTCGATATTGCCCGCAGTAGATACGGGAAATTCTATTTCGGTTAAGCCGGTTAATTCGAAGGCCTTGTATTGGATTTCAACGAGGTCGCACTTACCTTTGTTTTCGCCTTCTTCGTAGGTTGCGAAGATGATTTCGGTAAGGTTGCTTGCTTTCGAGAACGCCGAGTAGGCAATCGTTTGAACGGTCTTAGGAATAGTCATCGATTTAAGTCCCGTTAGCGAAGCGAACGCGCTGCCACCGATCTTCTTTAAGCCGTCGGGAAGTTCAATGCTTTCAAGAGCCGTACAGCCGGAGAAACAAGAGCCTATTTCTTCTAACTTACTACCTTCCTTGAAGGTGAGCGATTTAAGGTTCTTATTATAGTTAAACGCACCCGATAACGACTTAACGCTTGCGGGAACTTCGAAAGTATCGAACAAAGCATAAGAGAAAGTATTGGTTAAAGAATAACCGTTTTCAGATGAAGATTCAGGGAGGTTGATAACTTTGGATAAATTCTTACAACCGTAGAAGGTTGAATTTAACGCTACGGACGATGTATCGTCTTCGAGTTTCGATATGCCGTTTTCATAGAATTCAACGGTCTCGAGAGATTCGCAATAATAGAAGGCGTATTTACCGATATATTCTATCGAGGAAGGAATGCTTATCTTAACCAGTGAATCACAACTGGATACACTACCGTAAGAAGACGAGTACCCCATTAAGTAGTCGCCGATATGAACGGTTCTCTTGGGGAAGTAAAGTTCTTCAATGATAGAGCCTCTGAAAATGCCGTTATAAGTGCTGCCGGACGAACCGCCGGAAGTTATAGTGCCGTTTGCAAACGTTAACGGGTGTAAGTAATTACCGTCTTCGTCTTTTGCATCGTTGCCTTCTTCGAATGCAACTTCCTTTAACGCGTAGCAGGAAGCAAATGCGCTTGCTCCGATTTCCTCTACGGAATTAGGAATGGCAATATATTCCATGGACTTGCAATAGTAGAAAGCCTCTTTACCGATCTTGGTAACGGTGTCGGGAACAACTATAGTCACGAGCGTGTCGCAGGAGTAGAACATTCTATCGGTGATTTCTTTTAAGCCGACGGGAAGATGTACTTCTTTGAGGTCACTGGACTGGAACACTTGGTCGCCTAAGGTGAGCGTAGCGTCGGCTTCGATACCTTCGCTAAACTGCAAAATTTCCGCTTGAGAGTAAGCAAACGCCCTATCTGCGATCTTGGTTACGGTTTTAGGTACGTCGATGGTACCGGTCTTTCCGCAAGGATTGTAAAGCAAGGTTACAAGCTTGCCATTTTCATCTTTTTCGTATAAAACACCATCTTTGGAAGCGTATTTAGTATTGCCTTCGGCAACGTTAACCGCGTACAACGGGCAAACGGAACTGCCGGTGAACATGTTAAATATGTTCTTCTTAAGCGTCTTATCATAGCCGTAAGCTATATTGGTAAGCGTTGCAGGGATAGTTACCGTTTCGAGTTTGTTGCAACCGCTGAAAAGTTCGGAGCCTACTGAAACGGTAGTTTCAGGTAAAGCAACATCGGTAAGCTTACTGCAACTCTTGAATACCGCATTTCCTAACGTAAGATTTTCGATACGGTCTGCTTCAAATACTACTTCAAGTAAAGCACTACAACCGTAGAACGCTTCGTCACCGATATCGGTTACGTTCTTGCCTATGGTGATCTTGCTTATCTTGGTTCTTGAACGGAATACGTTAGCACCGATGGTAATTACTGTGCCGGGGGTTACGTATTCGCCTTCCCATTCAACGGGAACGAACAAAATCTTGGTAACGTCAATGTCGTAAACTACTTTGTCGTCTAAAACTTTGTAGTTGGGGTTAGCCGCATCGACTACGACGTTTATAAGTTTAGAACCGAATACGCCCGCGATTTCGATAGCGCTCGTCTTCGCCCCGATATGAAGGTCGGTTACGTAGTAGTTGACTACGTTGCTAGAAGTCGTTTCGGTATCGCTTGCAAAAGCGCCGTTTGCGAAATCTTTACAGTTAACGGAGTTAAGTTTAACAGTCGTTAACTTAGTACATCCGCCGAAAGCGTATTCGCCGAGCAAAACTAATTGTTCGGGAAGCGTTAACGTTGTGAATGCTTCGTCCGTTAATCCGTAGAAAGCGCCCTTGGCAATTTCAAGCGTACGAGCATCGTTATTTTTGAATATAACCTTCTCGACAGACGTTGCGCCTCTGAAGGCACCTTCGCCGATGTAAGAAACTTCTGCGGGAATCGTTATGGATGTAAGCTTTGTGTTACCGCTGTAAGTGTATTTAGCGGTAGAAGTCTCGGAAGTGTTCTCGAATCTTCTGGTAAAAGCGTAATCGCCTATCTTGGTAACGCCGGTAGGCACTACGAAGTCCCCGCCTCTTCCTTGCGGATAGTAAACTAACGTAACTGCATTCTGTTCGTCTTTCGTATAAACGACGCCGTCAACGGAGTAGTACTTGCCGTCTTCTTTTGCAAAGTTAATGCTGGCAAGCTTGCTACAAGACCTAAACATATTAAGGTTGAGTTCGTCGATACGACCGGGTAAAGTCACTTCTAAAAGGTTGGAAAGATAATAGAAAGCTTCGTCTGCGATTGTAAGAGCACTCGTTTCGGCGCCTTCTTCCGCTTCGAGGAATTCAATCTTGGTAAGGTTGGTGTTCGATGCGAAAGCGTTCTTTTCGATACTTGTTACGGAAGTAGGAATGGTAACGGAATTAAACTTCGCACCTTTCAACGAATATTGAGCGATCGTTTCTACACCGTCGGCTATAACCAAATCGCCGGTTCTCGCCTTGGGATACGCATAAAGTTCGATTGCGTTGGTCACCGTGTTGTTGTAATAAAGCACACCGTCCTCAGACCAGAAACCACCCTTTTCGCCTTCTGCGGCATCTGTTTCGTAAATGTTAATCGCTTTTAATGCAGAGCAGGAAGCAAAAGCCGAACCTACCGCATCCATGCCCTCGACGCCGATAAAGATGTATTCTATCGTGTCGGGAATGTTAATTGTGACTAAATTACTGCAAGAAGCAAAAGCACTGCCGTTTACGGTTAAAACAGGCTTACCTTCGTAATATCTCGGAATGGTTATTTCCGTAACGGTGTTGGTTTTATTATTCTTTTTAACGGAATAGCTCTCTCCGTTTTTATCGAGTTCGAACTCTAAAACCTTAACAAACGTAGCCTCTAACGATACATCGCTGATACGATCGTAAGCAAATAAAGAAGTGCCTTTGTAATCCGTGTACTTAATGCTGCCCATATACCAGCCGCTGAAAGCGTAGCCGTTAGCCTCGATTTGAGGAACTTGAAGCTTATAGCTTTCTCTGTAGTATACTTGTTGAGTCGTGCTTAATTCTTGGTCGCCGTCCTTCCAGTTAAGGGTAACGGTGTAAGACTTAGGCGTCCAGCTTGCGTACATAGTAAGGTCCGTCGAATAGTTGAACTGACCGTTGTGATATTCTTTACCGTTGGTGTTGGCACCGCCTAAGGTGTTGTACCAACCGACGAAATCGTAACCGCCTTTAATGCTTTCGGGTAATACGACTTGGTCGCCTTTGGCAACGTACATAACGGGTACGGTAGTGCCTTCATCGGGTTCGAAAGATACGCTGTAAACGCTTACGTTAATCGTCGCCCCGGAAGACTCGATATTGTTACCGAATGCCGCAACGGAAACGGTGTATTCGCCGCTTGTGGAAAAGTCTAAAGCATAGGAGTGTACGTCGGCATCTACGACTTTTGCGGTTCCGTTTACGGAAACACGATATCTGGTCGCGCCGAATACGTTAGGCCAAGAGACTTTGCCGTTTTCGTAAGTCAACATGTCGTCGGTAAGTTTGGACGCTTTGCTGATGTCGACGGGTGTCGAATAAAGCGAAGAAACGCCGCCTTTCGTTGCCATAACGGAAACGGAATAGTCGTTGCCGCTGAAATAACTTTCTTTGAGTTCTAAACTATTGGTGCTTGCGCTGTATTCCTTACCGGAAACCTTTACCTTGTAAGTCGCGCCTTCGATAGCGTCCCAAACAAGCGTGGTTTCGTTGATTCTTACGTTTGTAGGAGCAGCCATCGTGGACTTGTTGTAAGAAAGAGAAGTCGCTTCTTGCGAATAATACTTATCCGCCAACGCAAGTACGCTGATGTTCATTTCGCCTACGCCGTAGTCGACTACGGAGAAGACGTTGTTGCCGAGATAATAAACCTTTTCGCCGTCAGCAGTCTTAACGGTTACCGCATAGCTCGTCGCGTTTTCGACAGCGTCCCAAGTAAGGGTGCCGTCTTCGCCGACTTTAAGGTTTTCGACCTTATCGAGACCTTGTTCGAATACGAAGGTTTCGGAAGTAGAGCTTACATAGCCTTCGGCAACCGCGGTAACGGTAAACTTAATACCGCCTTTTTGCATGTCGCAGTTTGCGAAGTTGTAAGTCGTAGACGTGCCGTTGGATAGCAACGTATGTTTGTGATAAGGATTGCCGCAGTCGATCGTAACAAGGTATTCCGTTGCGTTCGGAACGGAGTTAAACGTTAAAGCCGTGCTGTTTACGATGTTGAACAAGGAAATTTTAGCAAGGGCTTTGTTTTTGTAGTACGATACGCCCGTTTTACCTCTTTGAGTAACTTCTACGCGATAGTCGCCCGCGTTACACGATGCGAAATCGTATTCGCAAGAGGTGCCGCTAACGCTCATTGTTTCGACAACTTCGTTATCGCCGTCGTAAATGTAAACGTTATATGTACCTGCGCCGATGGAATTCCAAGTAATTTGATTACCTATAACCGATACGGCGATAAAGTCTACGGATTTTTGTTTCCAAACCGCATAAAGCGTAGTGTTTTCGTAAAGAACCTGACCGTCGTATTTATAGGTCAACTTTTCGACGTCTTCGTATGCGCTGACGTACCAACCTAAAAATTCGTAACCGTCTCTTACCGGCGTTTGGGGAAGTTCCGCAACACCGCCCGAGGTCTTTTCGGTCGTAACTTCTTGACCTTCATAGTTAAGGTCGTACGAAACGTTAAACTCGCCGTCTTCGGCGTCGCCGTATAAAGCGTAAAGCACGATATCGCCCGTTACGACTTCGGCACCGAATTGATAAGCTTCCGTACACGCTTCGTCTTTATACCAGCCGAGGAATACTTTGCCCTCTAAAACGGGGTCGACGGGTTTAGCCGCGGTTTTACCGTTTCTTATCGACAAAGGAGTGATATTGCTTCCGCCTTTGGTGTCGAACATTACGGTGTAGTTAACGTCCCTTAAAAACCTGTATTCTTTGGTTCTAAACAGGAACGTTATAGCGTTGTTTGCATACAACGCTTCCGCAACCAAATCGACTGATTCGCCGAAAACAATTGCAATCTTGTTGGGGTTAGCCTCGTCTTTTTGACAGGAACCGTCTAAGGTTTCCTTGCCGAGTACCAACGTAGCGTTACCTTCTTCCGAAATCGAAAGGGTTGCTTCCGCTCCGTCGACAACGCAATAATAGCTGCCGACTTCGGCGCCCGCACTGTAGCCGCCCTCGTCGGGGGTTTTGCCCGTACAAGCGACAAATGCGGAAAGCACTAACGCCATGAGTACCGATAAAACGATGAGACTCAGTTTCTTAGTGTTCATAAAATGCCTCCTTGAAAACGTTTTATTTTTAGTGAATAAAAATTGAACGCAAAGTTTTAATGCGTGTATTATATCATTATATATAGCGCCGTGTCAAATATATTTTTGCCGTTTTGTTAAAATTTTGTGAAAATATTTTTGTACGCCTATCACAAACAAAATTGCAAAATCCCGCTTATTATATGCGATTTTGCAAATTTTGGCACCGTTTTTCCAAAAAAATCGATGATTTTTAAAAGTAAATTCGATAATACAAACGACCGCGACACAAAAACAAAACCGACTTTTGCCCGAAATTTTCCTTTATTCCTAAAGAATGAAAAAATTTAAAAACAGTGATTGCGTAAAAAAGACAGTCGGTTTTCGAGTAAAAAACATCGTTGATTGCGCTGCAAATACAATCGAATTTATAATGAGAAAACAAGTTGTTTTAAAAAATATGTTTTTTTCTCCTTAGCCGATGCTTTTCGGGAAACATAAAAAGTTGACCGAATTAAACCCGCCGACGTATATATTTCAATGTAACGAAAGAAAGCAAGACTATCGGCACAGGCAAACCTAAACTTTAAAAACAGAAAGGCTTTCATTATATATTATATAATGATAAAGCAATCAGTCATAAAACGTTTCTTAATTTCGGGTATAAAAATACCGCTGACCGAACAACAGCCAACGGTTAATGTATGATTATAAACTATAGGAAGCAATCTTTTGCCGTTCGGCAAAAGATTTGTAAAACTGTCGTTTTACTACAAAAACTTCCGTTTTTGTACTCCGAGTATGTATTACTTCGAAGTTTCCGCCCCTTGCAAGCAAGGCGTAAACTTCTTGTATTATAAACTATGGGAAGTAAATCTTTTGCCGTTCGGCAAAATCTTTGTAAAACTGTCGTTTTTCTACAAAAACTTCCGTTTTTGTGCTTCCAAGTATGTATTACTTCGAAGTTTCCGCCCCTTGCAAGCAAGGCGTAAACTTCTTGTATTATAAAAATAGGGCGCATTTCTGCGCCCTAAGCAAACGCCCGGATTTGCACACGGGGCAGCAGCAAACACCACTTACTCCTCCTACATTACTACTTGCTGTTTTCATTATACTTCGTTTTCAAAATAAATTCAACTATTTTATGCACTTTTGTCGAAAGTCCTCTCGCGCTTCTGACAGTCCCTCTCTGCGTGTTCATATCCGTGATGAACGTTAGGGACATTGCGTTGTCGGGTTTTTCTAAGTCAATTTAATATTCGCCGCTTATTTTAACCGCATACTCTCCCGATATAGTTTAGCCGTCATATTTGTCGAATTTTGTAAAATAATACCGAAAACCGACCTATAGGCGGGCTTTTAAGCCTTTTTTTTAAAATATCGCAATTATAAAATGGAGGCGCAAATATTTGAAAAAACCATCGATAACGGGCTTATAGACGCACTTTTGTGTAAAAAATCACATCCCGAGCTTTTTTGGGGACGTTTATTTTCATCGTAGCTTTTCCGCTTAATAATTCTTTTCAACCTTTTTCATTACTGTAACTTAATATCAAAAAGCGGTAAAAGTCGACCTATAGGTCTGTTTTTACCGCTTTTTATAATATTTAGAACTAATCTTCGGTTAAAAACTTAGAATAGCCTTTTCCGTATTTTACGCATTTGGATACCCTCGATAAAGTTGCTGAAGAAATATCCGTCTTACTCGTTACGTTCTCGTAGGTTTCGCCCTTAAGTAAAAGTTTTGCCGCGTTGACGCGCTGCGCCATTTGTTCTATTTCGCGATAGGTGCAAACGTCCTCGAAAAAGGCTTGGCAATCTTCAATCGTTTTCAATTTTAAAATAACGTTATAAAGTTCTTGTACATCGTTTCCGTTTGTCATATCATACCTTTGTTACTTACTTATTAAATAAATAACGCAACTGTTTTTCTATTTTTTATTATACCCTTGCAAAAACTGTTTTGTCAAATCCTTTTCGGGGGAAAAGAAAATTTTCTCGGGAGTTCCCGATTCGACGACTTTGCCGTCCGACATAAACAAAACTTTGTCCGAAACGTTTTTTGCAAATTCCATTTCGTGCGTTACGATAATCATCGTCATTGCCGTTTTGGTTTTAAGTTCCGTTATTACTTTTAAGACTTCGCCCGTAAGTTCGGGGTCTAAAGCGCTTGTCGGCTCGTCAAAGCACAAAATCTTCGGTTGCAGCGCAAGCGCCCTTGCGATTGCGACCCTTTGTTTTTGCCCGCCTGAAAGTTCGTGCGGGTAAGCGTTTATTTTATCCGTAAGACCTACGCTTTCCAAAATCGCCCGCGCCGAATTATCGATTATCGCCCGCTCGTTTTCTTCGTATTTTTTTACCAAGCGGCTTATTTCGCCTCTTTTCATTCCTTTATTTTGAATTTTAAGAGATTTTTTATACTTTTTAACCTTTTCCTTTAAGAAAAGTTCGGGGGCAAGCGTTACGTTTTTGTAGACGTTATACTGCGGAAACAAATTAAAAGATTGAAAAACAAGCCCGAAGTTCATGCTTTTTTTTCTAAGCGTCTCCTCTGAATCGGCTTTTGCGTTTTCGGCGTCGAAAATCTTTTCGTCGTCCAAAATCATCACGCCGCTTTCGGGCGTTTCGAGGTAATTAATGCACCTTAGAAGCGTCGTTTTGCCGCAACCCGAGGAGCCTATTATACTTAAGACCTCGCCCTTTTCCATTTCGAGCGACACGCCCTTAAGCGCTTCGGTCGAATCGAAACTTTTTTTAAAATTGTCTATTTTTAAGTATGCCATAATTTACGCCTTGATGTAATCGAGTTTCTTTTCGAGCGTATTAAGCAGCACCGTCAATATTCCCACGAATGCAAGATAGAACACGCCCGTGTAAAACAGCGGCCAAATAATGCCTTTACTTGACATAAGGTCCGCAACTTTAATGATTTCGATAACCCCTATAACCCTTGCAAGCGCAGTGTCTTTAACAAGCGTTATAATTTCGTTGCCCGTTGGCGGCACTATGCGCTTTACAACCTGCATCAGAATAATTTTTCTGAATATTTGCGACTTTGTCATTCCGAGGACTTTACCCGCTTCGTACTGCCCCACGTTTATGCTTTCGATTCCGCCGCGGAAGATTTCAGACAAATAGCAAGCGTAATTAATTACGAAAGCAATAAGCGTTGCAACAAAACACCCTACGTTATCGATGCCGAACTTGAAATAGAAGTGCGTATCGATGTTTCCCCAAAAGGAAACCGATGCGTTCGACAAAAGCCCCGGTAAGTAATATATCATAAAAAGTTGAAGCATAAGCGGTATCCCCCTTACGACCCATACGATTACCTTAAACGTAGCCTTTATCGGTTTTAGCTTACTCATCGTGCAAAAAGAAATCAAAAGTCCTAACGGTAACGACAATACAAGCGTCAATATAAACAGCAGACAGGTTACCGAAAAACCTTCAAAAAGTTGCACGGTTACACTTATAAAATCCATTGTGCTTTCCTTATATATAAGTAACGTCGATTAATAAACGTTTTCGACGGGATTAGTTAGGTCGACGTATGCTTTTTCGAGCCCGTATTTTTCGGCAAGCGCTTTTAATTGCCCCGTCTTGGAAAATGCAGTAAGCATAATGTTTACGTCGTCGCGAAGTTTTGCCCCCGTTTCCGTCTTAGCAAAACCTATTGCGTAATACTCTGCTTCGGTTTCGAAACCTTCGCAAGTTTCGAGACTTGAAAAATTGCCTTTTCCGCAAATGCGACTTGCAAGCAATAAATCGACAACGGCGTATTGACTCGTACCCGAATTGACTTCCTTTATCGCATCCATTTGCGAAGTAGCAGGTTTTTTGCGTAAGCCTTCGGCGTTAGTTATTAAGTCTTCGCCCGCGGAGGATGCCTCGTAACTTACCGTCGTGCCCGAAAAATCCGCTAACGTAGTGACGTTTTTCGTACCGACTTTTTTTACTATGCATTGTTTGTTCTGCATATAAAAATATGAAAAGTTTACTATTTGGTTTCTCGGCGTGCCGTCGTCGGAAGAGTTTGCGGTAAAACCGTTCCACAAACAATCGACGGTTCCCGATGAAAGTTCGCTATACTTATTCGACCAGTCGATAAGTTTGAATCTAACCTCGTAACCGAGCGCGTTAAAAGTCATAAGCGCCAGTTCCGTATCGAAACCTTTTAATACTCCGTCTTCCGTGTAGTTCATCGGCTCGTAATCGGTATAAGCAACGGTTATTGTTTTCGTTCTGTAATTGACGACGTCGCTACCGGAGCCCTGACCTTTGCAGCCCGCCAATGCACCGAATAAAGCAAAACAAATAGTTACACATAATAAAGTAGCCAAAATTCTTTTCATAATTATAATCCTTTAAGCCCCGATAAACGAAACGGGCTTTTAAAAAAATTTTCCTTCCGCATACTTTAGCGCTTTAACTTGCTAAAGTGAAGTGTCTACATTATACTTTATTACTTTAGCGTTGTAAAGCGTTTTGAGGGCGTTTTTGAAATATTTCGATTATTTTTTTATTTATAGATTAAAACGGGTTTCTTTTACCATAAATTATTATTATGTTATCGCTTCCCGTGTTTTCGTTTTATCTAATCGTAAGCAGATAAAAATCAACCGAAAACTACAGATAACCGACCTATAGGGCGGTTTTTGAAAAAAAACAAAGCCGAGATTTTGCAAAATCAAGGCAACAATCTCGGCTTGTATATTATAAAAATGTTATGCTATATCGGCAAATTTTAGTTTGACTTTTGAAAAATCTTTGTTTTTCAAATCAACTTCGTTAATAATAAAGTATAAGGCTTTTGCCGAGTCCGCCATAAAATCCATATCGGACTCGTTAGGCACGTATTTTAAAAGTGCAATTTCGTCTTCGGATACGTTTACGTCCTTACATAAAAGTTGGCTTTTTGTTTTTGCGTCAAAAGAAAATTCCATTTCCCAATCGGTGTAAACGTCAAAGTCCCCTTCCCAATCCTCGTTAAAGCAAGTGTATGCGTCGGCTTCTTCCATCGAATACCTTACCGCAGCAAGAGGTTTCTTTTTATAGTCTATGAAAAAATACAACATTCCTTCCTCGGGAAGAAGGGTTTTACCGACTGCCTCGTAGACCTCTTCCAAATTAATTTGGCACAAAAACATTTCGTCGGGGGAAAAGACGTCGTCAATAAGCCATTTTTCAGGCAAAAGCATATCGCCGAAAAACTTACTGCTTTCTATATCGCAGTCGCTATCGTTAATTTTTATCCTTATGCTCATTTTTGTTTGCCTCTTTTATTTTTATATAGTTTTTGTCTTTCGAAAAATCCCTTTGTTCGCTAAAGTCGCCGCCCAAAGCCTCTATTGCCATACCTATTTCCTTAAAACAAACATAGTCGGAAACAAGTTTTATTGCCTTGTATAGCCCGTCTAACGAAGCCTCGTCGCCGTACTCGACAATATAACTGCAATATTCGGGGGCTTTGTCTAAATTTTCCAAAAGCTTGTTTGTCAAAATCTCCGTAATGCGTTTATCGCGTCTAACTTGCCTCGATAAAAGTTCGCAAGCGGCGCCGCCTATATATACGTTATCGCTTTGAATTTTATTGATTAAAATATCGAAAACGTCGTTACCGTTTTCAAGCGCTTGAGTACAGGCATCTTTTACTTCGTCATCGGTTTTTTCGTCAAAAAGTAGGTCTATAAGCCCGTTAATGCACTTTTTAGAGTTTTTATGCGTTAACACCTCTATCACGATTAAAAGTAAATCCGAAGGCTTATTTACATCTAAAAGTTTTATTAATTCGTCTTCGCCCGCTTTATGCATAAGCGCATGGATAAGATACTCCGACACGGGCACTTTCTTGTTAAAATGCTCGCATAAAACTTCGATAAGGTCTAAATCCTCATCCTCGTAAAATTCAAGCGGGGTTTTGCCACCGAGTTCTTCGAAATGATGAGATTGAAAGGAAGAATAAAGTTCTTCCTTTTTTTCGTCGAGGTTATCGTCGCTTACGGTACCTTTAATAGCGCCTATGTTTGCCGCTACGTATTTTTGAAACAATTTATCAATATCAACTATCAACATTTTTTTCCCTGATAAGTTTTAAAGTAGATTTTATGGCTTTTTTGTTCGTTGCAAAATAATGGCTTACGAAATCGAGTTCTTTTTCGTATTTTTTATCGGCAATAACGAAAATCGCTACAGCAAGCGCATTTACGTCGGTAATTTTTATCAAATTGTCGTTTTCCTTCAAAGCGGCATACACGTCTTTAGCGACCGACGCAAGTTTTTTTCCGTCGACTTTAATGAACCCGCAAATTTTGGAAAACGCCCTGGCGTGCGCCCTTTTTACTATAGCGCCGTCGCCGTCTAAAGATAAATCCTCTATCGGCACAAGTTTGAATTTAGCATAAACGCCGCTTATCACAACGGATATCTCGCTTTTTGTATCGCTCAGTAAAAATTCGCTTATTATGCGGAATTTTACATCGTCAAGCACGTCTAAAGACAGTAAAATATCGGCTATAAAATCCAATATTTTTTCGTTTTTTGTTTGATAAAGCGCCGACGCGAAATCCACTTGAATATTGTTTCGGAAAGAATAAACCCAGTCGGCAAGTTCGAGTATCGCGTCTATGTTTTTCGCCGTGATTTTAGGCATCTTTTTGCAATACTTTATCGCCTTTTCGATCCGTTTTTGAATCTCAGCTTCCGGATACATCATGCCGTAGTCTATTCTTTTAATTTTCGTGTTTTCCGAACAGTTTCGACAAATGTCTATATAGTAACGACCGACGGGACTCCCCGTGAGCTGATAAAAAACGGTAAATTCCTTTTCGGCGTCCGTAATGTTTCCGAGGTTATACTCTATAGCGCCCGCCATAAACCTTCCCGCCATAGAATACGGGTCGTCTGCTAAGCCTTTTTCGGCGTAGCGTTTTGCCTCCTTATATAGCTCCGCATCCATACACGATGCCGCGACTTTAAAACATTCCTGATAAGTCGATAAATTAAACTCGTCAAGTTTAGAAAGCACTTTTAATGCTTCTTTCCTATCCCCAGTTCCGCAAAGCAATACAAAACTGTTAATCCAAGGGAGCGGATCGTTAGGAAAGTCCTCTATAAGCCCGTTAATCGTCCTTTTTGCGAAACCTATGCGATTGTTTAAAACTTGATTTGCGGCAATTCTTAACCTTGCGCCGAGGTAGTTTTCGTCGCTTTTGTCGATGGAGCGAAGCAGTTTAAGGGCTTCCTCTGTGTTTCCTGCCGCCATCATTTCTTCGGCGGTTTCGATGACCTTGTCGGAAGGCGCTTTTTTAGGCGGATGTGAAATGTAAAAATCGGGCTTATCCAATTCCTTGATAGCCTCAACGTAATCCATCCTTTCTTCTAAATAATCGTAGTCTTCCTCGTTTGCGTAGGTGAAAAACAGTTCGTAATAATACCCCGCCATATCTAACGTGCCGAGTAAAAAGAAACACGCGCCTATTGCGTTGTACGCTTCCGCTCTGTCTTCTTTATCGCAAACGTTCAAAAACTTTATCCAGTATGAAAGTGCGTATTTTATAGCGTCGATGTCCATATAGATTTTTGCAATCTGTCTTATGACTTCGGCGTCATCTTTGTCGTCGTCGTATAAAGATTTAAAAACGTTCAGCGCACCGATGTAGTCTTCGTTTTCGTATCTTGCGACACCTAACTCGAAACGCAAAGCTTGAAAATCTTCACGAAGGATTTTCTTATTTTCCATTTTGTAAAAGTTTGTCTACGTCTTCTTTATAGTAAGTGTATTTGTTGGGGCAAAAATGACAAACTACTTCGATTTTACCCTCCTTGTCGATAGTGTCGTAAAGTTCCTTTGCGCCCAAAGTAACGATAATACCGTCAACGTACTCTTTAGAACAAGTGCACGCATACCTCGGCAAATATTCGAAGAAAAACACCCCGTCGAAAAACCTGTCGATAATACCGTCCAAGCCGTATTCTTCGATCATCGAACTTATCGAACCGAAATTCGAAAGAAGTTTTTCGGCTATATCTATGCTTTCGTCGCTAGCCCCGGGCATAGGCTGAATAACCAAACCGCCCGCACCGACGCATTTTAAATCCTTGCCTATCTTCACGCCTAAAGCCATTCCGGTGGGTTGCTGCTCGCTAAAGGTGTAATATGCGGCAAAATCTTCGGCAATTTCGCCGCTTACAAGGCGCGCGCTGCCCGTGTAAGGCTCCTTTAGCCCCAAGTTTTTAACTACGGTAAGCCTGCCTTTGCCGACGCCTTTACCGACGTCGAGTTTGCCGTTCGGTTTAAGCGGTAATTCAATTTGAGGATTGTCGACGTATCCGCGCATCATAAGGTCGTGATTGCCGCATACGACTATGGAACCTAAAGGTCCGTCGCCCGTAATCGTTATACTTAAAGTATCGTCCTTATTTTTTAAATTAGTCGCCATAAACGTTGCGGCGGTCATAGTTCTGCCGAGCGCCGCCGCCGCAAGCGGAGATAAGTTATGTATCTCGATTGCGCGATTAACCATTTCCGTCGTTTCGAGTAACGTAACGGAAATTTCGCCGTTTAATATAAGTGCTTTATATGCTCTGTCCATAAAATACCTTCTTATTGTTTGTGTGCTATAAATGTAACCCTATATGAATCGTCTTTAACATCCCCGCCGAGGTGATTTTGTTTGATAACGGACTTATAGCCCGACTTTTTCAACGCCTCCTCGATATTTGAAAGCGTGTGAACGTATTGACACTGCGTTTCTTCTTTTTTTATGAACACGTCGCCTTGCCGCAAAAATACCGAGATATCCATTTGCACCCTATCGCCTAAGTATTTATTAAACCAGACGTAAGTGAAATCTTCCTCGTCTTCCGAAAAAAGATTGTTGCCGATGACGTTTTTGAGTTTGTATTCGGTAGAAACGTCGAATATGAGAACGCCGTCTTTTTTTAAAAGCGAATAGAAGTGCTTAAAGGTCTTTTCGATTTTTTCTTGGGAAATATAATTTATTCCGTCGTTGATAACCGTAATAAAGTCGACTTTGGAAAAACTTTTGGCGTTTTGCATATCGGCTTGCCTAAACATTATATTAAGCCCCTCGCGCCTCGATAAAGTAACAGCCTCGTTAAGCATTTCGAAAGACGAGTCGACCCCTTCTACAAAATAGCCGCTTTTTGCCATTTTGCGGGTAAAATATCCGCTGCCGCAAGCCATATCGATACCGACTTTACCGAGAGAATGTTCCTTCAAAAGTTCTATAATATATTCAGCCCAACGCTCGTATTCGGGCGTTGACATAACCTTTTCGTATACGGAAGCGAGCGCCGAGTAAGATTTGTTCGTCATAACGATTTCCTATAATTTAGATAAAATAATCCGATTTTTAAAAATTGCCCCAATTATTTGAGGCAATTATATTTTATAAATCTGTTTTCGACTTACTTAAAGCGTCGATATCGTCACGCGTGAAGACTTCGTCGAGGTCTGAAAGCGTGTTTTCGTAATCGGTTACGGGTACGGCGCCGTCCATAATGCTTCTCGACTTGCCGACTTCACGATAGCCTTCCTCTTCTTTGGAGGCGGCTTTGCCCTTTTCGCGATCGTTGTGCTTTGAAATTTCTTCTTTGGAGGCTTTGTAAGTTTTTACTCTGCCTTGTACGAATTTGTCGTAAATCCATTGGCTGTACACGGTCCAAACAAGCATCGTGTATGAAGAACCCAAAAACATTATGAGTATAAGCGCAAGACTTAAGGCATCGCTGCCTAAGAACAAGATGCCGAACGGTATTATTGCCAAAACGCCGAAAAATACGTTAAGCGGCAATAAAACGAGCGTGAAGATAAAACAGTTTTTAAATTGTTGGAAAATGCTTCCCGTGTACGTTACGACCATCGACGACATCGCTAAAAAGTGTAGCGACGAAAAAGCAATAACGACGTAGAGCGCAATTTTAAATACCGTTAAATACCACTTTGCGCCGTTTACCGCTATAGTTAAATCGATGTGCGAAATCGCTATGCCCGAGGCTGCTAAAAGCACGGAATAAACCGCAACCGACGCAAGCATCGGTAAAATATTCTTTTTTACGCCTTGGAAAAAGGTTTTTATAACGGAAACGCTTTCGCCCCAACAAAGGTTACGCATAACGTACATTCCGCCCGACAAGCCTATACCTAAAAACAGCGCCGCAACGGGCATCCACATATAGAAGTTATAGTTGGCGTAATATACAATGCTTTCCTCAAGCCCCAAAACCGACGCAAACGGGAGATACCCTACACCCATATTTGCCGAAAACGGAGACATAGACGCGTTTGCGTAAATTGTCGACGTCCTTAAAAACAAAAGTATAAACAAAGGCACCAAAAATACGAGCATCAATAAATTAAGCCCGATCATTTTGGTGAAGTTGCTCATAAATACTTCGTAACCGAGTTTCCAGCGGCTAACGGCAACCTCGGGACGAAAATACCCGTCGACGCCCGACGTATCGGTAAGATTGAGGGGTTTTTTCTCCTTTATAGCCTCGTTAACTTTTGATTTAGCCTCGTTTTTTACGTTTTTGTTGGATTTTTTATTCGTGGAAACAGTATAACTTTTACCCGAATAACTTTTTCCGGAATTCTTTTTTGCCATATACCACCCGCGGATTTTTCCTACTTGTCATATAAAACTTATCGCGCATATAATAAAAGTGCGAAATATTCGTCGTATAATAAAAATCGCCGAAAAAAACCGCTTTAAATTAAGTTACTTATATATAATAACTTAAAAGCGAAACTTTTACAAACGTTTTTAATCGTCTTTTATGAAAAAAGTTTATTTCGACGCGAATTTTGCCTTTTTACGGCGATAAGGAGTTATTTATGAACGTTGCAATCGTCGGTGCGAGCGGGCTTGTCGGCAGAACTTTAACAAAATTGCTTTTCGAGCAAAACATACCGATAAATAACCTTTACTTGTTTTGCGGAGATAATTCCGATAAAAAAACCGTCGAGATTAGAGGGCGCACCTTTACTTTTCATAGGCTTACCGAAAGGCAAATTGTTAACAATACTTTCGATATCGCCTTTTTTGCGACAAGCGCCGAGATAAGTAAAAAATATGTTCCTATGTTTATAAAAAAAGGCGTGTGCGTTATAGATAACTCGTCTTTTTTTAGGCTTATAAAAGGCGTGCCGCTTGTGTCGGCGTACGTAAATTTGAATAACGTATCGAAAAAATGCGACCTTATTGCCAATCCAAACTGTTCTACTCTTATGCTGGTGCCGATACTTAACGCCTTAAAACCATTCGGGCTAAAAAGGGTTATCGTTACCACTTATCAAGCAGTTTCGGGTGCGGGGAAAAAAGGAATATGCGACCTAAATAACGGTATGAAAAATATCCCGCCCATCCACTTTGAAAAACAAATTTTCGGCAATTGTATTCCTAAAATCGGCACGCTTTATCAAAGCGGCTATTGCGACGAAGAAATTAAAATTATCGATGAATCACAAAAAATACTTGATTTACCCCATCTAAAAATAACCGCCACTACGGTACGAGTGCCGATTTTTAATTGTCATTCGGAAGCCGTAAACGTCGAGCTTTGTCAAAATGTTCCCTATCGAGACGTAATTAACGCGCTACAGGGTCAAGACGGAATCGTTTATATGAACGACGACTATCCGACCGCCGCTTTTTGCGACGGCAAAAACCATATTTACGTCGGAAGGGTCAGACGGGATAATTCTAATGAAAAGGCATTTTGGTTTTGGGCGGTTTCGGATAATTTGCGAGTCGGCGCCGCACTAAACGCCGTTTTGATTGCGAAAAAATTGTTCTGTCTTTGAGCAAAACTACAAAAAAATACTCGATAACGGGCTTATAGCCCGACTTTTTATCATTCTTAAAAAACTTTCAACATACAATAACTACTGCAATTTATAGCTATAATAAAAATATTTCGGAGGAATTTATTATGATTAAAACGCTTATCGTAGGGATTTACGGCGGCATGGGAAAGACCTTATATAAAAACGCAAAAGACTACGGCTTTGACGTTTTGTGCGGCGTAGATATTAAAGAAAGCGATAGCATCGGCTGCCCCGTTTACAAAACTTTCGACGAAGTAAATGAAAGCGTCGACCTTGTTATCGACTTTTCGAGCCCTCTAGCCTTTGACGGAGTAATTAAATACGCAACCGAAAACAAATGCGCTCTTTTTTACGGTACGACAGGACTTAATGAAAGTTGTCTGAAAAAAATTACAGAGGCAAGCAAACTAATCCCCGTGTTTTTGTCGTATAATACCTCGCCGCTTATAAATATTGCTCTAAAAATAGTTAAAAGCGTATCCGAAACGGGACAATACGATATCGAAATAATCGAAAAGCACCGCAAACTAAAAAAAGACGCACCCTCCGGCACGGCTTTGGCTTTTAAAAAACAAATTCAAAAAGCCGATAACGCTCGAGACGTACCGATACATTCGATACGCGCGGGCAACATAATCGGCGAACACGAAATTATGTTTGTCTCGGATAACGAAATACTTTCCGTTAAACACCAGGCGCTTTCAAAAGAGGTTTTTTCGAAAAACGCGCTTTGCGAGTGTCTGTTTCTTATGAACAAACATTTCGGTCTATACACGATGGAAGACTACATCAACGAATCCGCAAAGGCACATAAAAATCACTAATCGATAAAACAACGTAGTTCGCTATATAAAAATCTTACAACGCTTTTAGGTTCGACGTTAAATACACGCAAAAACAAAAAATGTTTATTTGAAAAAATCATTCTGTATCTAATTTTGTTTTTCCTAAGTACAGCCGTAGCGCTTTTTATAACGCCGCATTGTTTATTTAGGTTTCTGCCGCTTAAAACAATGCGGTTTTTTACGTTCGCTATCGACGTAATTACTTGTTTATCCGTTTTATAATCCTTTCTAATTTCCGTTCCGACAAACTTTGCGTTAAAAGTATTCTTTACAAAAATTACGGTTTTTGTGCCGATAACGGGCTTATAGGTCGACTTATTAAGCACGGTTGCGTTTAACGCAAACAGTCTTTTAAAGTCCATATAAGACATAACTTTTATCGGTAAAGCGTCGGGACAAATCATAGGATTAACTGTTTTTATTCCGTCGATGTCGGAAAAATTTTCATATATATCGGCGTCGAAAATCCTTGCCGAGTATGCGCCGCTTAAGTCGCTACCGCCTCTTTTCATAAGTTTTATTTTATTGTTTTGTCTTACGTAAAAACCGGGCACCGCTATTCCCTTATTTAAGTCGACGTTTTTAACGACTTTTTTCGATTTTCGGTAGTCGATATTACCGAAAATATCGCAAAAAAACAAATCCGAAGCGTCGATAAAAGCGTAATTAAGAAGTTTTGCCATAATTTTTGCCATAACCCTTTCGCCGCTCGAGACGATTTCGGATTCCGTCATACCCGAAAAGTCGAATTCTTTACTTAAGTCGAGTTGAATGTTAAGTCCTTTTAAAATTTCGTCGTATCTTTTTATGACGGCGGTTTTAGTCAAAACGTCGTCGCGATTTTTTGCTATGCGAAACAGTAAATCGGTAACTTTTTCGTCGCCTGAAAATCTTTTACCCGGTGCCGAAACGACTACAATTTTCCTATCCCTATCGTTAAGTATTATATCTTTTACTTTTTTGACGTTTTCGCTACACGATAGCGACGTGCCGCCGAACTTACAAACTTTCAGCATATAAAAAACATCCCTTATATCATCATATGCCGATACAAAGGATGTTGTTTTTTTGTATTAATTTAATATTATATTCGGGGTGCGGCATTTTTGCAAAAACAAGCAAAAGTCCGCCTATAAGCCCGTAAATAGAGCAAAAACTATTCGATAGCGATTATGCTTGCGCTTTTAACGCCCGTGATTTTGCGAAGTTCTTTCACAAGAAGTTGAGTGTCGATTTCAAGTTTGCTGACATCGAAAACAATCGTTACAAGTGCGACTTTATCTATAGGAAGCGTGGAGTTAACCGTTACGATATTACCGCCGCGCGCATAGATTTCGCCCATAATCTTACTTAAAACACCGGCAGAGTCGGCAAGCTTCATAGACATAATCGCCTTTTTGCCGTATTTTGACGACGTGTTAAAAATTTTGTCCTTATACTTATAGAAAGTCGAGCGGCTTATGCCCGTTTCCTTACAAGAAAAGCTAACGCTCTTTTTTTCGTCGTCGACGAGACTTTTCGTTCTTAAAACAAGTTCATAGTAATCGGGTAAAATCGATTTATCCACGATTAAATACTCAGTAGCCATTTTAATCCTCTTTCAACAATATTTTTCCGACAAAAGGAAAAATTAACTCCCCTTTCGTCGTCTTATATTATATACTGTTTTTCGTAATAACACAACTGTTTTTAATCAAAATGATATTTTTTGTTGAAAAATTTTTTAAAATTTTTTCAATATGTCCGCACGTTACGGACTTTTCAGATAACTTCGGTCAAACAAGCGTCGGTTATCTTAACAGTTTTTTGCAAAATTTCGTCGCCGCGAGCAATCGTATAAATCATTTCGTCGCCCGAAAACGCGCCGAGCGTCAAGTCTATAACGGTAAAGTTTCTTAAAATATCGTATTTTTCGCCGTTATATTCAACGCTTATAATTCTATCGCCGACCTCTAAGATGCCGTTTACTACGGAATTGCTTTCGATAGACTGTACTTTAACTTGCGCGCTTATCGTAACCTTACCCGTTATCGAGTCGTATTGTGCCAAAGAATTTTCATCCGCAAGCGTAACGCCTAAAAGCGGTTTATATATCGAAGTTTGATTTTTGCCGACGCATTCTTTTACAAAATGCCGCATACACGATTTAATTACGTTTGCGGGAATAGCATAGTTAACTCCGTCGACGTTCGTACTAACGCTTTTGGCGTTAACGATTCCGATAAGTTTTCCTTCGCCGTTAAAAAGCCCGCCGCCCGAGTTACCGGGGCTTACCGCCGCGTCGAAACGGATAACGCGCATTAAATTCGCGTCGCCGTAAACGTTATTTATAGATACCCTTTCGCTGACGACGCTTACGATGCCGCTCGATACCGAAATACCGCTACCTTTGGGGTTTCCGATTGCGTAAACGTTTTCGCCGAGCGTGATTTCGTCTGAGTCGGCAAACGTTACCGCGGATAATTGCGACCCTTTTATGGCGTCGCTACCCGTAACGGATAAAACCGCCAAGTCATACGTCGTGCTTCCTCCTTCGAAAGTCGCCTCGAAAGACATAGGGTTATCGGTGTATTCGCTTCCGTAGACGTAAACTTTGATATTGTTGGCGATTGCGTTTTTGTCCGAAGTCGCCTTTTCATTATATACGACGTGGTAATTGGTAATTATAAGCGCGTCGCCCTTTTCTTTGTCTATCGAGTAAAACACGCCCGCCCCGAGGCTTGTCGACGTAGAGCCTTTAAAGCCGCATTGGATGCTGACGACTTGCATTACGAGTTCGTTTGCGATTTTGCCGTCCGTGTAATTATAGTCGGTTTTAGGCGAAAAGTATTTTTCGATAAACTCGTCCATAGTGCCGTCAAATTGTCCCGAGGAAACCATTTCCTCGTAAAGATCCGTCGCGGTGTAGTCTTCGTTAAAATTTACGCCGTCCTTACCGTTTAGCCCGTTTTGTCCTTTGTCGCCTTTTAAACTTTCAAGCCACTCTTCCTCGGTACCCGTAAAGCCGTGGTCTTTTGCAATCTCGTAAGCGCTTTTGCCCCTTACTATGGGCGTGCAAGCAACCGAAAACAATAAAAGCAGGCAAAGTGCGAGCGATAAGGCGATTTTTTTATAAATTGCTTTCATAGATCTCCTTTTATGCGGCAACTTAATTATGCCGCGGGTTGTTATAATCGAAATTATATAAAAACTTTTCTTGTAATATATTATAGAGAAAGAAAAATGTCAAGAATTTTTCTTCAAATCTCGAATTACTTGGAATTTTTTACAAATTCTTAACAAAAATTCGTCAAAGTTTAACACTAAGCTTGTAAAATTGTTTAAAATCATTTACAAAAGGAAAAACTTTTGCTAAAATATAAGTTGACGCAAAACGTGCGCTTAAAAACTTTACGTTTTTACGGAGGATATTATGGGCCTTTTCGATTTTTTCACCAAGGAAGCCGAAGTCGAGGAAAAAAAAGTTAATAAAAATCGTCCCGTCGGTTTTTCAAGCCGCAAAGCGAGCGGCGATATGTCGAAACCTACCGACGACAGCGTTTCGGTAAGGGTTTTTAAACCGACCTCGTTTGACGACGTATGTCAAATTATTGACTTTTTGCTTTTAAATAAACCCGCCGTCGTCAATATGGAAGCCGTAAAGGACGAAACCATTCAACGCGTTATGGATATTTTAAGCGGGGCGTGCTATGCTCTCCACGGCGATATATCCGAAATATCCAAAAACATTTATCTTTTGTCCCCCGACGGGCAAATGATGTAAAAGTATTTGGTCTATTCAAGTCTTTCTATAGGTTGATTCTTCGATAATCGACCTATAGACGGACTTTTTTACTTTATTTTGGCTTTTATACGCATATTCGGGTATGCTATTAATTTCTGCCAAGCACCGTCATTATAGCTTTATCTTTTTTCTTAATGAAAACAGTCTGCCAAGGTACGATTATTGCATTAATCGACTTATAGGCAGACTTTTTTGTTAAATTTCGCTTTCGGTGCCCGTCGGGCTTACTATACTGTAACCGACGTTTACTATATGGTCGGCAACACGTTCGAGTCTTGTTATCATCGAGGTATAATAAGGACTTAATTCCACCGTGCAGTTGCCGCCTTTTAAGCGGTCGAAGTGGCGGCTTACAAGTTCCTTTTTCATATCGTCGACTTCTTCTTCCAAATCGGTTATTACGGGAAGATCCGCTTCGTCGTTATTTAAAAAAGCCTCTTTAGCGATATCGAACATTTTCATTACCTTTCGGCGCATGTTTAAAATTTCTTCTTGCGCCAAAGAGGAAAACCGAAGATTTTTATCACGCATACCGACGCCGATTTCGTAAAAGTTTACGGCGTGGTCGCCTATTCTTTCAAGGTCGTTTAAAACGTGAAAATAAGAACCTATAATCTTTTCGTCTTTTTCTTCGCAAGCCGCTGAAAGCTTTATTAAAAATTTTGTCAAATTGTCGTTGATGTAATCGATTTCTTCCTCTTTTTCGGCAATTTCGCGCGAGGCTGTTACGTCAGCGCCGCCGTCAAGCGTTGCAAACGACAAATTTAAGTTATCGTAGACAAGGTTTAAAAAACGCACGACTTCTTTTTTAGTCTGCACCATGGCAGCCGACGGCAAAGACAGCAATCTTTCGTCGACAAATTGAAGTTTTAAACTCTTTTCCGTTTTCTTTTTATCCTTAATAATTAGGCAGGAAAGTTTTACGAGCCCGTCGGTAAACGGCAATAAAACAAGCGTGGTTACGACGTTAAAAATTACGTGGAAGACGGCTACCCGCATTTGAAGCGCCATTACATCGTCGCCTTTTATCAAAAAGCAAAGAAGGTCTACGGTTTCCTTCCTAAATATCCATATAACAACGGCAAAAAGAATAGAACCTATTAGGTTAAAGGCAAAATGTATAAAAGCAACCCTTTTTGCGTTTTCATTGGCGCCGGAAGACGCTAACATCGCCGTTACGCAAGTACCGATATTTGCGCCGAGGATTACAAACAACGCTAAATCGAGCGGCATTACCCCCGCCCCGACCATTGTAATCACTATACCCGTCGACGCCGACGAACTTTGCATAAGTGCGGTTATTACCGCACCGATAATCACCAACAAAAGCGGAAAATCTATTACGTCGAATAAACTTCCGAAAAGATTTTTTATTAAAGAATTGCCGAAAGCTTGATCGCTACTCATTAAGTTCAGCCCGACAAAAATTAAACCGAGTCCGCAAAACAAATTGCCGACTGTTTTTGTGTTTTCCTTTTTCGAAAAACCCATCATAACGCCGACAAAGGCGAGAAAATACATTACAAGATTAAAGTAATCGTTTTTAAGCGACACCAAAAGCCCCGTTATCGTCGTACCGATGTTGGCACCCATAATAATAGGCGTCGCTTGCAAAAGCGTCATAACTCCGGCATTTACGAAACCTATGGTCATAACCGTAGTTGCGGCGGAACTTTGTATAAGCGCGGTTATCGCCGCTCCGCTTAAAACGCCCGACGTTCTGTTTTTGCTGATTTTTGACAGCAATTTTTTAAGCCCGCTTCCTGAACCTTTTTCCAAAGCGCCGCTTAAAAGATTCATTCCGACGATAAAAACGCCTACGCCCGCAAACAGCCATATAAAACTTTGTATAATTTGAAAAATCTCGTTAGATGACATAAATGCTTTCCTTAAACGATTTGTTTAAATATATTATATCATATTTTTTTTAATAATCAATTTTTTAAGTGCGATATCTTGTTTAAAAGACTCTGTGTTCACAAATTTTTTCGGTTTGTTAAAATTAAAACAGATAAAAAGTCTGCCTATAAGCCCGTTAACGCCAAAAAACCCGCGACAAAATGCTCTTACGCTTTTGTCGCGGGTAAAAATTTATTCGTCTATAAGGCCTAAAAGAATCAACCTCGAGTTAATACCGCCTATCGTGCGGTTATGGTTTTTGGCAATTTGGGCAAGTTTTTTACCGCTTAAAAACTCCTTTTCGAGTTTTTCCTCTTCTTCTTTCGTCCAACGTTTTTTAACGGTACCTTCCTCGGATAAAAGACCTAACAAAACAAGCCTCGATATTATACCGCTGTACTTTCTGTGATGAACTTTTGCAAGCCTTTCGACCGAATAGCCTTTTTCGAATTCGGCTTTCAATTTGTCTTCTTCCTCTTGCGTCCATTTTCGGTTATCGTTCATAAGGTATTCTTCTTCAGCCTTATTAACCGAGTAGCGCGCGTAACGGCGTAAATAATAAAGCGCCGTGGTCGCATACTTTCTTGCCTCTTCCGTAGCGTTATCGTCGGAAGCGACTACCGCGTAGTATTTAATTGCGTCTTGTAATTTATTAGTCTTTTCCTTTGCCATAATTCCACCTTTATCGCTTTTGTTAATTTAATTATATCATACTTACATTGAAAATTCAAGGGTTTATGCAAATTATTTTACCGATTCGAAAAATATATAAATATCGGATTTTCGATAACAATCATTTAGCCATATCGGTAAAAAAATCGGTCTATAAGCCCGTTATCGGATATTTTCATCGGTTTCTTCGGCACAGATTTCGTCTTTAATTCTATTGTTTTCGTCTTGCAATTTCGGCACCTTTGTAAATAAATTTTTTATATTCGTCGCTTTTACTGCCGAGATAACCTTTTTGTATTCCTTTTTGGAAACAATCCTAAAAACGACTAATATAAGGGCTGCAAATATAACTGCGACTACAATGCCTACGACCGCCCCCGAAAAGTCCGTAATAACGTCTGTAAAATGACAACTTCTTCCCGGTACGAAGTATTGAATAAATTCCGTCAAACAAGTGCTTGCAAAACAAATTACGGGCGAAAGTAAAGTAAAACGTTTTCGTTTTAAAGTAAACAATAAAGTGAAAGTAATGCCGAAGCCCAACACGGCGTGAAGCCCCATATGTCCCATAAGTTTTCGAACAATTCCCCTTGCGGACGTCGCAAAGCCGACGTGGATGGTTTTTTCAACGTACAAACTTTCGTCTAAAAGGCTTTGACAACGCACGGTCACGTCTCCGAAGAAAGTCGCAACTAACTTTCCGTTTTCGTCTATCGTCGCATGTCCTTTGACAATCGACCATTTTACAGCCGAAGAATACTTTGTCGGCGCATGATATGCCGAATATTGGTAATAGCTATGCGGCTGAACGGTGTCTGCGCCGACTATAGTTAAACTTTCAGGTTCTATCGGCTTTACGTAGATTGTTTTTTCGAAAAACAAGTCGGGATTATATACCGATTGGAATGTAAAAGTAACCGTGCCGTATGTATGCACCAAAAAAGCATATGACGATATGTTTACGATTTTATTATTGTCAGACGTAACGCGGCAAGTATAATCGTCCAAAGTTCTTCCGTCTTCGATGACGAATAGTTTTCGATAATCCGACACGTTTTTCTCGTCAACGATTTCTACGTCGTCTTTAAATTTAATTTCGCTTACGGGAACGTAATCGCTATCCTCCACCGTAACGGGTATGGTATAAGTTTCCTTTGTGCCGTCGGGCGCTTTTAAAGTTGCGGTAATTTCCGTCGAACCTTTAGATCTTCCGAACACTCTGTTTTCCGTAACAAACGCAACCGAGGGGTCTTTAACTTTAAGCGAGGCGATTTCAACGAAAGTTTTGTTGTCGTTTAGATTTATTTTGGCGAACTTTCCCTTCTTAATCGTATTATTCGTAACGCCGCTACCGGACAAGGAAAAGACTTTTCTTTCGGGGTGCGCTTCGTCGAAAACGTCCTCGCCGACACACCAAAAACTTATCGTGTCGTAAATAGTCGGGTCGCTTTTAAGCACTGCTTTTACCGTAACCGTATTTTTATTTAAAAAGGTTAACGTACCGTTTTGGTCGACCGTCGCGCACTTAGGAAGATCGACCGAATACTCGACTTCGGTATCACGGGTTTTTGCAGGATAGTAAGTTATCGAAAGTTGAATGGTTTCGCCTATGTAATATTTGCCGCTACTTTTAGACGCGGAAATATCTATCGATTGGGTCTCGTAATTTTCCTCGATCTTATCCGACAAATCGAGCGAAGAATCGACCTTACCCGTTATAAAACTCGTAAGCGTACCGCTTGTTTCGCCCGTCATCGACGATTCGACGACAAGGAACGTAAAAAGTATCGCCGTACATATAAGCGCCGCGATACCTATGATTTTCACTATTTTTAAATATGTATTGCTTGAATTTTTCATTATGGATTTTCTGCGTATTCTTTTACGCAATTTATTTTATCTTTTGTGTGTAATAGTTCTGTCTTTTACGTGTTTCTGCAACGTCAAAAAGGACTTTTGGACGAAAAAGTCCCCCTATAAGCCCGTTATCGCCTATTTTAACTTTAAGCCATCCGAAAAAGCGTTGCCGACTCTTTCCCCTATCGCATAGTATCCGTGCGTGTCGGTATCGTAACATATAGGTTTAAATTTGTTAAGGTCTATTTTGCCGTTTTCGTTTAAAATATCTTCGTCGGCAACGACGTTTAAAACCTCTCCCACGGCAATGCCCGATTCTTCGTCGTAACTTACAAGCTTACATTCCAACGCAAGCGGTAACACGTCGAATAAAGGCGCGTCGACCGTTTGCGCTTTTCGACTTGTAAAGCCGATTTTCTCCACCTTGTCGGGAACGTCGTTTGCAGACACCACGCCCAAATAATCGGCTTCTTTTACCGTATTAACGTCCGCCATGGAAACGGTAAAGGATTTAGTCGCCATAAGATTTTTAACCGTTTTATGCTCGCTTGCAAGGCACACCGAGACCATATTGTAGTCGTAGACGGTTCCCCAAGCGGCGGTCATGGCGTCGGGGGTTCCGTTTTCGTCGTAAGTGCCGATAACAAGCACGGGTAACGGATAAATATACGCTTTCGGTTTTAAATTTTTCTTCACAACAATCCCTCTTTTTGTTTACGATAATAATTATACACTTGTTATTCGAAAACGTCAAGAATATTGCCGTTTTTATAGGTATATAATTAAATTTTTTTTCACTTTTTCAAAATAGTTTTCACTAAAAAAGCAAAATATGCTTACGGTAAAATCTTTACTAAGCCCTTGCATAATAATATGTAGTATCGTCGCTAAATTACTTTCTCCATATTTGTTCTAAAGAAAATATTAAGTCTTATATGCGGCTTGCCGATTTAAAAAATTAATGCATTTTTTATCGTCAAACTTTAGCAGATATGCTTCGCTATGGCTAATCTAATAAAATTATTCGGGAAAAAAACGATGACGAAACCGAGTAAAACGGCATAATTTTTGTCAAAAAAAAATAATTCTTCAAAAAGGTTTAAAATTTTTAAAATCTTCGAATAAACGTTTGACATTACGGAATTGATTTGCTATAATTTTCAAGCATTGTGTGAAGTGCGGGTGTAGTTCAATGGTAGAACACCAGCCTTCCAAGCTGGTTGCGTGGGTCC